>JAKLPV010000024.1 GCA_022013685.1 Anaerolineae bacterium
ATGATGGTAAAGACCCCCAGCACGGTTCCAAAGGGCGTGAACATACATTCGATGCCGGCCATGACCAGGCAAAACATGTAATATTTTCGTCTGGCAAGGAATACGCCCGCCAAAATGATGCAAATCGCAAAGGCCCAGCCAATGAGCATAAAACTCCCGGCAAACAGCACGAAGATAAGCCCAAAAAACAGCGGGGGGCCGCTTTGCGGTTCAGTAAAGCTTGCAACGATGGCGAAGATGCCAACGATCAGATGAAAGATAGGGAAGCAGGCAAACAAACCGGCCAGCCCGCCGACTATATAATGAAAGATCGAAAGTAGTTTCAGATATTGCTCATCCTGGTTTTCGTTCATCACAGCCTCACTCCGCCTCGCTCAACTTGACGCCTTCCACCGGCGTGCCGCAGAACGGGCATAAATTCCACGAAAGTTCCATCAACTCGTTGCACGACTGGCAGGATTTGCGCAGCTTGGTGTGGCAGCTCGGGCAGACCTGCCAACCTTCACGCACGCGCCGTTCACAGCCAGGGCAGAGCGCCTGGTCTTCGATCGAAGCCAGCAGGGCTTCCTCTTCCAGCGTGCGCTGGTACTCTTCCTCGAGCGCGCGCTGCGGGCGCAAAATGAGATAGACCAGCACACCCGGCAGGTTGAGCACCGCCACGACCGCCACTGCCAAAATTTGCGAAAGCGGGTCGCGCGCGCGGGCGCGGATGTCGCGCCAGGTCCAGACGACGAGCGAGAGCCACAGGGCCGCCAAAAACGCTCCGCCAAAGGCCACCACCAGCAGGATCAGACTGTTGCTAAAAGTTGGGTCAAGATTCATAATGAGTTCTCCACTATCCAGACGGCTCCTGTCATTTCGAAGGAGCTGCGTAGCAGCGACTGAGAAATCTTACAAATGACCATTAAGATTTCTCGCTACCGCTCGAAATGACAAGCGCTGCCTCTCGAAAAAACGCCTACATTTGTCATTTCGAAGGAACTGCGTAGCAGCGACTGAGAAATCTTACAAATAACCATTAAGATTTCTACCCTACGCGCACGATGTCGCTGTCACTCGAAATGACAAAATATGCAATTTTTAAATATTAATCCACATACCAATCCAGACTCAAATCTTTCCAATCCGGATTCATGCTCAATACCAGGTTGTTCTTCTTTTCACGCCGCCATTTTTTGATTTCTTTCTCTCGTGCAATCGCGACATGGACATCCGTGCCATGCTCATAGTAAACCAGTTTGGTCACATTGTATCGCTTGGTAAAACCATCCACCAGTTTATTTTTATGCTCATACAATCTGCGTTCAAGGTTGTTGGTCATGCCAACATACATGACCTTGTCATTCCAGTTTGTGAGAATATAGATGTAGAAGTTGTATTCTCGCATAAAGTTTCTCACTATTGATAATTATCATTTCGAAGGAGTCGACTTTTGGCGACTGAGAAATCTTCCATGGGGCAGCAAAGATTTCTCGCTAACGCTCGAAATGACAAACATTACCTTCTCAATCTCCGATAATCGCCGTCGCGGACGGTTACGCCCAGGGCATCGAGATGCTCGAGCAGCGCCAGGGCATACTTGCGGCTGGTGTCAAACAGGTCGCGCACCTCCGCCCCCGTCGCCTGACCTTTTTCGGCCAGCAGCGCGCGCACTTTCTCAACCATTTGCTCGTAAACCGGCTTGCGAAAAACCACATCCTGCCCGACCGCGTAAAACTCGCCCAGGTCGAGCAAGGCAGTGTAGATGTCTTCGCCCACGTCTGCCACCGTTTCCTTGACCGAGGGCGGGCTGTAGGGAGTCCCGTCAAAGCGGCGGATGAGCGCACTCACCTTTGCCTGTTGAGCCTCCGAAAAGCGGATCTCATGCCCCGGCCGCGCCAGCCAACTGCCCGCTTCGACCACTTCTGTTGCGAGGGCCAGCTTCTTGACGATGGCGTTGAAGACCTTGGGGGGCTGCTTCAGTTTGCTTTTTAGTTCCTCGCGCGGCATCCCCTTCCGCAGCGGATAGCTTTTGTGGTAACCGGTTAGTGCGTCCAGCGCGGCAGCTTTGAGACTCTCCCAGAGCGGGGCAGCGATAAAGAGCGTATTGGCGTCTGGAACGGTTTTTCCATCCTCGAGCGCCAAAAGCCGCCCGTCGGCAATTAACTCGTCGATGGCATCCTGGGCCGGGATCAGTTCGAGCCGGGCGCGGGCCGCCATCTCCTTGAGCGCAACCGCTCCCAGCGCCAGCGCAGCCTGGAAGAAAACATCGGCAGGCGTGCCTTCGAGCAGGGCAGACAGGCGCTTGAGCACAGCCTCGTCCATGCGGCGGTGGCGGGCTTTGGGCTGGGGATCAACCACCAGCCCCCCGCCCAACGTCTCAGCCGGGGAGGGAAGACGAATAATAAAGCGATCGCCGCGCACAGCCACCAGCGGGTCGCGCAGTTCAAGTTGGATCCAGCCTTCTTGGCCGGGTTCGAGGGCTTCAGCCCCCAACAGGCGCAGGTGGGCAATCGTTTCGGTTGTGCCGTGAAAAACCTTGACTTCGGTGGCGTGCTTGAGCGGCGCAGAAATATCCTTGAGCAGGCGCAGGCGGGCATCGATGCGCCGGGTGGATTTATACTGGCCGGGTTTGGCCAGCACTTCACCGCGGGTCACATCCTCCAGCGGCAAGCCGGAGACGTTGACGGCTGTGCGTGAGCCGGGCAGGGCGATTTCTTCTTTTTTCTTGTGGGTTTGCAGTCCGCGGATGCGTCCGCGTTCGCCGGAGGGCAGCAGTTCGACTTCGTCGCCGAGCGAGAAATGGCCGTCGCTGAGAGTCCCGGTCAGAACTGTGCCAAAGCCAGGCATGCTGAAAACCCGGTCGATCGGCAGGCGCGGGCGTCCCAGGTCGAGGCGCTGTGAGCGCTCGGCGAGAATTATTTTCAGTGTGGAGAGAAGCTCTTCGAGACCGAATCCGGTACGGGCAGAGACGCGCACCAGCGGAGCTTTCTGCAGGACGGTCCCGGCCAGGGCGCGGCGAACATCATCCTCGAGCAGGTCGAGCCATTCCGCGTCATCGATTAAATCCACCTTGGTGATGACGATGATGCCAGCCTGGATCTGGAGCAGGTCGAGTATGGCGAGGTGTTCGCGGGTCTGGGGCATGACGCCCTCGTCCGCGGCGATGATCAGCAGGGCGGCGTCGATGCCGCCGATACCGGCCAGCATGTTTTCGATGAAGTCGCGGTGGCCGGGGACATCGACGATGCCAATTTCCTCGCCGTCGGGCAGGCTGAGCCAGCCGAAGCCGAGGTCGATGGTCATCTCCCGCTCCTGCTCTTCCTTGAGCCGGTCAGGATGCGTGCCAGTCAGGGCAGCGATGAGGGTCGATTTACCGTGGTCAACGTGGCCGGCGGTGCCGATTACGCGCATTCAATCTCCAAAGTAAAGCGGGATGTTATCCCGTTTTTTATTTAAAGGCGGGATAACATCCCGCCCTACAGAATCTCCATTAGCGGGATGCGCCCGAACGGCCCAGGATGCGCTCGTAATTGGTCAGCCACTCGTGGGTCCAGTTCATCAGTTCCTGTAACTGGGTTTCGGTGAGATCGTTGGTCTGCTGGAAAGTATCTTGCATGGCTTGCAAGACATCGTCAACGGCAGCCACACGCTGGTTGATCTTTTCCAGCTCGACGCGCACGTCTTTCTGGACCTCGTCCTGGGTCAGCGAGTAGTTCGTCCAGCGTTTCTGGTCGTCAGATTTAAAAGTGACCCATTCCTGCCTGAAGCGGTCTTCGGCCAGGCGCTGGACTTCGGTGATTTCCTTGATGCGCCGCTCGAGGCGGGCATTGATGTCGTCAAAAGAGTCCTGCGAGCGTTTGACGGCGCGCTGGGTGTCTTCAAGTTGGGCAATCTGGGTGTCGAGGTTGGCGGTCTGGCGGGCAAATGAATCAAAACGGGCCTGCCATTCTTTCCATAACCGTTCACGGTCGATCTGGGCCAGGCTTTGGCTTTCGATAAATTCCATCTGGGCGCGGCGGCGCTCAGATTCGCTGGCGAGCAGTTCGTTGATACGCGTATCGACCATGCGGAGCGAATCGGCATTGATATCGACCCGTTCGCGGGCCTCGTCTGAGCGCTTGCGGACGGCAATCATTTCGCCTTGCAGATCGGCCAGGCGTTTAAAATCCTGTTTGCGGGCCTCGTCCACCAGCCGCACCGAACGGCGGATCTCTTCGTCGGCGTGCGGGAACTCGCCGATGCGTTTGTCCAACTCGGAGAGCGAACGGGTCAGACGGGCAGAATCATCTTCGCGAGCCTTGAGTCCTTTTTTAAATTCAGGGAGCACATCAAGCGATTTGCGCAGTTCGAGATAAGATTTGTTGATATTATCCAACTCGGTGCGTCGCCTGGTTTCAATCTCGCGCTCGTGTTTTTCACGGCGTTTTTCGAGGTCTTCAATGGTTTTACTGATCTCGGCACGGTTTTGGGCGATCATGCTGTCAAACTGGTCGAGGCGGCCAGCCAGGGATGTGAAACGCGTCAGGTCTGTGGCTACTTCCTTGATCTGGTCGCGCAGCAAGCCAAAATTACCTTCGTAAGCATCAATTTGCTGTTGCAGGTCGCCAATCAGGGTATGGTCTTTGCGATGTTCTTTTTCGAGCCAATCAAGGCGTTTGGCGATGTCTTCAAGTTCCATACTGGGTTGCTCCATGGGGATAAAATAAGCGTTTATCGATTATAGCACGGCGTATTTCGGCGCCGGAACCTCATATTACACTGTTTTGCCCCCAAGCATAAAAGCCCCGGCCTTAGCGCGAAATCTGGCTGAACATACCGCCTAGGTTGGCCAGCAGGGGCGCGACCCACTGCGGAAATAACCCGGCCAGGAACAGGGCCGCCACACCGAACATAATCATCACGCGCTGAACAGGCGTTTCGCGCGATTCCCATTCCGTGTTGCCAGGAGACATACTCAGCACGGCCAGGGTGCGCAAGGAGGCGATCCACAAGCCGAGGCTGGCAAGCCCCATCCACATGGCAGGCTGAAACCCCTGGGCAGCCAATCCCTGCCAGAGTACCTGACGTATCGGGAAACTGGCCAGGAGCGGAACGCCGCTCAACGAAAGCAGTGAGATAAAAATGCCCATCGTCGCCAGTGGATATTGGCGGGCAAGTCCTTGCAAAGACTGGTAGCGCAGGTTAATCGCTGCATCGCGCAAAACAGCCAATGACATGGCCCAGGTGCCATAAGCCAGCGCGCGCGGGACAATCATGAAGAAAATAATTTCCAGGCCAAGCATGCGGTCTGGCAGGCTTACAGCAACCAGCGAAAAGCCGATCTCGGTCACGGCGGCATACCCAAAAAGGCGTCCGGCATGGCGTTGGAAAGCGGCCCACAAGCCGCCGGAAATGGCAGTCAGCAGGCCGACCACCTGCAAGACCTGAAAAAAGCCATCCGATTCGCGAATCCACGAGTAGCGATCGACAAAATTAAGCGCAAACAAGAGGGCAAAAGTCGGGAAAGTGGAGAGCACGAAGCCAACCAGATAAGGAGCGGTCTCCTCGGCCAGCATCGGCAGCCATGTCGAGAGCGGGAATATGGAAAGCAGGAAGGAAAATCCCAACCCGAGCAGGATGGCAGCCTGCAAGATAACCGCCAAATCGCGCGGGCCAGCTTCGACGCCGCTCAACAAAAATCCCGCAAACAAAATGAAGGGCATGGCCAGGGTCTGATAGATCAAGAAGCGGATCAGGCCGCGGCCGGCAGGGCGCATTGGTTCGGCCAGCATGAAAACTGCGAGCAATACCGCGCCCTGGATCAGGATGGCGGCATACAGAAACGGTCTGATGGCCAGCGAAGCGGTCAAAATGGCAATCGACATCAGTCCCAGCGGAACCAGGCGGCGGGCATTGGCCGTAGCCAGCGCGCCAAAGAACCAAAACGCCCCGGTTGCGTAAACCAGCACCAGCACAATTTGAGAGGCAGGGGTCAAGCTGATTTGACGGCCCAACAGGGTGAGGGTCGAATCGATACGCAGGGAGAAAAATCCAAAAACATTCAATGCGGTATCGGTCGGCACCAACAAGGCCAGCACAGCCAGCGCCGTCGAGGTCAATCCGCCCAACCAGGCAACCAGCCGCTCACGCGGGATCAGCAACAGCAGCGCGCCTATGACCAGCGGTATGCCAACCCAAACGATTGGCGCGTTCATTCGACAATCTCCTGCGCAACAGCAAAATGGAGAGTAAGCAAGTAAGAACCGATCAGGGCAATTCCCAGGGTCACGGCTGCCAACAGGGCCGCAACCAGCACCGAATTATCCAACGGAGCCGAGAGTAGTTCAAAGCCTGAGAGCATTGTCAGTAAACCAAGCGTGGCCCGAAACGGCTCGACGGTCATCCCCAGTTGCAAAATGCCCAACCCGATCAGGGTTAATGAAGCAAAAATGAGCGGCAAGCCCGCCGCAGGGATCCAGCCATTGACCGCAGAAGCGGCCTGGAACACCGCTCCGACAACCACCAAAGCCAGGAAGAACTTGAACAAGCGGCTCGACTGCACCGGCAGAAAATCAGCCTGGTTCGCAAGGGTCATTCCGAGGGTTGCCGCGGCCATCCAGCCAGTCACTAACTTGGCGGCAGACATGGTCAGCGGCCAATGCGTCAGCAGGATAGTGAAAACCGCCAGGTATTGAACAGCCAAAACGCCCAGGCTCAAGCGCCAATCGCGGCTCAAAAGCAGGGTGATGGTTGAAGAAAGAATCAGGATCGCGGCAAACCAGCGCAAATACTCAAGCATCAAAGTTGTTCCATTTGCTTACATCGGAATTTGCTGAAACCAGATCAGCAATAAAACCAGCACCAACACCGTCCACAGCAGGCCGCCGTCGCCTTCGAGCAGACCTGAAAAGAAATCCATCAGGCGGCGCAGGGTACGGTATAAACCCCACAGTCCGGCGGCAAAGATTTCCAACCCGCGGGCCAAAAGCGAATCTGAATCTTTTGAAGCAACGCGGGTGCCTTCTTCAGTCTGGGAGCCAAATGTTGAAATACGCCACCAAACTCCAAGGGCGGTCAGCGAGAACAAGCCAACTACCAACCCGACCGGCCACAAGCCGACCTGCAAAGCGCCCGGCCAGCCCCACAGCCCCAGGAGCAGGGTCATGGCAGCCAAAATCAACAACCCAAGCGGGTAAGCAGACTGAGCCCAACGCGGCAGATTCGCCAGTTCGCTTTCACTGGTATGCCAGAGATGGCGCACAAAACCAAGCGCCAGCATCACCTGTCCGGCAACCGCAAAGGGCCAGAACAACCAATCGAGCGAAGCCGCGCCCTGCCAGGTTGTAGCGGTCAGGGTGAAAGGCAAAGAAAATAGACCCAGGGTCAAACCACTCAGCAGCAGCGTCAAAATCCGCTGACGGGATGAGTACAGGAAAACCAGACCACCAAACAAGATCAAGGCAGTTCCCCAGGCCACACTGCCTGCCGCGCTGCCACGCAGGGCTGCCAAGAGCGATAAAGCTCCCATGCCAATCAACCAATACGGGCGCGCCGCAAGTTCATCCGCTTCAAACAGCCACTTCCACGCGCCATAGAGCAAAGCCAGGATCAAAAGCACCTGCAAAAATATCGCCTGTCCGGGTGAAACCAGCCCGCCAGGGATGCGCGCCAATAAAACCAGGCTCGAGGAAGCCACAGTCATGCGTAGCAACGTCCCCATACCACGCCGCAGGGCCGGTTCATTGCGGTAGGTCAGGTGCAGGGGTAAAACGCCCAGGCGCAGGCCCGCCGCCAGGAGCAGAAAAAGCGCCGATGGCGCTGAAATTGCATCAAAAGACAACAACACCGCGCCATTTGTTACGCTGGCCCACAAGGCAAAGCCCGTTCCCAGGGTGCGAATGCCAAACGAGATCACAGCGCGTTCACTCAAATTCGGGTTGCGCGCCAGGCGCAGGGTATTGCCCAACTCCAACAAGTCGAGTCCCGTCCAGACCATTACCAGGGTCAACGGGTTGCCCGCCAGGAAAGCCAACATTCCCATCGCAGTCAGGCCGAGTGTCCCAATCCAGGCCGATGAACTGACCCCTGTCGATTGGGCCGGGGCGGTCAAGATCACGGCCAGGGCTAGCGAACCCAGCGCCAGCGCATATACCCAGGCTGTTTCATCCACAAAAAAGACCGGCCAGGCCGAAAAAAGATTAACAGGCTGCCAGTTGTTCTGTAACACAAGCGCAGGCAGACCCACTTGCCAGGCAAAAATACTGCCCCAGGCCAAAAGTGCGCCCAGGGCTGCTACCAGCCAGGAATAGGAAAAGGAACGCTTTAAGGCACGCAGCGTCCCGATTGCCAGCAAGGCCAGGGCGTAAAAGGCAAAAGTCAGGAGAATAAACATAATCAAAGTTATTTTATCATCACCCTCACGCCGCGCCCAAAATCAGGCGGTATAATCACCTCATGACCAAAACCCGGCTAAAAATATTGCTGCTCGCCGTGTGGGGGCTGTTCTCACTCGTCCTATTGGGCTTCGCGTTCATTTTTTGGATGCAAAATCGGGACGTTGCACTAGCGAAAGCTGATTCCGTACCCCAAACACTCCCGGCCCCGGCCCAACCCGGCCCGGATCAGTCCACCCCCAGTCAGACTCCCACCAAACCGGCAAATTCCACGCCCACGCTTTTGCCCAGCAACACTCCCGCGGCGACGATTGCCCCCATGTTGCCGATCAATCTGCCTGAAAATTACAACCCCTATACCGGTCTGGTTCCGTCTGACGCTTCGCGCCTCGACCGCAGGCCGATGGCCGTTAAAATCACCAACTTCCCACGCCGGGTGCGTGACTATCAATTCGGCCTGACCCGCGCCGATGTAACCTACGAATACTACATCGAAGATGGCCTGACGCGTTTCATCGCCGTTTTTTACGGGCAGGATGCCGAAAAAGCCGGGCCGGTACGCTCCGGGCGTTATTTTGACGAACACATCGCCCGCATGTACCAATCCTATCTCGTGTTTGCCAACGCCGACCCGCGTGTCGAGGATTTCCTGCTGGCCAGCGATCTGTTACAGCGTCTGGTGGTGCCAACCGGGATAAACTGTCCCCCTCTGTGCCGGGACAGAAGTATCGACGACTACAACAGTTTCTTTGTCGATACTGCCGGACTAACCGAATTCACGCGCAAGATCGGCCACGAAAATGTGCGCCAGACCATCCGCAGCACCTATTTCGAGCTTCTGCCGCCAAGCTGGGCGATCGAAGCAAACGAGATCATGGTGCGCTACTCAGAATACAGTTACCACTCCTGGCGCTACGACCCGATCCGCCGCCTGTATGCCCGTTTCTCCGATGCCGTCGATTCCATCACCGTCGAGGGCGAAACCTACCAACCCCACATCGATATGCTGACCGGTGAGCAGATTACCTCCGCAAATGTGGTCGTGCTGGTCGTGCCACACAATTTCAAAACCGAATTCGACCGTGAAGACCAGGTTTTCGATCTGCTGCTGATCGGCGAAGGTCAGGCTTACGTTTTCCGTGAAGGGCGCGCAACAGTCGCCATCTGGCAGCGCGACGAATTGGAGCAACCCATCCGCCTGCTCGACCTGAATCGCGGCCAACTGGCGCTTACGCCCGGCAATACCTTTTACATTGTCATCAATCCCGAAGCCGCACTGGAACAAGGTGAAACAAGCGTGCGCTTCACCTTCAGCATCCCGGCCCGGCGCGCCACGCCCACCCCAACCCCACCCGGATTTATCGCCAGCCCAACGCCGAAAAAACGGGATTAACAAACTATAGGAGGCAGCCATGTGCGGACGATTTACCTTAACCGTTGACACAGCCGACTTGCAGGAAGCCTTTGCCGGGTTTCAATTCCCGGCCAATGTTGTGCCGCGTTACAACATCGCCCCTAGCCAGCCGGTGCTGGTCCTGCCCAACGACGGCAAGAACCGGGCAGACTTCTTCACATGGGGGCTGGTGCCTGCCTGGGCAAAAGACCCGACTATCGGCATGCGCATGATCAACGCCCGCGCTGAAACGCTGGCTGAGAAGCCCTCCTTTCGCGGACCTTTACGCTACAAACGCTGCCTGATCCCCGCTGATGGATTTTACGAATGGAAAGCCGCAAAGCCAGGCGAACAATTTAAAACACCCTACTACATCCACATGCAAGAGCATCGCCCGTTTGCCTTTGCCGGTCTTTGGGATGAATGGCTGGGCCCAGACGGCAGCCAGATAAAAACCTGCACCATCATCACCACAACGCCGAACTTGCTTATGTCATCATTGCACGAAAGAATGCCTGTTATTTTGGATCCCCAAGATTACGCCGCCTGGTTAAACCCTGCTGCCTGCCAACCTGGCGAGTTACAAGGCTTGCTCAAAGCCTATCCAGCCAAAACAATGGCCGCCTACCCGGTCAGCCGGATGGTTAACAACGCGAAAATGGACTCCCCGCAGATGATTCAGCCCGAGCAGGCTGGCGGATGAGTTTCAGGGACAAATTCTTCGAGCGCTTTCCGGCGCTCGCTTCGCGCAATTTTGTGCTATTTTGGGTCGGGCAGTTCGTTTCACTAACCGGCACCTGGATGCAGGCCACCACCCAACCTTACCTGGCTTATCAGTTGACAGGCCGCCCTTTTGACCTGGGCTTGATCGGTTTTGCCGGGACCCTGCCGACCCTGTTCCTGGCCCTGCCCGCCGGGGTGCTGATCGAGCGGCACGATAAACGCAAGATCGTTATCATCCTGCAAGCCGTAATGATGGTCCAGGCATTGACGCTGGCCTTCCTGACCTTGAGCGGCAGGATTCAGCTGTGGCACATCGTCGTACTGGCCCTGGCCCTGGGCGTCGCCAACGCCGTCGAAATCACCGCCCGCCAGGCAATGTTGATCGAACTGGTTGGCAAAGACCCGCTGCCCAATGCGATTGCCCTGCAAGCAACAATCTTCAACGCCGCGCGCGTTTTGGGACCTTCACTCGTGGCTCCTTTTTTGATTTTCATCAAAGAGAACGGGGCCGGTTGGGCCTTTCTGGCCAACGGTGTTTCCTATTTATTTGTGATCATCGCCCTGTTTTACGCCAAGACACCCTTTAAAGAAACGATCATTCCCAAACCGCAAAAATTGCTCGAAGGTTTGCGCGAAGGACAGCGCTACATTCTCTCGACCGCCTCAATCGGGCTGTTGATCCTGATGGCCACCACTGTCGGGATTATCGGCTTTCCCTTTGTGCAACAAATCCCGGTCGTCGCGCGCGATGTGCTCGCCCAGGTTGGCGATAGCGATGCTGCAGTGGCAGCCCGCAACAGCGCGTTATACACCTTCCAGGGAGTCGGTGCGCTGGTGGCGGCCATCATCCTGGCGGCTTTCAATCCGCGCCGCAAGGGCTGGCTGTTGACCTTTGGGCAGGCAGCCTTCATCTTTAGCCTGATCGGCCTGGGGCTGACTCGCAACGTAACCCTGGCGCTGGTGCTGATGGTTTTTCTGGGCTGGGGCACGGTTACCCAATTAGCGACGATGAACACCCTGATCCAGTTGCAGGTACCCAACGAACTTCGTGGACGGGTCTTTAGCACCTACCTGTGGTCGTTGCAGGGGATTGCTCCCTTCGGCAGCATCCTGGTCGGGGCAATGGCCCAAAACTGGGGGGTGCCGATCACGGCATTGGTCTGCGGCGGAATTTCGCTGCTGACAATTGGGGGCATCCACCTGTTCAACCCGTTCATCCGCGAGACAGTGGGTTAATCTGCCATTAAGGCACGGCTTGACGGCTTTCTCCGGGCCGTGTTATGATGACCAAAACAGGTAAATAATGAGCGAAGAATTCCAAGAAGTGGCAAAGCCCACAGTAGCGGTGGAAGAATCCCCACCCGAATCCAATCCCCAAGAAGACAGACAAAACAAGACAAGCTGGCTCGAAGCCCTGGCGCGGCTGGGGCTGGGTGACACCATCCTGCGGCTGTCCACAAGCGCGCTGACCCTTCTGGCGCTGGCGGCGATTGTTATCCTGCTACGGATCTTTTTTACCAGCACACCCCAAAGCGCCCAGGCCGGGAGCCTTTCCGTCGAAACGGAAGCCATTGAGAGCATGGTAAACCCCGCTTCCATCCCGCAGGCAGAAATCGCTTATCGCGGGATTGCGCGCATGGCGATGATTCACACCATCATCCCCAGCCGGCCGCGCACCGAGATCACAACCTATACCGTACAGGCCGGTGACACCGTTTTTGGGATCGCCGAACAATATGGACTAAGACCACAGACGATTTTATGGGGTAACTATTACACGCTGCGCGACGACCCGCACAGACTTAGCCCCGGTCAGGAACTCAATATCCTGCCAATAGATGGGACTTACTATGAGTGGCAATCGGGCGATGGCTTGAACGGTGTAGCGCGAGGTTTGAATGTTACGCCAGAAGATATTATCAACTATCCGACCAACAATCTTGACCCGGCAACCATCGGCGATTACTCGAACCCGAACATTAAGCCCGGCACCTGGCTGATCGTGCCGGGAGGAACACGCGAATTCATCTCATGGAGCGCACCAATCGGTGTAACCCGCGATAACCCGGCGGTTGCCCGCCAGTTGGGGCCAGGAGCCTGCGGCGTTATCACAGACGGCGCAGTGGGCTATGGCTATTTCATCTGGCCATCGAACAAACATTTCATTTCAGGTTTCGATTATTCGCCGGAGACCAACCATCGTGGGATCGATATTGCCGGTTCGATGGGCGAGGGCCTGTATGCGGTGGATGCCGGGGTGATCGTCTACGCAGGCTGGAACGATTGGGGCTACGGCAACATGGTGGTGATCGACCACGGTAATGGCTGGCAATCGCTGTACGCCCACATGAGCGCGCTGAACGTGGTCTGCGGCGAGAGCGTGGGCCAGGGCGCAGTCATCGGCGCAGTTGGCAGCACTGGCCGATCAAGCGGCGCGCACCTGCACTTCGAGCTGATGAACAGTTCGTATGGCAAGGTCAACCCCTGGCTGTACCTGCCGCCGCCGTAACAAAAACATTAACACGAACTGCACCAATTCGCGCCCGTCAATTTTACAAAGAACCCGACGGGCTACCCATAGTTGCAGGAATGTCGTGCCTTGCCAAAGGCGGGAAGCTGCCTTATAATTCGGGCCGCACGTGAAAAACGGGCGCGTAGCTCAGTTGGTTAGAGCGCACGGTTCACATCCGTGAGGTCGTGGGTTCGAGTCCCTCCGCGCCCACAAAACCAAAAGACCGGGTGCGACACAAAAACTTTGTGTCGCTCCCGGTCTTTTTTGCTTTAAAGATTAAGCAAGCGCAGGGGTCTTTGGGTGCTCTTTATAATTTAGATAATTGTGGTAATATTAGTTTCATTGCCTTGGTGATTGATTTTCTTAACAAAATTAGCTATTATTAATATTGTAAACAGGGAGAGTTTTTTTGAGCAAAGCCATCCTGTTTGGATGGCTTTTTTTGAACAGGTGCGGTAATGAAGATTGTTGCTGTTATAGAAATTGGTTTTAAAAACAGGCCAACAATCAAAAGCTTGATGCCTGCACTGACAACTTGCCTGCCGGTGTTATTAAGTTCAGTATTACACAAGAATAGGGTTGCATTTACGATTCACAGTTTCCCAAGAAAATCAAGCCTGATTATCCCGTATTAACTCGACCCTTTTTGGCATCTGCATACGACTAATAAATACGAACAAAATCCACAATTTAACCTGAAATGCTCCTAAATCATCGCATCACCATTTTGTTTGATTATGAAAAAACAGGCACAACCATGAAATTATTCGTTTCAGAACAAGACGGTTTCAAGAAGGAATTTATAATAACAAAAGCTGTCACGCGACTGGGAAGTTCGCCTGCCAATGATATTCAACTGCGCTCCCCCAAAATATCCCCATTTCATCTGCAAATCTTATATACAACTGATGCACCAGACCGTATCAAAGCGATCAACCTGTCTGGCGATAAATTATTGCTCATTTCAAATGGTAAGGAGCTTTCCTTGCCAACTTACCAGCCCTTTGAAGTCGGGGCCGGAGATGAACTAAGGATAAATGAGTCGCGGCTACTTTTCGAACTGCCACTGACCAGCGGAGTGCTGTCTACCTCACCAAAGATCAGCGCTTCCCTGCACCTGCCTGAACCTGTTTTGCGCCCGAATGCGATATTGCTAGGGCGCATTGCGCTTAAAAATGAGGGCGAACAAAATTCCTGTCAATTCCAGGTGGATGTTGTCAATCTGCCAGAAGACTGCTATCAGGTAGATCCTGTCCCGCTGATGTATACAGGCGCACAAGAAGAAATCAATATCCGCCTGTTCCATCGCAAAACCCGCCCTGCCGCCGGGTTTCAGTCTTTAACTGTCTCGATAACCGCTCCAGACAGTTATCCCGGCGAACAGGTCAGCATTCAGCAGGGAATTTATGTTTCCCCGTTCCTGGAGCAAGGGATTGAGATTATTGATGATATGCCTGCATCGCAGCCGATCGCGGCAGTTGAATCCCACAAAGAAGTCCACCAAGAAATAGAACAGCCCCCCCACAAAACAACGTCAGCGCAAGCCGGGGAGGATGTGGAGCCTCCAATTCCTGTTGATGTTATTCCAGAACCAATGTATTTAGCACCCGAACCTGTCGAGGTTGCGCCCGAAGTAGAAACGATTATCACGCAGGATGAAAAGCCGCCTGCCCGTCCGATTCCTGTCAGGCCAAAAGTTGTCCGCACCCCGGCGGAATCTTTTTGGGACGAATAAACAACCAGCCCAAGGAGAAGTTTGATGCCATCGCTAGAAATCATCCTAAAGATATTGTTCTCACTCTTGGCTTTATTTACTTTAAGCGCGCTATTTTTCTTTTTAATATTTTTGTCAAACCGTCTCTTGCGCGTTCGCGCTGACCGCAAACACACTATTCGCCTGGAGAATCGCGGTAACTGCCGAAGTATGTATACGCTGACCGTATCATCCAACGAACCAGCCCTTCGATTTTCACTTTTCCTAAAGGGTGTGCCATTGGTTGAAGTACATGAAACAACCCTGGATGCGGAACAATCGTCCGATTTTATAGCAGATGCCCACAGCCCTGTTTCACCCGCGCCTGCTCCCGCCAAAGGAACAGCGCCTGGTTCCGAGGTGCCATCCGTCAACGCTGGCTCGGCGGTCAAGAGTGGTCAGGCTGTCGCCGCAAAAGCGGGCACGGTTGCCTCACTTCTCGGCGCAATCGGCCACCTGCTTCCCGGTTCGCTGGGGGCAGGGTTGCGCGCGCAATCAGCCCAGGCACGCGAGATGCAGACCGGAACAAGCCGGGCGATACAAGCCCCCCAAGCGATTAAAGGTCGGGTGGGCGCTGTGCAAAAAGAGAGCGGAAAGCTTGCCGGTGCCAAACCAGGCGCACCGAATGCCGCCAAGTCGAGTCCGGCGGCGCACCCGGCACAATCTTCTCAGAAAGTGATACAGCCTCCTTCCGCCACGGCAGGCTCGGGGGCGTTTACCGCAGCCCATCCGGCAGCAGAAACGGCTTATCGCGCCCAAACTCCCGAAATTGCTCCCGGCCAATCCTTCGATCTGACCTTGCAGGTTGGGACGACAGCCAAACGCTATCCGGCGGGAAGTTTTGACTATACGGTCCTTTCACAGCAAGTTGCCCTCGATTTTCCTGATGTCATCAGCGATCCAGTTCGCCGACATGCTGTCACCCATTTCGGAAGGGTCAACCTGTGGCGCTATTGGCTTCCGTCTCTTGTGAGTGTTTTATTGGTTCTAATAAGCGCAGTTTCACTGATTTACGCCTATTTGTTCATCTGGCGGTGGGCGTAGATCGGAGGCAAATATGGATAAACAATTTTTACTAAAAAGCAACACCGCCGTTCAGGAATTTGATTTCAGTTACCCCGTTATCAGCATTGGCAGCCATCCTGATAACGATATTGTTCTGCCAGGCGGGAGTTCGCTGGCTTTCCATGCCACCTTGCATCTACAGGATGGGTTGTTTCACCTGATCGCATTAGGAGGCGCCTCCACGATTCGAGTCGATGGCATACCCCTGGCAGCCAGCCCAGTTCGAGTGAGTGAAAACCAGCGGGTCGAAATAGGCAATTACGCGCTCGCTTTCCGCCAAAACGGCTCTCCCGAGAGCGTCCATGTAACGCTAACACAAGCGCCTGCATCATCATCTGCGGATTCGGCAGCTTTTATACCACAAGGCGAAAGCCCTATTCTGGTCAATGCACCAGTTGAATTGGTTGAGATTGATGTAGAACAAAGCGCATCTTATGAGTTGGAAATTATCAATGCCGGGCCAATTGTTGCAGCGTTTTTTGTTTCACTGAACGGCGTTCCCGATGAGTGGCTCGAAATTAGCCCACGCATGGTCAACCTGAATGAGGGCCAGCGCGCGCGGGTGCGCATTAGCATCACGCCGCCGCGCGATCCTTCCAGCGTGGCTGGCAAACACAGCCTGCAAGCCCAGGTTCAATCGCCCAATTACGGCGGTCATACAGTGCAAACAGCATTGACACTTGTTATCCGTCCGTATTATGAGTTTATGATCGGCAGCCTCGCTCCCAAAGACCAGCGTATTTATTGGGGCAAGCGCAACGGACAGGCCCAATTACCGATCGCCAATCACGGCAACAGCCCGGCTGAGTTTACCGTTTCGGCCATTGATGACGAAAACGGCTGTGTTTTTGATTTGCTCGTGAACGAGAATACCCCATTGACCCGCCAGGCGACAGTTGGTGTTGCGGCTGGCGAGTTATTTAACTTGCCGATCCAGGTTACGCCCCATAAACGACGGCTATTTGCTTTCAGTTCAAAGCGCTATCCGTACACAACGACAGTGCAATCGCCACAGGGAATAAGCCAGATGACCAGCGGGTCTGTCAGCGCAGTGCCGCTGTTTGGCTGGTGGAGCATTATGCTCGTGCTCGTGCTGGTTGGGGTCGGGCTTTTTCTGCTTTTACAGCCCAATATTTACAGCTTCCAGGTGGCATCGGGCAAAGACATCATCGAACTGGGCGACACAACCCGGCTGGAGTGGTCTGTTTCGCCGTTCGCGACCAATGTCAGTATTTCGGGCGTGGATCAGGCCATTAATCGCGGTCAGACCTCGCTGACCCTGGCCCCGGCTCGATCCACAACTTATGAAATTGTGTCGGGCAATTGGCTCTCAGGTTTGTTACGCATCGACCAGCGTCGTTCGTTGACGGTGTTGGTCGTGCCGCCTTCGCCACGCATCAACGTTTTTGATGTCGGCGAGACCAGCGTTGCCAGGGGCAAGCCGGTCATGGTTCGCTGGTCGGTTACGCGCGCCGAACAGGCATTTCTGACTATCGACGAAGTAGTTTACGAACTTCCTAAAGAAGAGTTCAGCGGCGAGAAGGAAGTAATTCTTACCAAAGACTCGCTGGTAACCATTGAAGCCACAAATGCCAGCGGCAGTGAACTACGCAGTTACTTTGTAAACGTGGCAGAGCCAAATATAACCGTGCGCACATTTACGGTTTGGGTGCGCCCCGAGGCCAACGCGAGGCTGGAGCCAAAAGGCGGCAATAAGCTTTTTAGTGTGTTAAATATCCCCGATCCAAATTTCCCCGAAAAATATGTGGAGTTGGTGACAGATCGCAATAGCGATTCCGGTTATCGTGTGGAATTCTACCAGCCAGAACGCGAACTCTCGAAAGGCGAGCAAGTCATGATCGAATGGAATATCGAGGGCACCGATAACGGCAAAATCCAGATTGCGCCCTTCACTGACGCTTTGCCCGCGCGCGGCAGTCAGCCCTTCTTTCCGCAAGAATCAATGAATTTTGTTATGACAGCCAAAAGCGGCGAGTTGGAGCAGCTGTTTATGCTACCGGTCAAGGTCTTCGACGGCACACCGCCGACTGCGCCGAAGATTGAGTTCTTCCGGGCATCACCGCTCAGCGCGGTGGGGCCATCTGATGTGCAATTTGCCTGGTCGGTTTCAGGCAACTGGACGCGGGTGCAGTTATCCACAGAAGGAACAGTTGTGGCCGACTACGTCAACCCACAGGGATTCAGGAGCGTGCGGGTCGGCAAAAGCACCACGTATATCCTAACCGCTTGGAATGGGAATTTGTCATCGGCTGCCCCGGTGGAAATAACGATTAATCCGGCCTTAATAGACCCAGGGCTAATTGTGACCAGTATTTCACCATCCACCGGACGTGCGCAAGTTGGTAGCAAGATTATCGTAACGGTTGATTTCTCATCAATCCCCAATGGCTCCGCTTATCCAACCGGCATTGTGATTGTAACTGATGGTTCTTCCACCTGCACTATCTCATTGCCAGCCCTGAATTGCACACTGCAATTTGCCACATCAGGCACAAAAACCATCTCAGCCAGTTTTCCTGGAGATAAGATTTATAGCCAATCCAAATCTCCCAATTTTAGCCAGCAGGTAGTTGTTGCAAGTTCACAAGTAGAGTTAATCCCGTCCTTCTATTTTGTTGGCAACAATACACCCATTGCAGTGGAAAGCACAAAGTTTGACATGGACAAAGGGATGCGTACACTGGTCGAAGTGCGCCCCAGAAATACCACCCTGGCAGATAACAAAGGGACAGTCAGCCTGAGTCTTTGTGAACAGGATGCGAACGAGGCCATCATAGAAAGTTCTTGCGTTTTCGTTGGCTCTGCCCAGGTAAAGGTGGCCGCGACAACTGCCAACGGGCAAACCGAAGGGTATGGGTATGCGGATATCACCATCCAAAACTTTAAATCTTCAGGACTGCACAGCCTGCTGTTTGAATATACCCACTCTGAAAACGCGATTGACCCCGCGGATTTTGTCCAACCCAACATCAGCATTAACCGTACCAGAATACTATTAAGCCTTTCGAATTGCAGCAATCCTGATACTCTTACTTCCTGCACCTATGGCCTGACAAGCGGGGCAACAACATCCGAAATCATTTTTGACATAAAGGTGTTCAGAAGCCCTGACCCAATACTGCTTTCGACCTTGCTGCCTGCCCCAGAAATCGATGCCTTCACGATCACATCCAACAATTCAGCAACCTGGGATTGCGCCATCAAACCAAGAAGCGGCACATACAAACTGATTTGTAATGTGAGTGGACTTGCTTCTGGTACTACTTATACGGTCAGTTATGGCTACGATAACACCAACCCATTGCCACCATCAGACACACGTAATGACTACTACATGGGTCAAGACCCCGCGATTTCTTTTGGTACGCCAACCTTCCAGTTGAGTGTATTAACCAGCACAAAGGTGGTGATTGGAGACTTGAGCGGGATAAAAGTTGGCGAAAGGATTCAATTGACCGGGCCAAATGGCGGGCTGGTTTCAATCCTTTCGGGCACAAGCCCGGTATCACCAATTCCATCGACAGGGATGACGTTAACAGAGAAAAGTGGCGCAGACATTTTTGGCATAGAAGATGAAGGTGTGAATTGTGTTCGCGATGCCACAGATAACAGCAAAATTATCGTAACCGCCGCCAATGCAGATTGTTACATTTACTTTAAACATGTCGGAAATTACACGTTGACGGCGGCTTTTGAAGGGACTACAGCGCTGAACAGCGCCACCAGCAGCGACGTACCGCTTGAAGTAACACAACAGACCGAAATTTCTGCCGAATTGCAGTATCGTGATAGTGGAAATTTCACCACTACATTCCCTGCCAACTTTACAACCAATGAAAAAGCATTTATTCGCACAGTATTGAATGGGCCAGCAAGCAATTTTTCACCAGATGATACCAGTTTTCCGCCCACAGCGCTGGCGGATCGTAAACTACTTTTAACGCTGAATCCATGGGGAGCCACAAACTGCGTCGTTGATACCGATAGCCTGGTTACAGATTTGTCTGGAGGTATTTACGAAGTTACGATTACCCAAAAGTCCATTGGCGACCCAAGCGGGGGAGTCTTTGTAACTGCTGCAGACTTCAACATCACCTGTTCAATTCAGAGCACATTAGGCGTATCTTTTAATCTCACGTTCTCAGATAAAACCACGCCAAAAAAAGACAGTGACGATTTCAGATTTTCAACGCCAGTAAACCGGCCCAGCACCGCTGTCTCGCCGCCTGGTGTCGGCACGTTGAGCGCTTCGATTAAACGAAATGATACCCCTGGCACGAACATGCTCTCTGGCACAACAATTTCGGAATTGAATTTTGGACAAAGATACACAATCGGTATTGATAACACTTCCAATATTAAGGCTCCTTATAACTATGTAGTGAAGTATACGTATACCACCATTTGTCCTCTCGGTATTACTTGTCTCCCCCCTTCTTTTACCAATAACATCAACCCTTCTGTGGCGGCAAGCAATGCGCGCAACAGCGTATTAAATACATACAATGCTAACGTAAAGTGGAGCATTGACCCAAGCAACTTCCTGAGCAAAGGGACAAATCTGGGTATTGGAACCAGCACTTGCGGAGCCAACATGCCTTTGACCGTACAGGATGTGTCGAATAACTCCTATTCTGAATACAGTCAATGGAGTTACATTTTCAATCAATCGTATGGTTACTGGGATGGGTTTAACTATATAATTGTACAGGTTTATGAAAATAATACCAATGGAAGCATGACTTTGCAACTCAAAACCACCGATGCACAAAAATGTACGATCTTGTTTGACTCTAGTGGCACGACAAACGAGATAGTTACCGATACATCTGGCACAATCGCAATCAGCGCTACTTCCGGCAATGGCTTGTTTGATGTCACCAACACCTATACCGTCAATGGAATTGACAAACAGGCCGTTTCAATGACTTTCAACCCAGCCACTGGCTCAATCAGCGGCTATGCACAAGTTCCATTATCGCTAGGCGTTACGCTCGCATCAAGCGATATCAGCGGCGGCACAGTCTTGCCTTTTGTCGGGACAACATTCGCAGGGTCATTCTCACCCAGCCTTGATTCCACCTGCCCCAACCTCTCCCAGATTGGTAACATTGCGCAAAATGGCAGCATCAGCCAAACCTTTACATCCACATCTGACTATCTCCAATGCAATAACGAACTCCGCTATCTTGGCAATAAGTATTATAAAGAAGTGCCTAACACAGTCCAGCCAGGCATGGTTTTCGCCAAACACGACTCATCGGTCTCTTTTACGGCCGCGCTACCGTTTGGTAACACCAATGCAACCGGAGCATTTACAGATATTCCTTACAGCAACTTAAAAATCCGCGTATCCGATGCTGATACGCCAGCACACTCTTCGTTAATTCCCACCGGCAATGTGAAACTGGAAGTATACAAGAGCAATAACACGGCTTACGCTTGTTCAGATTACACACTAACCATCACGCCATCCGTCACCTGTTCATCAAATGCATATACCTTGCCGCTTACAAATGGTGAAACTGCGGCATTTAGTATTCAATTCAAATCAACCATGCTGGGTACAGGAAATTATTTCAAGTTGAGTTACGTACCTGGAAGTAACAACATATTCAACGCATCTGAAAACAACAATTACCCGTTTACCGTAAAAAAGCATAGCACATCGGTTAATTTCTCAACGACACCAACATTTATCACGAACGGCACCACCACCGATACTGCCAGTTATACAGGCCTCGTCATTCGAGTTAGGGACAATGACCAGGGCCATAACCACCCATCCCTTATTCCAGCCGGAACAGTTAAGGTTGAATTAGTTGGTACGGGAAATACTATATATAAGTGCAGTGGAACCACACCCGATTATGAGATTTCATCCACCACATGCCAAACGGATTCTGGTGGCGACTTCTACCTGCTGACGCTAAACGGTAGTTTAAACACAGATGCGTTTGTACTTTACTTCAAGTCAAATCTTGTTGCCGGCAATGGGTATTACTTTAGATTGACTTATACGAGCACGAGTGACGACTTTTCAGGCTCTACGACCAATACTGGAACATTCTCAGTAACTGAATAAGAGAGCTTTCTACACCATTGCCATAGCTCCGACAGCCAAAGATATTTTCCACGCAATTACGAGGAACCAGTTTTGAAAGATTTTTTCAAGCAGTGCAAGTTCTCCATTTTGACCATGGTTGTAACATGGTCCGTGCTCCTCATCACCGCCTGCCAGCCGCCGCAAGCCTCCTACACGTTAGGATTGCTATCCGCTGTTGACTCGCAGTCTTTATCAGCGGGTTCGCAAGTTCTCGGCGCAGAACAGAAAACGGGCTACGAATTGGCTGGCAAAGCTGTTGATGGTCTTTTACGCTTGTCTCTCGAGTCCGAAAGTACCTTGCCAGACGAAGTCCAGGTCACGGTGCGCGGAATGGTCGAAGATACCAATCCGCCTGTAGTTGCCCTGGTCGGCGCAACCACCAACGCCGGGACGACCCGTACGGCAGCCCTGGCCAACTTCTTCAACCTGCCGATGGTGGTGCCTTCGGCGATTGGCGACAACCTGCTACCGTCCAATAATCTATGGGCCTTTCGCTTGAGCGCACCTGGTTCTGCCCATGCCGCTTACCTGTTTGATACCGTTCTCACCCGCCAGGCTATCAGCAGCCTGACAACCGGCGATGAGTTTTCCGTTCCGCTTTCGTTGGGAATTTTTTACGAGCAGAATACTTTTGGCGAAAGCACTGCTGTTGAAACCGCCAAATATGCCATGGTCCAGGAAATCGAAATTGGCTACTACGGGCATTTTGACCCCGATGAGCCCGATAAGGCCCGCCTTGTCCAGGCATTCTCGGCCATGCAGGAAGCAGGAGTTCACCTGGTCTACATTGTCGCCAGCAATCCTGATGCAGCCCAAATTATCGTAAGCGCCTTCCGCGAATTCTTCGTGCCAGGCGATGCGCCGCTCTTGCTTGGCCAATCAGGCGGGTTTGCCAGCCATCAGTTTTTGCAATCGCCCGAAGCATCTGGCGTTTTCATTCTGCGCCAGCAGATCGTGACAGACCGTTGCCCGGATGGGGTCGAGACCCTGGCTGAAGCTCAAGCCTACGCCGCCATCCAGTTGCTCAATTTTTCCATCGAGCAATCCAGAGATCAACTGGGCGCAAAAGACAACCCAACCCTTACGGATCAGCGCGAAGCCGTGCGCGACAATTTGAAAGCTTCCAGCCTTAACCTGCCCTGTCTCGGCCTGACCTCCTTCGACAACAGCGGACAGAACAAGAACTTGCAGTTCGAGTTTCTGTATGCCGAGAACACTGCGCCGCGCCTGATCGCCGCAGAAAGACTCACCGAAGCGCTTGCGCCCAAATTAAACCGTGACCCATTCGAGTAAACATGACCCAGACTTCTGACCTGCAACGCCACTACCTGCACACTGTCCTCTCCTGGCTGGATACACGCCTGGAGCAGGAAGTGCGCCGCTGGCAGGCAGCAGGAGAAAACCCCGCAGACCGCTTCCGCGGCTTGTATATCACCAACGACCAGGCCCTGGCGCTGGCTGCAAGGCGCGGGTCGGAACTGCCCACCGCCGAAGAAGCCGAATTTGCCCGCCTGCGCCAGGATGCGCTCGAACAAATCCAAAACCTGGAGAGCCAGGCCCAAGCTGAAGGCCTGGAGCTACGTCTGAAATCGCTGCAACAAACCTTCGGCCTGGATGATTTCGCCTGGTGGGCCTTTATCGTCTGTATGGCCCCGGCTCTCGACCTGCGCTATGAACGCATTTACGGCTACCTGCAAGACGATGTCACCCGCAGCCTGCCGAGCGTGGATTTGCTCTTGCACTTGCTCGCTCCGCCAGACCGCCTGGCTCGCCTCGACTACCTCCATTATTTCGAACGCCATGCCTCGCTTCAGCAATATCGCTTGCTTCAGCCTGCCGATCAGCACAGCGGTTTGCGTCAGTCTTTCCGCGCCGCACCGGGGGTGGTCGATTGGCTTCTCGGAGCGTATGCAGCCCCGGCCGCGCTTGGCGACTGGGCGGAGTTAATCCTGCCGCCCGAAGATGAATCGGAACAGGAAGCGGCTGCCGCCATTTTCGAACGGGATGCGATGCCTTCTCCCCGCATCCTGGATGCCGTCAAACCGATCCTGTGCCTGCACGGAGACGACCCCATGCAGCAGGAACTAGCCGCCCGTCAGTTGGCTATTGCACTGGATGCGCCTCTGCTAAAAGTCAAATTCTTGCCGGGCGAGGAAGCTGCTTCTGCGCTCGAAAAACTGGCCCCGGCGGTGCGCGATGCGCGCATGCTGGAAGCTTTGCTTTATGTGCAGGGTGCTGAAATTCTGATCAATAATGATGGCGCTCTGCTCCCCGATGCATTTGAGACTTTGCGCCTGGTTGGAGAATCTGTTTTGCTTGGTAGCCGTATTCCATGCAAACTGGCTGGCGATATGCCCGGTAACGACTATCCGTTGATGCTCGTCCCGTTTGAGACGCTTTCAGCAGCTGAACGCGCTGATCTGTGGGCCACAATGCTCGATGATGCGATCAATGAATCCATAACGGAAGCCGATCTGCGGGTGCTGGCGGGGCAATTCGCCCTGAGTAGCGGCCAAATTATCGCCGCCGCATCCAGCGCCATGTCACAGGCCCTCCAGCAAAGCCGTCCCCTGCAAAGCGCGGATTTGTTTGCCGCGGCGCGTTTTCATTCAGGCCATCATCTGGCCGAGTTGGCCCACAAAATCGAGCCGCGCTATAGCTGGGATGATCTGGTCTTGCCCGAAACGCAGATGGAGATGTTGCGCGAGCTGGTCAATATGGTGCAGGTACGCCCGTTGGTGTTGGATGAGTGGGGCCTGGGGCGCAAACTGACGGCTGGCGCGGGTGTTTCAGCCCTTTTTTCTGGCCCGCCCGGAACCGGCAAGACCCTGGCCGCTCAAATTATGGCCCACCAACTCGGCATCGATCTGTACCGGATTGATCTTTCGACGGTGGTCAGTAAATACATCGGCGAAACCGAGAAAAATCTGGAGCATATTTTTAGTGAAGCTTCGCAGAGCAACGCCATCCTGTTCTTTGATGAAGCCGATACGATCTTTGGCAAACGCTCAGAAGTCAAAGATGCTCATGATCGCTACGCCAATATCGAAGTGGGTTACCTGCTCCAGCGCATGGAAAGTTACAGCGGTGTTTCAATTTTGGCAACCAACCTGCGCGCCAATCTGGATGATGCGTTCACGCGCCGTTTGCAGTTCATCATCAACTTCCCTTTCCCTGACGAGCAATATCGTTTAAAGATTTGGCAGGTGCTGATGCCGCCCAACATGCCTCGCGCAGAGGATCTTGATCTGCATCTGATGGCCAATCGCTTCAAATTGGCGGGCGGTAGTATTCGCAACATCCTGGTTAGCGCGGCCTTTCTGGCGGCGTCGAACGGCGGCAAGGTTGAAATGCCGCATCTGTTGCACGGCGCGCGCCGTGAGCTTCAGAAAATGGGAAAATTATTAACCGAGAGCGATTTTTTCTTATAGTGAATAATGGAGAGTTAAAATGTCCAAAATTCAGCAAACCCAACAAACTCATACCCAGCCTGCTGCAAAGGCCAACAAGCCCCAGCAAGCGCACAAACTTCTGAATGCCAACGCTGCCCAAATGCTCGATGCGCCCGAAACGATGCGAGCCGAGGATGTGCTTGCCGCACAGCAGCAAGTTGGCAACCAGATCGTCCAGCGCGCCCTGGACAAGGACGCGCGTCGTAAAAAGCTGACTGATGAGCAGGGCAACCTGACCCCCGAAATCACCAGCCAGATTCAGCAGAAGCGCGGCGGGGGCAGCCCGCTGCCGGAAAATATTCAGAAAGAGGCCGCCAAGAAACTTGGGCGCAGCTTCAAAGATGTACGTATCCACACCGATGAATCTGCTGACACCCTGAGCCGCACCATTAACGCCCGCGCTTTCACAATTGGAAAAGATATTTTCTTCAAAAACGGCGTTTTTGCTCCTGGCTCAGGGGCCGGGCGCGAAACCATTATCCACGAATTGACCCATGTTGTTCAGCAGGGTGGCGGTAAGAGTGGCGCAAGTGGAGCCTTAAAGCTGGGTGGGCGGAATACAGCTCAAGAAAAAGAAGCCGACCAAATGGGTAAGAAACATGCGGCTTCGGTTGGCGCAGCTCCGGCAGGGGCTGTCCAGCGCGAGGCCGAAGAAGATGAACTTTTGCAAGCCCAAACAGATGAAGAAGAGTTGCAGATGCAGGGTGAAGAAGATGAATTGCAGATGCAGCCCGCAGAGGAAGACGAATTACAGATGCAGCCCGCCGAAGAAGACGAATTGCAGATGCAGGCTGAAGAAGAATTGCAGATGCAGCCAGATGCGGGTGGCGTGATTCAGCGCGGTATAGATCTGGAAGAATTAAAAGCTAAATCCACAGAAATGCAGCAGAAAGTTTCTAAAAAAAGAATGCTGCCTGGTGTGGAAGGAAAAGCGAAGTCAATGGGTTTGGGTTCAGATACTCATGTGAAGAAGTTAAATAAATTGGATTCCAACCCTGACATTGCACGAGAAAAACTTCATAGCGAACTAAAGAAGAAAGCGCCTGGCATGGGGTTAGGCTCTGAACAACATCAATCAAAATTGATGGATATTGACAAAAAGAGAGACAAGAAATTAAAGTCTTTTTACTTGGATGAACAAAAAGCCGGTACATCTGGCAATCTAAATGCATCCATTGAGAAAAAGAAAACAGACGAAGCGCAAGTAGAAAAAACTAAAAAACAATCTGGCGCTAAAGAAAAATGGATGTCCACTCTGAAAGACCCCAAGGCCAGCAAGGAAGATATCGCCAAAGCCAAGGAACGCTTGGGAGCGTTTCACAAGGATGTTGGCAAAAAAGACTTCAAGGCTGCCAAAGCCGAGCGGCGTACTTCCCTGGAAGAAGCTGCCAAAAGCGGCGATGACGATGCCTATGAAAAATGGCAGTCTGAACGCAAAAAGACCAAGGGCGAAAAAGCAAAATCGTTTTTCAAGTCTGCCGGAAAGAAGATGGGCAGCGGTCTGCTTTCTGCCGGAAAGTGGGCTGGCGGAAAAGCCCTTGGATTTGCAAAAAAACAAGTTAATTCAGGTGTTGACCATTTTCTGGGCACCAAAAGCGACGAGAAGGATGACGATAAGCCCAGTGTGAATGTTGTCAATAATATTGGCGGCGCTGGCGGTTCTGCAGGTGGTGGCGTTGGCGCCATTATGGAAAAGTACTCCGAGGTTTTGCAGGAAAACAAAAAACTCAAGGAAGAACTTGCCGGGCTAAAGAAAACCGCTTGAACCGGTTAGAGGAGAAACCCTGCCGTGATATCAGATATAGATGAAGTCCTGCGAAAATTACTTGTCCGCGAGATCGAGATCAAGGGCAACGAGGTCGACATTCAATTCGATCAGCCCAAACGCGAATGGTCTTCGCGCTTAAACAAGCCGACCATCAACCTGTTCCTGTTCGACTTGCGCGAAAACCTGCGCCTGCGCGGTTCGGAGCAATACTCCACCATTTCCAAACCGGATGGCACATCTGAAGTACGGCGCAACCCGGTGCGCATGGACTTACGCTATCTGATGACCGCCTGGGTCAAGGAAGCCGAAGACGAGCACCTGCTCCTTTCCAGCGCGCTGATGGGACTGCTGCGGAATCCTTTCCTGCCTTCTGATCTATTCAGCGACCGGCTCAAGAACCAGCCGCATCCCTGCCCGCTCGAAGTGGCGACATTCCCGCCCGAGGCAGGGCCGATCGATAAATTTACCGAAATTTGGGGTGTCCTGGACAACGAAATGCGTCCTGGCATCATGTTGACAGTTACTATTTCTGTTGACCCGTATCACCCGTTGATCTTTACCCAGGTACGCACACGTGAAATGCGCTTTTTGCAAGATAGCGGCATTGGCAAGCCTGCCACGGTTAAGATCACAAAAAAACTCTCGAAAAAGTACTGGGTGGTCTCTGGCGCACTCAAAAGCCAGAAGTATGACATATCCACCCTGTCTTTGATATTGGTGGAAAAACAGCAGCCAGTCGAATTGGAGGAGGCGGGCAGGTATTCCCTGTCAGGACTGGCAGAAGGCGAATACCACCTTGATATCTTATTCAACAAAAAAGTCATCAAACGGCAGAAAATTCACGTTCCGGGCGAAGACTACGACATCCAGGTCTAGCCGGACGTTGCTCTGGCGAGAAAGAAAGGAGCGACACTGAACAATTATCTTCTTCTTTTCCGTTTTTATTTATTAACCGACCCGACTCTCATGCTAGGAGGAAACCATGCCTGAATATTTATCACCCGGCGTTTATGTTGAAGAAGTTGACCGCGGACCAAAACCGATCGAAGGTGTTGGCACGGCCATGGCGGCTTTTGTTGGTTTTACTGAAAAAGCTGAAATGGCGCGCGAAATCGACGGCGAACTGGTTGTCGAAAACCTGCTCAACCGCCCGCAACTGGTCACCAACTGGACGCAGTTCGTTGAACGCTTCGGCGGTTTTGTCGCCGGAGTTAACCTGCCGCAATCAGTCTATGGCTATTTCACCAATGGCGGTTCGCGCTGCTATGTGGTCAGCGTTCGCACCTTCCCCAAGGCCGAAGCGACCCTGGTCAATGCCCAGGGCAAACCGGCGCTGACCGTTCGCGCCCGCCAGGCAGGTGTCGAGGGAATGAAGCTGCGCGCTCGCGTGGGCGAACTGGCCCTGCCCGCTCCGGCCCCAGCTAAAAAGGGCGGCGGCGAAGGCGAAGAAGCTGCATCCGAACCGGCTCCCGGCGCAGGCGGCGATCACTCTTTCACCCTGCTGATCGAGAAAGAGCTTCCATCCGGCGGCTGGAAAAATATCGAAACGCTTTCCGGGGTCAAACTGCAAACCGCGGTTCTCGAAGGCAAGAAGCAGACTGTGCTGGCCTACAAGAACAATAAACCGCCCAAGTTTGTTGTTCTTGAACTGCAAGAGAATGCCATCGATAAGGCCATGCCGCGTGAACAGGAACAGCCTTTGATGATCGAGAAGAAACTGCTCGAAGCGCCGACCGCCAGCGATTTCCGCGGCGATGTCAGCGAGCGCAAAGGCGTGGAGGGTCTGGAAGTATTGGATGATGTCACCATGCTGGTTGTGCCCGACCTGATGACCACCATGCCCGGCGAAAAGCTCAACATAGATATGGTCAAGGCTGTCCAGTCGATGATGATCTCGCACTGCGAGCGCATGGGCGATAGGGTTGCCATTCTGGATGCCCCGCCCGACCTGAGCCCACAGGAAGTCAAAAAATGGCGCATGGATATCGCCGGCTTCGATAGCAGCTACGCGGCCATGTACTATCCCTGGGTCAAGGTGATGGACCCCGCCACTGAACAGATGGTCAATATGCCTCCTTCCGGTCATGTGGCTGGTTTATGGGCACGCAACGATAATACGCGCGGCGTTCACAAAGCCCCGGCCAATGAAGTTTTGCAGGGTGTGGTTGGGCTGGCGTACCAGGTCACCAAGGGTGAGCAGGATACCCTTAACCCAATTGGCGTCAACTGCGTGCGGTCTTTCCCCGGTCGCGGCATTCGTGTTTGGGGCGCGCGCACCCTCTCCAGTGACCCGGCTTGGCGCTATATCAACGTTCGCCGCCTGTTCAATTATGTTGAGAAATCGATTGAAGGCGGCACCCAGTGGGTGGTCTTTGAACCCAATAACCGCAAGCTTTGGGCGCGTGTCAACCGTGATATCTCGTCTTTCCTGCGCATGGTATGGCGCGATGGCGCATTATTCGGTTCGGCTCCGTCGGAAGCGTTCTATGTCAAATGTGATGACGAACTCAACCCGCCCGAATCGCGCGACCTCGGACGCTTGATCATCGAGATCGGCCTTGCGCCCGTCAAACCCGCCGAATTCGTTATTTTCCGCATCAGCCAGTGGGCTGGGCCGGGTTCTGAATAAAACAGGTAAGACCTGATTAAGGAGATGTGTTTATGGCAGAGCGAGAAGACCCCCTTGTTGCATTTAAGTTTGGCCTTGAAATCGAAGGCAAGTTGAGCGGATTTTTTACCCAGGTGGGTGGCATTGGCTCGGAGACGGAAGTCATCCAGCAGAAAGTTGTCAGCTCGGAGACTGGTGAAACCATCATCCGCCAGATTCCGGGTCGTCTTTCGTGGACGCCCGTTTCCCTCAAGCGCGGCGTGACCAGCAGCATGGACATCTGGCAGTGGCGGCAGCAGGTTGTCGAAGGCAAGATCGACGATGCCCGCACCAACTGTTCCATTGTCGCCTACTCGCAAGATAACACCGAGATTGCGCGCTGGAATTTCGAGAACGCTTGGCCGAGCAAAGTCATTGGCCCTGAAATGGATTCTGGTTCAACCAACTATATGATTGAAGATGTAACCATTGTCCACGAAGGCGTGGAGCGCGTCAGTTGACCCTTCTGGGTTAGTTTCGTTGTGTGTCTAACAATAGTATGTTTTACCCAGGTAAAAAAATACCTGGGTAAAACATACGCAAAACTATCATAAAAAGGCTATCGATTATGACAGTTCAACCCTTGTCTGAGCCTACGCCTAAGGCCCAATTTGCGCTGTACGACATATTGGAAAAGGTTCCCAACAAGCTTTTGGCTGAGTTTGACATGCTGACTGGTGGTGATCAGACTATTTCAATGGTCAGCTACAATGTGATTGATGCTCTCGGAAATGTGACTACGAAGTACATACCTGGTCAGACCAGTTTTGACCCTGTAGTCTTGTTGAAAGCCATGGATGTATCGTCGGTGGAGATGTATGAAAGATTTCGCGCTGCCTTCGACGGTAAGCTGAAAACACTTCGACAGAATTATTCGGTTTCATTGAACGATTCGAACGGGAAAGCACTGGTTTGGTGGCATCTCATCAATGCAATACCTACAAAAATTGATGGCTTCGACTTCAATATGAGAACTGAAGCTGAATACACTGATTTTGAAATTTCATTACAGGCGGAAGAAATTAGGATCGAATTTGAAGCCTATGCATCAGCAGATGATGTTCAGGCTGCCATTGAACATTGGAATCCCCCAGAGTAGAGAGTAGAAATTCATGCTCTGTCTTACAAAAAGAGATAAAAAATGACCCTCAAAACCGAATTTGAATTTGAACTACCCATGGGCTATGTCGACAAAGAAGGCAACCTGCACAAAAAAGGCTCTATGCGTCTTGCGACCGCCATGGACGAGATCACCGTCCTGAACGATATGCGTGTGCAAAGCAACGAAGCCTATATTGTCATCGTTCTGCTGGCGCGCGTTATCACCGGGCTGGGCAGCCTGCGCGCCGTCAATACCAATGTCATCGAAAATCTATTTGCCGCTGACCTGACCTACCTGCAAGAGTTTTACCGCCAGATCAACGAAAGTGGACACACTCGCCGCGAATTCAACTGCCCACACTGCCAACAACCTTTTGAGGTCGATCTTTCGACATTGGGGGGGGTGTCTTAGGCTACCCCAGGGAACAGCTCTACCAGGAGGTAGCCTACATCGCATATTATTTCCACTGGCAGCCAGATGCAATTCTTAACCTTGAGCACCGCTTTCGACGCCAGTGGGTGCGAGAAATCGCCAACATCAACAAACGTCTCAATCAGGGAACTTGATTAAATGCAAAATGAAAACTTGTCCCCAACCAATGAAGCCACCGGGCTGGTCGATGACCCGCAAGAAGTTATTGACATGGAAGCATTGGCAGAAAAGATTGTCGCTTTGTTGCGCCGTGAATTAGAAATTGAAGCCGAACGCTTCGGCAAATACCTTACAGGCAGGTAGGTTATGGGATTACTTCAAAAAACGAACAAACCGGCAGCAATAGTCAACGCCTCGCTAAAACCGCTCAGGGATATTGAAGAATACCCAATTCCGATATATCAGTTTTCCATCCTAATGGGTGATGACGTTGTGGCCTTATTCCAATCGGTCGCCGGGCTGACGGTCAAACGCGAAATAGAGGCCCTGACCGAGGGCGGCAAAAACGAGGCAACTCATGAATTTCCCGGCCACGTCTCTTTTGAGCATGTCACCTTCGAAGCCGGATTAACTTCGTCCGATTTTTTCTGGAAATGGATGATGGACGGCATGTACGATGGACGCGCCCAGAAGAAAGATTTTGATCTTATCCAGCGTCGGCCAAACCCGGCTTATAGCGGCGCCAAAGGCGAATACATCTGGGAAGCAATCAAAACCTGGAATTTTTTCAACGCCTATCCGGTTAGTTGGAAAATTTCAGACCTGGTCCTGGACGACTCGGAAAAGATTGCCATTGAAACACTCGAGCTTACCTTCGATTATTTCAAGCTTGGTGACAATACCTTCAAACCGAAACCACCGGCCCCATAATCCATGACTTCACCGACCCCGCTCATCCAACGATTGCAATCGCACCAGGCAAACACCCGGCGCATGTTAACCCCCGGCTTAAAAAGTCGGGCCGACCAACAGCGCTCCTTTTCGCCTGTGTTGGATGGTCTCGGCGCTCAAAAATATACCCAAATCGCCCAAAACATGCGCTTTCTGGGCAAAGACCGGCTTGGCTTCATCCAGCCTGAAGCAATCAACCTGATTGGCCGCAGCCTGCCAGAAAAATTTACCAACCTATCTGGTCTGTTGCACATCAAAGCGCCAGCTACACCCGATGCAAACATCTGGTCTGAAATGGAACAAATCCTACCAACCGGAGCTCAGCAACACAGCCCTGCCGCGGCGCAGACCCCGGAAGAGCCAGGAACCTTACGTCAGGGAAGCATCATCCAGCGCATGCAAACTTTCCCAAAGCCCGGCCAAAGCCTGGAGTCGTTCAAAGAACAGGTTAAATCGCGAACCGTCAGCCAAAAACCTGACGCCCCAGAAAAAAAACCACCCCAGGCAGGCGATCCGTCAGTGCGCCGCTATGCGCGCATCGAAGAAATCCGCAGCAAGGAACCTGCCGACAGGCCCGAGCCGCCTGTCGCGCAACCGCCTGTCACAACCCCGCCAACCGTCCAGCGCCAGCAGGATACAAATTTACAAACTCCCGACCGACCTGACGCTGATTCAGGGCTACACGCTAACGATGAGAGACAGACTCCCGCGCAACTTGCCCCCCTTTCGGAACCTTCCACGCCGCCCGAAGCGCAGACGCCTGGGCAACCCCTCCCTGTTTCGAAGTCCCTCGCGCCGCCGCAGATACGGACGCCCGAACCGCCCGCTCCCGCTTTGAAGTCTCCGGCAGTTCCCGAGACACACACACCCGCGCAGCCCGCTCTCTCTTCGGAACCGAGAACAACCGCCCAGGCACGCGCTTCCGTCCCGGCGGATAAAAAACCACTGGCTCGCGCATTGCCCACAGCGCGAAAAAAAGAAAACGCGGCGCCTGCCTTGCCCAAAGGACAACCCGTCAGCCTAAAAGCTGCAACACCTGCGCCGGCAAAAGCGTCAATCGCGTCGCCGCCCCGTGCAGTTGAAGTTAAACCAGCTTCCGCAGCGCGCGCAACAGCATCCAACCTGCAAAGACAGCCTGATCTGCCCGCAGCGGCCACGCTGCCATCCGGCTTGGCAGGAAAGCCCCGCCCGGCAGCCCCAGCGAAATTCCAGCCCACGCCTGAACAGGTGGACGCCTCCGCTGAAACACCGACCAGCACAAAACCGGATTTACCCGCAGCCCAACCTGGCCCACAGCCAAAAGAAACACCTTTTCTGGCTCATATTGCCCAACGACGGGCCGCACCAGAACAAGTACATTCCCTGGCGACCAAAACGATCAAAGCAAAGATTGCCGCCCGCCCGGCAATGCTGCGCCCCAACCTGTTCAAACTACGGCGCGGCGAAACACCTGCGCCGACAACCAGCGCGCCCGTACATCCGACACAGCCCCCCCCTTTATCGCTGGCATCTGTCCAGCGCCAGGGTTCGCCGACTGTCGCGCAGCAGCCCGAACTGACCGCCGTACCACAGCGGCAATCCATTGAAATGCCAGTAGCGCGGACACAACCCGCCGCGCCGCAATCCGCTTTTGCTCCGGGCGGGGGCCAAACGCTTTCAGCCCTGCCCACCAATACCTTCCAGCCGGTGCCGCCGACTCCGGTAAAGGAATCTGCTCCACAGGCCACCCAATCACAGGCAAAGCCGCCCATTCCAGCGCCGCAGGCCTCGACACGAAACGTTGTCCAGCGCATGTGGGAGGAGCACAGCCCGCCAGCATCGGCATCAGGTCGAGGGTCGGGCGCCGCAAATCAGGAAGACTCACAGGGCGAGCCAGCGCTTGATCTGGATAAGCTGGCGGAGGATGTGTTCCCAATTGTCAAGCGCCTGATCGAGATCGAATCAGAACGTTCTGCGGGTTATTTGCGATAACAAAGAGGTTATTTTATGGAAAAAGCAAAATTGAAATGGCAATGCCTGATCCCGCCGGTCAGCGGGGAAATCGAATGCCAGTTTAACCCAGCCGAGCTGACCATTTCAAAAGAAGCCGCCTGGGAGGGCGAGAAATCGCCCAGTTTTACCTCACCTTGGCTGCAATTTGCAGGCGGCGAGGCGGCAACTTACAGCCTCTCGCTGTTCTTTGACAGTTACTCTTATGAATCTGCGCCGAATGTTCCAGACCCAAAAGATGTGCGCGAGCTTACCAACCAGCTTTTGCAGCTAACCCTGCGCGGGGCCGGGCGTTCGATGTTCGTGGTGCCATTTTCCAACCCGCCGATGGTGACCTTTATTTGGGGAAAAATTACCCTGTTCATGGCAGTAGTGGAAAAAGTGGAAATCACCTACACCATGTTTTCGCCAGACGGCCTGCCCATTCGGGCCAAGGCAGATGTTTCGTTTAAACAACAGGATTTTTGGGACGATATCATCCCGGCTCAGAACCCGACCAGCCGCACTGATTCGCGCAAGACGCGCCGGGTCCATGCCGGGCAGCGCCTTGACCAGATCGCCTTTGAAGAGTATGGCGATGCGCGCTACTGGCGCTTGCTGGCTGAGTCGAACGGGATGGATGACCCGTTCGAGTTGGTGGACGGCCAATTGCTGGTCATTCCACAGGATAAATAAAAAACCATGAACCCTGAATTTTCGGTCAAAATCGATGGCGTTCCCAACCCGGCTTTCTTCGGCGATACGGTCGAAATTGTTGTCGATACAAGCGTCTTTATGCCTGGCATGTTCACCATTGTCATCCAGGAAAAACCGGATATCCCGGGCGTTTTCAAGTACATCGATAATGCCCTGATGTATCGTCTTGGTGCTTCGGTGGAGATTTCGGCTCGTATTACAGATTTGCCGAGCATGCTGCCCGAATTTAATACCCTGATCAAGGGTGAGATTACTTCGGTCGAACCGGTTTTCTCGGATAGAGGTAACGTCCAGTTGCGGATTCGCGGTTACGATCTCGGTCACCGCCTGATGATCGGAAAGAAAACCCGCGCATTTGGCGATGGCAACCCGATCGCGCCGACCCTGACCGATATGCAGATCGTCGCCAGAATCGCCGGTGAAAATGGCCTGGTGCCGAAGGTTGATATGAGCGGCTTGGGCGGTCTGATGTATCACTATATCTTGCAATACAACCAGAGCGATTGGGAATTCTTATGGGCGCGCGCCCAGATGCTGGGATATCAGGTATATGTGGATGGACGTTTTCTGCATTTTGAGCCGGCAGGCAAGGAACGCGGCACCCCGGTTTCGTTGAGCTGGCAAAACGACCTGTCAAAATTTGAGCCGCGTATCGTTGCCGCCGGGGCTATTTCCAAAGTCAGCGCCAGCGGCTGGGATAGCAAATTGAAGAAAGGCGTTAGCAGCTCGTCCAGCGCGCACATGAGCAGCACGGTGGCAGCCATTCCGGGAGCGGCGCTGCCAGGCAGCAAGCAGCTCATGACCGCCTTCATGAAACAGTTCGAAGATAACGTAGTGGATTCCTCGACCACCACTCCGATGATGGCCACGGCCCAGGCAAAGGCGCGCTTTGCAGAGCACGAGAGTTCTTTCGTGCGCGCCAGTGGTGAAGTGGATGGCGGTGCGCCCAACCTGGTGGCCGGAACGACCATGATGGTCACCAATGTCGGTGTGCGCTTTTCGGGCAAGTATTTTGCCACCGAAGCCCGTCATATCTACCGCAACGGTCAATATAAAGTCCAATTTCAAGTCTCAGGGCGCAACCCGTACACCATTCGGCACCTGTTGTTGGGCAAAGACCACGAGTTGAACAAGCTGTACGGCGTCATGCCGGCGCTTGTGACCAGCAATACCGACCCTGAAATGCTTGGCCGGGTGCGTGTCAAATTCCCGTGGATGCCTGACGACACGCTGGACAGCGCCTGGGCGCGTCTGGCCCTGCCCGGAGCCGGAGCAGACCGAGGACTCTTCTTTGTCCCCGAAGTGGACGACGAGGTGCTGGTAGCTTTTGAGCAGGGCGACCCCAGCTTGCCGTATGTGGTTGGCGCGCTGTGGAACAGGAAGGATAAACCACCCAAAGCGCCTGCCGGAGTGGCGATAGCGGCCGGAAAAGTCAACCAGCGTATTATGCAGTCACGCACCGGGCATGTCATCGTGTTGGATGACACCCAGGGCCAGGAGAAGATCATCATCCAGGACAAGACCGGCAAGAACAGCATCATGATCGATTCGGTAAAAAACTCGATGGATATCACGGTCCAAGGCGATCTGACCATTGATGTCGGCGGAAAAATGACCGTCAAAAGCAAGATGGAATACTCGCTCAATGCCCAAAAGGTCGATATGCAGGCCCAGACAGGCGCCTCACTCAAAGCCGGGCAGTCGCAGCTCGATTTACAGGCTGCCGGGGCCGCCTTGAAAGGCACCAAGGTAGATGTTCAAGGCCAGGCCCAGACCAACATCCAGGGCGCGCAGACATCCGTCAAAGGCAGCGCCATGGTTGAAATCCAGGGCGCGCTGGTCAAAATTAATTAGAAAGGTACCGCAAATATGCCTCCAGCCGCTCGTATGGGAGATAGCACCGCTCACGGTGGCAGCATCGTCGCCGGGTTTCCAACCGTTCTGATCGGCGGCATGCCTGCCGCGCGCGTGGGTGACATGCACGCCTGCCCCATGCAAACCCCCGGGGTGCCGCCCATTCCGCACGTCGGCGGCCCGATCCTGCCGCCAGGCAGCCCCACCGTGCTCATCGGCGGCGTGCCCGCCGCCCGCCTGGGCGATATGGCAACCTGCACCGGCCCGCCCGATTCGATTGTGATGGGTTGTATGACAGTCATAATCGGCCCCTGATTTGGAGATGCTGCATGTCGCAAAAAACACAAACATTTTTAGGCAATGGTCTTAATTTTCCGCTTCGCACCGATGCGCGCGGACAGGTGGCACTCGTCACCGGCGCGGAGGACATTGAGCAGTCGATCCGCATTATCCTTGGCACACGCCAGGGTGAGCGGGTAATGCGCCCAACTTTTGGCTGCCGCGCCCACGAACTACTCTTTGAGCCGCGTTCTGCCACCACGGCCAGCCTGATGCAGGAATACGTTCACCAGTCCCTGCGGATGTGGGAGCCGCGTATCGAAGTCAAGGGCGTGAATATCGTTTTTGACGATTCCAACCCTGGTGCGCTGATAGCAGAGATCGAGTACAGCATCAAGGCCACCCACGATACCCGCAGCATCGTTTATCCATTCTTTATTGAAGACGAACAAGAAGTTATTTAACCCAGGAGCCAACCATGACCCTGCCTTCCCCCAACCTGGACGACCTTCGCTTTCAAAGCGACCTGGTGGACGAAGCCCGCAAGCGCATCATCCACTATTGCCCGGAATGGACCGAGTACAACCTGAGTGACCCCGGCATTACCCTGATCGAGTTATTTGCCTGGATGACCGAGTTGATGACCTATCGCCTGAACCGCGTGCCCGAGAAAAACTACATCAAATTTCTCGACATGCTTGGCCTGCAGCGCATGCCCGCTTCCAGCGCCCGCACCGAGCTGACCTTCTGGCTCTCGACCGCCCTTGAACCGGTAGAAACGATCCAGACCGTCAGTGTGCCGCAGGGCTTTGAGGTGCGCGCCGACCAAAGCGAAGAAGAGATTACCTTTACCACCACCCAGGAACTGCTGATGACTCCGCCCAAGCTGGCGCATATCCGCAAGGAGGGCGAGTTTAACCGTAACTTTTTCCCGCGCATGGGGCTGGAAACGTTCTACGCCTTTGACCAGGCCGCCCCTAAAGTTGGCGATACCTTTTACCTCGGCTTTGATTCCGCCAATAATATCAGCGGGCACATCCTGCAACTGGCTTTCACCTGCGACCCGACCGAGGCGGTCGGCATTCGCCGGGATGACCCGCCGTGGGCCTGGGAATGCCTGACCGCAGACGGAACCTGGCAGACCATCAAGCCGAGTGTCTTCGAAGGTGAGCGCGACACCACCGGCGGCTTAAACAACGAGTCTGGCCGTCTGGTGCTTTACCTTCCACTGGGTTTTAGCCCCGCCACGCTCTACGGACTGGATGCCTTCTGGCTGCGCTGCCGCATCGAACAGCGCAACTCTCTGCAGGGAATGTACTCAGAATCGCCGCGCATCAAGCGGGTTGAGTCTTCCACCCTGGGCGCGACCGTCCCGGCCATGCACGCCACCCGCATCGATGGTGAGGTGCTTGGCTCAAGCACCGGTGAACCGGGTCAGTCTTTTGTCTTGCGCAATGCCCCGGTGTTGGCCTTGCAAGCCGGGGAAGCCCTCGAAGTTGAAGAAACGCGCGGCGAGAACGGAGTTTTCGCCCCCTGGCAGCAGGTCAGCGATTTTGCCAAATCAACCCGTTTTGACCGCCATTATGTGCTCGATATGGCAACCGGCACAATCCGGCTTGGCCCATCTGTGCGCCAGCCTGATGGTTCTGTGGTGCAATACGGACGTGTGCCGGAGAGTGGTCGCGGGATTCGCTTTTCGCGTTATCGCTCTGGCGGCGGGGTGCGCGGCAACCTGCCGGCTCGCAGCCTAACCACCATGACCACTTCGCTGGCCTATGTGGCGCGGGTCGCCAACCTCGTCCGGGCCGATGGCGGGCGCGACCAGGAAGGGCTTGAAGAGCTCAAACTACGCGCCCAGCGTGAATTGCAGGCCCAGCGCCGCGCCGTCACCGCGCAAGATTACGAGCAGTTCACGATCAATTTCAGCCGTTCGATCGCCCGCGCCAAGTGCCTGACTCCCAACGATAATCCGCGCGGCGGATCGGGCAGTGTCTCGGTCTTGATCGTCCCGGCGGTGGCTGAGTCGGTGCGCGCCGGCGGATTGGGCGCTTTGCATCTCGATGAAACCTTGCAGGCTGACCTGCGCAACCATCTTGACCAATACCGCCTGCTGACCACTCCGCTCAACGTGCGAGAACCGCGCTATTTCGGCGTCAAGGTCAAAGCCCGCATCGTTCCGCAGGACTTTATCCAGTCGGGCGAGGCCCTGGCCCAGGTCAACGATGAATTGCGCCGATTTCTCTCTCCCATTCGGCTGGATGAGCGCGCGCCGCTTTTGCAATCTGGCGAAAGCTGGGATGGCTGGCCTTTTGGCCGCGACCTGTTCATGGCTGAAGTGACATCCCTCATTCAGCAGGTGCCAACCGTCAAGTTCGTCTTGGATGTTGAAGTATCGTACCGGGATGTTGTGCCGGTCGAAGAGCGTTCCATTTTTGAAGATAACGAAGAAGCCCCGCTCAAACCGGTCGAAAAACTGCTGCGCATCCCCGCAGACGGACTGGTTTGCTCCCTGGAGCATGAGATCGAAGTGACGACGATGGAAACAGCTTACGAAAAGGGTCAGGCATGATGAACGAGATTGCTCCTGCAGTGGTAAGCGCGGAACTGCTGCTTGCTGCCGATCACCTGAACCGTTACCCCGGTGAGTTGGTCACTCTGCATTTGCGCTTTCGCGTGCCTGAACAACCTGGCGTGGTTTTGCAATTGGCGATGCCGCGCGTCATGCAGGCTGAAATGTATGATTTGCCGCCGGGTGTGCCGCACACCTTGCCGTCAGTAGCCGAGGCCGGCACGGACTTGCTGGTTTTGATCCCGCTGGCAGACTATTTTGCGGTGGGTGAGATGTATGAGATCCAGATCGGGGCGCGCTTAAAAACATTTTATGCCAATCAGCATTTGCTGGTGGACGCGCGCCTGGTACTCCCAGATGAAGCCCTGACGTTGGCTGAAGCCTCCCTGCGTCTGACGGTTTTCGGCAAGGCGAAATATTTGCAATTTCTGCCTGAGATCTACGAAAGCGATGATTTTACATCGCGCTTCCTGATGCTGTTTGAGAGCTTTCTGAAACCGGTCAACCAGCAGATCGAACAGGTGGATGGCTATTTCGACTCGGACCTGACCCCGCCAGAATTTATCCCCTGGCTGGCCTCGTGGGTCGGCATGCCCGTGGACGATTCAATTCCGCTCGATCGGATGCGCACCCTGGTGCGCCACGCCACGACTCTTTTCCAGCGGCGTGGCACGGAACAGGCCTTGCACACTTATCTTGAGATTTACACCACCGGGCAGGTTGAAATTGTGGAGCGGCGCGCCGCCAATTTTGTATTGGGAGCCAATACGGTTGTGGGGAACGAGATCGCTCTCGGCACGAAGAACCAGCCCAATACCATCCTGGTTCGTTTGCGGGTTCCGGCTTCCGAGTTGGAGCGCACCCGTTATTCTGCCGAGACATACCAGCGCAAAATATCCGATCTTGTGCGTGGGGTCATCCCGGCGCATGTGCTCTACGAAGTGGAATGCGCATTTGAATAGATAGATTTTTTGATCTTCTGCGACCCTGTGCCGCAGCAGACCTGTGGATAAATCGTACACGAAGGAGTATCTTGCATGGACGACAATAGCGCTTATGGCTTTTTCCCGAAAACACGTATCAAACCCTACGACGGCATGGCGGTGACTGCCGAAGTTTGGGCGCAGGCTCACGAAGAACATCGTAAGGCGCGCCAGGCCCACGATGTGGTTTTTCATCGCCCGGGCATTATCGCCGGTTTGGAAGTTCAGGCCAACGACCCGCCGGATCAATATGTTTTCATCTCTCCCGGCGTTGCGGTGGATGCCGTCGGGAATGTGATCGTCGTGACCGAGCCGGTGGCCTATGATTTTGGCGCGAACGCCGAAGGCCTGCTCTACCTGATGCTGGGGCATGGCGAGCGCGAATTGGGCGGCGTCGACAAGGATGTCAAACAGATCCAGGCCGAGTTTGTGGTGGCGGCCCGTTCCAGCCTGCCCAAACGTCCGGCGGTGGAACTGGCGCGGGTGCGGCTGGTTGGCGAAAAGCAGACCATCAAGAATGCGGAAAATTCCTTCCACCCGGCGGCTGGCGAACTGGATTTGCGCTTCAGAGCCCAGATGGGGCCGGAAATTCGGCAGCCAGTCTATATCGGTCTGTGCAGTTTTGGCCGCGAAGTGGAAGATGTGCCCGCCGGCTGGCGTTTTCTTGCGGCTGAATGTGCGCGTGTTTCAGCCTATCAGTTGATCCTGGATGCGGGCCTTGCCCCTTCGGCGGACCTTTCAGCCTACGACCTGGTTTATTTGAGCGCCAAAGGCGCGTTCAGCGCGGATGGCGCTGCGGTTAAGGCTTTGCAGGCCTATCTTGACCAGAAAAAGATCCTGTTTGCCGAGTCCCTGGATGATGCCGCAGAAAAATCCTTTGGCGCGCTGTTCGAGAAATTGGGCCGAAAACTGGCTCCGCTGGCGGCCAATGCATCCCTGCTTGAATCGCCATTCCTGTTTGCCGCGCCGCCGCCTGGGGCGCAGGGCGGCAATCTTCAGGTAGGCAAACAGCTTATTTTCAGCAGCGCAGGCTACAGCCTGGCCTGGGCCGGAAAACTGCCCTTCGAGTCACGCAGCCGGGCAGACATCCGCAGCGCCCACGAGTGGGGTGTTAATCTCATCCAGTATTGTCTCAGGATTTCTTCGCCCTAAGGGCGGCTAACATATTTTGGTTTCTTAACGGTGAGCAAGTGAAACAAACGCAGCATTTCGCAGGCAATGTTTTTCAACGGGGGCGCGGAATTTTGCGCGCACTCTTTGCCTGTGCTGCTGTTTTTTCATTGCTGGCTGGCTCCGTTAACCCGGGTTCGGCGGAAGGTGACCCTCGCGTTTTGCATGAACAAGTCACGGTGCAATCCTCGCACTGGCAGTTGTTGCGTTGGAATGACGGTTCTGTAGTTTGCAATATTTATGTCGATCATGCATCCCAGCCCAGCATCGATGATGTGAATTTCTCGTGCGGCAGCAAGGTATCGCAAACCTGGCTTTCGACCCCGGCTTGCAGCCCGGCTCAATATGGAGCCAGCAGTTCCAACTGTACAGGGCTGATGCTGCGCTATCTCGGCGGGCAAACACGTACGGAAACCAAAGTGGTCGAATTGCCAGAAATCACGATGCGCCTTTATCTGACGGATTGCCTGCCCGGCCAGTGGTGCGAAAACAGACCCGGTCTGCGGCTTATTGCCGAAGAACCCGTTGATGGCCACCAGATCACCAATATTTATGTGCGTGTCGTCGATAACGAGAAAGCTTTTAATGGGCCTGTAAGCGAGTTAAAATTGCCGCCCACTGGCGAAAAGGGAGAATGGCTGGAATATTGGGCTGAATCTGATTTTGGAGACCGCAGTCAGCGCTTCCAGGTTAAGTATCGCTCTTACTCAGGTGTACAAGATGGACGTCAGGTTTACCGCTTCGATCTGCTCACTGAAGAATGGGCTTCATCGCTTCCGGGCGGCGCACTGCTCTGGCAAATGTTCCCCCCGGCAGATGGTTCTCTGCCGAAATTATTCGAACAGCCTCTTGCCCCCGGATACCTGGCCACTACCAACCGCTACGCCTTGCTGGCCGGGAATCTAATCCGCAATGGTCTGGTGGATGATGCGGCCTCCTGCTCAGACCGGGGCGTTCTGCAAAATGGCGCAGCTTCGGTTTGCGGAGAACGGGCGGCGGCCGAAGCAGTGCTGACCTGGCAAAACAAGTATGACGCCCAGATTTATGCCGCAGGTTTGCGTTACAACGTCCCAGCGCGGATCATCAAAGGCGTTATTGCCCAGGAATCACAGTTCTGGCCCGAATCATCTGACCCCTATGAGCGCGGTCTGGGTTATATCACCGAGAAGGGCGTTTCGATGCTCCTGCTCTGGAACCTGGACTATTACGCCGAGGCTTGTCTGCCAATTTATGGGCGGGCAGGCTGTGCTGCCGGGTATACCAGTATGCGCGAAGACCGCCAGATCACCCTTCGCCGCGCCGTTTTCGATCGCATTGGCAGCGAGTCTGAAATCGATCTGATCGCAGCGATGTTATATGCCAGCGCCGCCCAGACCCAGCAGATGGTCAAAAACGTAACTCGCGCTGAACCGGCTGAAGCAAGCACCTATGAAGACATGTGGATGATGACAATCGCCAATTACTACGCCGGTTCGGGCTGCCTTGGGAATGCGCTGAACGCTTCGCTCAACGAAACCTACCCGCTCAAGTGGCAAACCCTGGCCGGGTATCTCGAAGAAACCTGCGCCATTGCCGATGCTTATGTTGACCGGGTAATCAACTACTCAGATTAATGATGATTGTAGTTGCATCTGCCAAACAAGATTTTTTAACATCGCAAAATCTGCTTGACTTGTTCTTTTCGTTGATGTAAACTAAATCACTTTGGCGATACCCAAAAGAAAGGAGGCGCATTCCATGTTCGTTTATTTTATTGCCCAACCAAATCATCATATTTTCCATCCTCGGAGTGCGCCTGTTGACCGCTGACGGTCATCGGTTACCCACGTGTTTTTCGCCACGTTGCACTTCGGCAGCGTGGCTTTTTTATTGCATCAAACTTGACAACACCATGAAACTACCTTTCAAGGCTTACTGGGATTTACTTTCCGAACATATCCGCCCGCAAAAGGGACGTTTTAGCCTGCTGGTAGCGCTCCTGCTAACCAGCATTGGTTTGCGCGTCATCAATCCGCAGATGATGCGCAGCTTTATCGACTCTGCGCTGGCGGGCGAGGTTCTGCAAACCCTGACCCTGACAGCGCTCACCTTCATCGGAATTGCCATCCTGCAGCAGATCGTATCTGTCAGCGTGACCTACCTGGGCGAAAACGTCGCCTGGGCGGCCACCAACGCCCTGCGCGCAGAGCTGGCTGAACATGCCTTGACCCTGGACATGCGCTTTCACAACGATCACACTCCCGGTGAACTGATCGAACGCATCGATGGCGATGTGACCGAAATGGCGACCTTCTTCTCGCAATTTCTGATCACGCTAATCGGCAACGGCCTGTTGTTGGTCGGGATTTTGGTAGCCCTCATGCGCGAAGATTGGCGGGTGGGTCTGGGATTTACGGTCTTCACGATTTTCTCGATTTTGGTGCTCAACCGGGTCAAAGATATTGCCATCCCGCATCAGAAAGCGCGTCGCCAGGCGGACGCCGAAATATTTGGTTTCGTTGAAGAACAACTGGCTGGGACAGAAGACATCCGCTCCAGCGGCGCGGTCGATTTTTCCATCCGCGAATTGTTTCGTTTGCAGGCCGAAAAACTGGTTCACGACCGCAAGGCCCACTTCAAACGCTGGATCATCGAAAACTCGATGGGCGTTGCACTCACCATCGGCAACTTGCTGGCCATTGGCAGCGGTTACTGGCTCTTTAGCCTCGGGCTGATCACGGTGGGAACGGTTTACCTGTTCATCCACTATATTAACCTGCTCGAAGAACCGCTCTGGGCGATGACCCATGAAATCGAGAGCTTCCAGACCATCGGAGCTTGCGTCGAACGCCTGACAGAGTTTCGCAAAATCCAGCCGACCCTGAAAGACGGCGCAACGATCGACCTGCCCGCCAACCCGCTCGGGCTGACTTTCGAAAAGGTCTCTTTCGCCTATAACGGAAACGATGCAGTTCTGACAGGCCTCTCTTTCCAACTCAAACCCGGCGCAGTGCTGGGGTTGCTCGGGCGTACCGGCAGTGGAAAAACCACCCTGGCGCGCCTGGTTTTTCGGCTATACGACCCAACTTCCGGTGCGATCTTCCTGCAAGATAGCAACCTGTGCGATTTACAACTGGCCGCCTTGCACCAAAAAATCGCCATCGTCACCCAGGATGTGCAATTGTTCCGCGCCAGCGTGCGCGACAACCTGACTTTTTTCGACCGCTCCATTCCCGATGAGCGTATTTTGAAGACCCTGCGCGAACTCGAACTCGACGGCTGGCTCAATTCCCTGCCGGATGGCCTGGATTCGGAACTGGATACCGGCGGACGCAGTCTTTCAGCCGGCGAGGGACAATTACTGGCTTTTGCGCGGGTTTTCCTGCGCGACCCCGGCCTGGTCATCCTCGACGAAGCCTCCTCGCGCCTCGACCCGGCCACCGAACAGCGGCTGGAACGCGCCATCGACAAACTGCTCCAGAATCGCACCGCCATCATCATCGCCCATCGCCTAGGCACCGTCCACCGCGCCGACGATATCATGATCCTCGAAGACGGCCAGGTGCAGGAATATGGCAACCGCCAACAATTGGCGGCCGACCCTCAATCCCGTTTTTACCAGCTCTTGCAAACCGGGCTGGAAGAAGTATTGGCATAACCATGACAACAACACCCATTCCCGAAAAAATTCCCACCCTGCCTGCCTGGCGCGTCATCTGGGACATGCTGCGCTTTCGTCCCTGGCTGTGGTTCATCGACCTGGTCTCAGTGGCGCTGATCCGCTTTTGCTGGCAGCTCGCCCCGGCGCTGATCATCAAGGCCTTCTTCGACATGCTGATCGGCGCCGCCCAATTGACCTTTGGCATCTGGGCGATTGCCGCCTTCCTGATTGCCACCTGGCTCGGGCGTGTCCTTGCCAGCTACGGCTTTTACTATGCCGATGTGCCCATTTTCGCTGAGATGAACTTCCTGCTGCGAAAAAACCTGCTTCGTCACATCCTGCGCCGCCCCGGGGCTTCGCCCCTGCCCGATTCTGCGGGCGAGGCTGTCAGTCGTTTTCGCAACGATGTAAATGAAATTCCGCTTTTCGTCATCTGGATCAATGACATCATCGTTGGCATTGGCATCATCCTGGTCGCCATCATCCTGATGGTGCGAATCAGCCTGCCCATTACCCTGATGGCGCTTGTCCCGCTGCTCGTGGTCGGCGTGATTGCCAATGCCGCCATGCAGCGCATCGAACAGTATCGCCGCGCCAGCCGCCAGGCGACCGGCAAAGTGACCGGTTTCATCGGCGAATTCTTCGGCGCAGTCCAGGCGGTCAAGGTCGCGAATGCTGAAAAACATGTTATCGGCCATTTTTACCAGCTTAACGACGAGCGCCGCCGCCTGACCTTGAAAGAACGACTGTTCAATGAAGTACTCGATTCTCTTTACCGCAATACATCCACACTCGGCACCGGCATCATCTTGATCCTGGCCGGTCAATCGATGCGCAGCGGAAATTTCACCCTGGGCGACTTTTCGCTCTTCGTCTACCTGCTGCAAAGCATGGGCGACCTGACCACTTTTGCCGGGATGGTTTCGGCGCGCTACAAGCAGCTGGATGTTTCCGTCCAGCGCATGTACCGCTTGATGGAGGGCGCCCCGCTCGAAGCGCTGGTCGAGCACAGCCCGGTCAATTTGGATGGGCCGCTGCCCGAAGTGATCTACCCCGCCCGAAGCGAATCTGATCCTCTCGAGACGCTGGAGGCCGATAACCTGGCCTATCACTTCCCTGGAACCGCAAACGGCATCGAGGGAGTTAACCTGAAACTCAAACGCGGCACGCTGACGGTGGTCACCGGGCGCGTCGGTTCGGGAAAAACGACCCTGCTGCGCACCCTGCTCGGGCTGCTGCCGCACCAGGCTGGAGAGATTCGCTGGAACGGAACCCCGGTTCAGGTCCCGGGCGATTTTTTCATCCCCCCGCGCAGCGCCTACACCGGGCAGATTCCGCGTCTGTTCAGTAACAGCCTGCGTAACAACATCCTGCTCGGCCTGGACAAAAACGACGAGGAGGTGCTGGCTGCCACCCGCCTGGCCGTGATGGAACGCGACCTGCAAGAACTGGAAGCCCATCTCGATACACTGGTTGGCGCGCGCGGCGTCAAGCTCTCCGGCGGACAGGGCCAGCGCGCTGCTGCGGCGCGCATGTTCGTGCGCCAGCCTGAACTGTTGGTTTTCGATGATCTCTCGAGTGCGCTGGATATAGAAACCGAGGGCAAACTTTGGGAACGACTCTTCGCCGACGAAGGCCGCACCTGTCTGGTTGTTTCGCACCGCCGCCCGGTTCTGCGCCGCGCCGACCACATCCTGGTGATGAAAGATGGCCGCATTGCAGCAGAAGGTACTCTCGACGAACTGCTCGCCTCCAGCCAGGAAATGCGCGAAATCTGGCAGCAAGAGGAAAACAGAGCACCGAACGCTTAATAATCTCTACGCGAATAATACTTCTCAAAGCTCAAACGATGTTTGTCATTTCGACGAGTGCTAGCGAGGAGAAATCTGCATCCTGACGGGCAAGATTTCTCGCTGCCGCTCGAAATGACAAAATAAGCAGGACACAACGTTTTAAGAGATGCAGCCTAATCACATGACGAATACCAAAATTTTGCAACATTTATTCATCCAGAACTGTATTATCCTTTAGGCATGATTGAATCTCCTGACCGCGACTTAATTCTGCGCGCCCGTCGCGGTGAGACCGAGGCGTTTGGCGAACTTGTCCGCCAAACGCAGGCGGCCGTGTTCAATGTCTGTTATCGTTTGCTCGGCGAGCGCCGCGAGGCCGAAGACCTGACCCAGGAAACCTTCATCCGCGCCTGGGAGCGCCTGCATACCTTTGACGCCGACCGGCCTTTTTTACCCTGGATAAGACGCGTGGCAGCCAATCTGTGTCTGAATCATCTCGCCGCGCGCGCGCCAGACTCCCCCGAGCTGGATGAGGAGCGCGACAAAGCGGACTCCACCTCCGGGCCTCTGCAGCTCGTCGAGCAGCGTCAGCAGTCCGAAAAAATTCGCGCCGCGCTGATTACTCTCCCGCCCCGTTACCGCGTCGCCATTGAATTGCGTCACTTTCAAGACCTGAGTTACGATGAAATCGCCCAGACCCTCAACCAGCCACTTTCCGACGTGAAAAGCGACCTGTTCCGCGCCCGCAAACTGCTGGCAGAAAAGTTGAAAGAGCATCTTGCATAAGTGCTACAACAAGTCCTGAGCGGAGCGTCCTTCGACTGCGGGCTGCGCAAAATACGCTTCGCCCTCCGCTCAGGACAGCAACAACTTAAGCAAGGAAGCGCAGTCGAAGGACAGTTACAAGTAAAATACAGCTTTTGCAAGAAGTTTAAAGAAAACTAAAAGACGATCCGCACTCCAAACTCTCCGGACTTTGAAATTAACCCAAACGAGAAATTACCATGCAGCATCTTTCTGACGAAACCCTGAACGAAATCCTCGATCACGCTCTCGCGCCCAGCCAGCGCGCCGGGGTCGAGTCGCACCTGGCGGCCTGCCCCGAATGCGCCGCCCGTCTCGATGAATTACGCGCCCTGTTCGCCGAACTCGACTCCCTGCCCGACCTGGCCTTGAATGTGGATTTTGCCCCGGCAATCCTCGCCCGCGTCAGGCAAAACGCGCCCATTCCGCGCCCTGTCCGCTGGCTGACGCTTGCCCAGTCGATTGGCGCAATCATCGCTGGCATCCTGGCCTGGCCGCTGGTCGAGACCATCCTCCAGCCTTTGAAGTTGCCCTCGCTCGCCGAAGTCTTGGCTGGAGCGGCTTCTTTCTGGCTCCAGGTTACTGCCGATTTGCGCCTGCCAGATCTCACGTTTCAAACCCCCACTCTTGGCCTCGACCTGACCTCCACCAGCGTGACGATTGCCATCGTCAGCGTATCGGTGCTCTGGCTGGCCGCCAATGGTTTGCTGCTCATCCCTCGCTCCCGGAGAACCTCATGAATGAAATCCTGACCATCAGCCTGGCTATCATCGTCCTGACCCTCAACCTGCTCCCGTTTTTTATCGTCTTTGCTGCGCTCTTCCCGGCCCGCACGGCAAAAACGATCGAGGTTGCCGCCCGCCTGCCGGGTCGTTCGTTTGTGATCGGCATGGTCAACTTCATCTTCTTTTTGGTACTTGCCCTGGCCTTGTTTTCCATTGCCGAGCGGGTTGATGGCCTGTTGAAGGTTATCCTGATGCTGCCGGCTTTGGCCATCGCTGTGATCTTGTCCATCATGCTCAGCTTTGGGCTGGGCAGCATGGCTGCTCTGGTTGGCGAACGCGTCGCTCCAACTCAACCCACCTGGCTGCGGACGCTGTGGGGCACGCTCCTGCTCGGCCTGGGCAGTTCTGTTCCACTCCTGGGCTGGTTCCTACTCCTGCCCTACGCCGCCTGGGTCGGGATGGGCGCCTTCATCATCGGCTTTTTTCAAAGAACGAATAGTTAATTAGACCTCTTGCATAAGTGCTATAACAAGTCCTGAGCGGAGCGTCCTTCGACTACGGGCTGCGAAAAATACGCTTTGCCCTCCGCTCAGGACAGCGATAACTTAAGCAAGGAAGCGCAGTCGAAGGACAGTTACAAATAAAAAGCGACTTTTGCAAGAAGTCTATTCATTCCTTTGCACGAATTTTCCAAGACGCACAGCGGATGTGCGTCTTTTTTATTTTCTCCACGGCTTCCCAAAATAACGGGTTTTCCTTTGTGTTACTTTGTGTCCTTTGTGGTAAAGCTCTTGAATTTGCAACATTTCCCAAAATTCCCTGTATTCCTTAACATAAACCACCCCCCTCAATCCCCCCATTTTGCGCGACCGGCAAAATAGGGGGAAGCAACGAAAGGATTTCCCCATGGCCGACATTTCCGCCATCTTTGGTTCCCTGCTCATCTTTGGCATCACCTTCCCCGGCATGCTGACCGCCTGGTGGCTCTTGTTCCCTGCCAGCGTTGAACGCGCCCGAGCGCGTCTTGATCAGACTCCCTGGCAGTGTTTCTGGTTCGGCGGTTTGCTTACCGCCGCCGCAGTCATCCCGATCGTCATTTTGCTGGTTTTGCCCTTCGGCCCGGCCCAATTCCTGGGCTGGACGTTGATCGTGTTGGTGCTGGCCGTCTCCAGCCTCGGTTCAGCGGGAATCGCCGCCAAAATGGGACAACGCCTGGCCGAGAAATCCGCTCTTAGCCCGGCGGCTGCCTTTCTGCAAGCGGCGATTGCCCTCGAGCTGGCGGTCTTTTTCCCCTTGCTCGGCTGGCTGCTGGTTTTCCCGCTGACGATCGTCACCGCCCTGGGCGCGACCGGTTTCGCCCTGCTGCGCTGGGTACCGAAAGCAGCTACCCATCTGACGGCTGAATCTGCTCCTGTTCAAACTTCTTAAACACAAAGGGCACGAAGTACACAAAGTTTTTACAAACTTTTGTATTCCTTTGTGACCTTTGTGTCCGCTTGCCCCGTGTTCTTGGCGGGGTCGTGTTTAAAGGTTTTTTGAATGAACCCACCCAAAAGTACACGCTATCTGCTCAGCATTGCCGTTCTTTTTATCGCATCTCTCGCCTGCGGACAGAGCGCCTCGCCCTTCCCCGACCCGCCCTACACCCCCGAGGCCTCGGTCTTCGAGAGCGGACGCACCGCCTACGGCTTCTTCCCGACCCCGCCCAAAGTCTCGCTGGAGAGTGTCTTTGCGCACTACAAGTCCATGGGCCAGCACGCGGACGTTTCCCTGGTGCAAGAGACCATCCCCTGGACTGAATTCGTCAACGGTATCGATGTCGAGTCGCAGAAAATCACCGATATGCAGAACGCCCGGGCCCTGACTCTGGCCAACAACCTGGATTCGATCTACATTGTCGACCCGCTCAACGGACTGAACCGGCGCGAGTTTGCCGGGCTGCCCGAGGGCTGGGAAGCCTCCTTCGCCAACCCGGACGTGCGCGCGGCGTTCAAGAACTACAGCCTGCGCATCCTGCGCGAGTTCAAGCCGCGCTATTTGGGGTTGGCCTCCGAGATCAATACCTACATGGAAGCCTATCCCGAGGATGCGCAAAATTTCCTCAGCCTGTACCAGGAAACGTACGCCGCCATCAAGGCCGAAGCACCCGAGACGCAGGTTTTTGTCACCTTCCAGTGGGATCAGGTCAGCGGCCTGGCGATGGCCGCGCCGGGCGCGGAACGCCACCTCGATTGGGCGCAGATCGAAATCTTTGAGCCGCTGCTCGACCTGTGGGTGATTTCATCCTACCCGTTCATCGCTTTTCGGACCGGGGCCGAGATTCCCGATGATTATTACAGCCCGCTCCTGGAGCGCACCGACAAACCCCTGGCCGTCGCCGAAGGCGGATTCGTCTCGCGCCCGACCGGCCCGCTTCCCGGCACGCCGCAGGACCAGGTCGATTATCTGAACGCCATCCAGTCCCAGATCGGTTCACGCCTCGACTTCTGGATCTACCTGCTGTTAAGTGACTTGAATGAAGCCTCTTATGCCAAATTCATGCGCCAGCAGGGTATCAAGAAAGACGACATCACCACCCTCGGCTTTTTCGTCAACGTCGGCTTGCAGGAAAAAGACGGCAAAACGCCCAAACCTGCTCTTGCACTTTGGGATTCCTTTCGAATGAACCCATAAACACAAAGGACACAACGGCGCACAACAGTAATTTGTTACTTGTGCTTGTCATTTCGAGCCGCGTAGCGGGGAGAAATCTTGCGCACAACGGAAAAGATTTCTACCCTACGGGCACGATGTCGCTGCCGCTCGAAATGACAAACTATCTCGATAGTTTGTCCGATAGAGAAATCATCAATTATCAATCACCAATTACTAATTACTGATACCCATGCCCCTCTCCCGCCGTGACTTCCTCAAACTGACCGGTCTGGTTGCTTCCAGCGCAGCCCTGGCCTCCTGCCGTCCGCTCTACGAGCTGGCCGCAGGAGACCCGCCGCTCGGCGACTGGCCGCCCCTCCGCCCCGCCGACTTCCGTGCCCTGAACCGGCTGACCTTCGGCGCGCGGCCCTCCGAACGCGCCAGGGTGGCCGAGATCGGCATCCAGGCCTGGGTCGAGGAGCAGCTCGCGCCTGAGGCCATCGACGATTTTGCCTGCAGCCTGCGCCTGCGCAACCTCGAGACGCTCGCTATGAGCGGCCAGCAGCTTTTCGATCTTTCGAATAAACTTTTCGACGATTTCGACCTCGAAACTGTCCCCAACCAGCTGCGCCAGGGCACGCTCCTGCGCCAGGTTTACAGCAAACGCCAACTCTACGAGGTGCTGGTCGAGTTCTGGAACGATCATTTCAGCATCGCCACCGACAAGGGCGAATGCTACTACCTGAAAACTGTCGACGACCGCGAGGTGGCCCGCGCCCATGCCCTCGGCTCTTTCCGTGATCTGCTGTGGGCCTCGGCCCATTCGCCGGCCATGCTGATCTATCTCGACAACCAGGCCAATCACAAGGGCGCGCCCAACGAAAACTACGCCCGCGAACTGCTCGAATTGCACAGCCTGAGCGTGCGCGGCGGCTACAACCAGGCCGACGTGATGGAGCTGGCGCGCTGCCTGACCGGCTGGGGCGTCAAGGAGCATTTCTGGCGGGGAGCGTTCAGCTTCGATAACGAGAAGCATGATCCGGGTGAGAAGGTCGTGCTCGGGGTGCGCATCCTGGCCGGTGGGCAGGATGAAGCCGAAAGCGTCCTCGAGCGCCTGTCGAAGCATTCATCCAGCGCCCAATTCATCGTCGAAAAACTCGCCCGGCGCTTTATCTCGGATGACCCGCCCGCGCAACTCATCCAAAAAGCGGTTTCTGTTTTTAATGACTCGATCGGGGACATTCGCGCCACGTTGAGAGTGATTCTGCTCGACGGCCTGCCCCTGGCGCGGGAGAAATACAGGCGCCCCGTCAATTTTGTCGCCGCTTCGTTGAGAATGCTCAACGCCGAAAGCGACTGCGGCCCCGCCGTGCAGGAGTATCTGATGCGCATGGGCCAGGTGCCGTTCAACTGGCCGACCCCTGACGGCTACCCCGACCGCGCCGGGGCCTGGCAGGGCAACCTGATGCCGCGCTGGCAGTTTGCCTTTGCCCTGGCGCGCAACGAACTCGACAAGACCGAAGTCGATCTGCCCGCTTTGCTTGGGGCGTCTGGTGCAGAATCTCCCCTAAACGCTTTATCCACGCTCCTGCTCGGTTCCCCGCTGCCAGCCGCCGAAGGCGAGGCCCTGCCCGCCGCCATCCGCGCCGCCGGAGCCAGCGACGATGAACTGCTGCCGATCCTGGCTGGCGGCCTGCTGGCTTCCCCGGCCTTTCAGTGGCGCTAAGTGCATTCACCACGACGGCAACAACGGAACACAAAGGAAACCCCAAAGATTTTCCGTCGTGTTACTTTGTTGCCGTCGTGGTTAAAGGTTCTGAATTTACAGGTTTCTCCGTGTTACTCCGTAAGATCCGTGTCCAAAAAGGTTTTCATCATGCTCAATAAACTCTTACCCCGTCTTGCCTTTGCCCCCGCCCAAACCGCCCCGCGCGGCGACACGCTGGTTGTCATCTTTTTGCGCGGCGCGGCGGATGTGCTCAACATGGTTGTGCCGCACGGTGAAAGCGCCTACTACAACCTGCGCCCCAGCCTCGGCATCCCCCGCCCCGATGACAGGCGCGCCAAAAACGAGGCGCGGACTCTCGACCTGGACGGTTTTTTCGGCCTGCACCCCGAGATGCGCCCGCTGTTGGAGATGTGGCAGGAAAAACAGCTCGCCATCATCCATGCCTGCGGCGCGCCGGATGAATCACGCAGTCATTTTAAAGCCATGGAACTGATGGAGCGCGGCGTCGACGATGAACGCGGCCCGGCCTCGGGCTGGATCGGCCGCCACCTGGCCACCCTCGATACCGGAAACAGTTCTCCGCTGCGCGCCATCGGCCTGGGACAAATGCCGCAACGCTCACTGAGCGGCTCCGTGCCCGTTTCAGCCCTGCGCTCGATCGCCGATTTCCACCTGGGCGGCGACCCGCGCGCCGTGGCCCAGATGCGCGCCGCTCTGAATACCATTTACGCGCAGGATGTTGCCGGCCAGGAAACGCTCAATATTCTCGATATTTTGCAAAAATTAGACCCAATCGCCCAATCCCCAATACCCAATTACCAATATCCAATTACCGACTTCGGCCTTGCCCTGCGCCAGACGGCCATGCTGGTCAAAGCCGAGGTCGGGCTGGAAGTAGCCGCGATCGACCTGGGCGGCTGGGACACGCATTTTGCCCAGGGAGGCATCCAGGCCAGGCTGCTTAAAGATCTGTCTGAGGGGCTGGCCGCTTTCCATGCCGAGATGGCCGACCAGATGGGCAAACTGACCGTTGTGACCATGTCCGAGTTTGGACGGCGCGTTGCTGAGAACGGTTCGCTTGGCACCGACCACGGTCACGGCAGTATGATGATGGTGCTGGGCGGGCATGTCGATGGGGGCAAAGTCTACGGGGACTGGCCGGGGCTGCAGGCCGAACAACTGGTCGGGCCGGGCGACCTGGCCGTCAGCAGCGATTACCGCGATGTGCTGGCTGAGATCATCCAGGTGCGGCTCAACAACCCGGCTGTGGATGCGATTTTCCCGGAGCACAGAGTCCGCTTTAAGGGAATTGTGGGCTAAATCCTAAGTCCTGGCCTTGCCCGAACTCTGCCAGCAGGAACGCCTGGAAATCGCTGAAAATCCCAAACAGGCGCTTGGCCTGAACTTTTCAGGCCAACTATCTTTCTGCAACCCAAAAGAACACATAGCTCAGATGCATTCTGTTTTTTCATTTCCACTTCTCGGCAAATGTCTCGATACATTTACTGTTATCGGGTAAAGAAAAATGCTCATAAAAATCATCGAGACTCATTAATGCTACCGATTCTAGTGGCTTTAAATCATGCAAATAAAATCGATTCAATTGTTCAATTTTCTTGCGTGGTTCTTGTAAATACAGAAAAATCCTCTTGAGGTGATAATCTTCCACAGTAATGGAGCAAATTTGTATTGGATTTTCTGCATGAACAAGACCAGTGTACACAACCCCAAAGCCTTGTGTATCATAAATGACAAACAACGCATATTCACGGGGAGTATTTAACCCACCAAGCGGTTCAGCAAGAAGCAAAACCTCGCTTGGCTTTCCGTAGCGCCTTAACAAACCAGACAACGATAACTGTTCGTTAAAAGCAATGTGAAAATCTTTAAAACGAGAAGGCTCAACAAGATTTATTTCCATTTCTTGAACGATCATATTTTCATCAACATAGTAATTTATGTCAAAATCAGCTAGATTTAAATTATCCAACGATAAGGTGTAGTAATATAACGCCCCATCGGGTCGAAGAGGTTTCCCAATAACAGGAGCAAGCTCTGCTACCTTTTGAAGAGAATCGCCAAGGCTGATGCCCCACCAGCAAGGTAAATCACAGCCACCATTAGTTGAAAACAATTCAATCAGATTTTGTTTCCTAATTTCCAGAGGTAGGGTAGCTACTAATGTCAATGTGGGTTCCAAGGTTGCTGTTGCGGTATAGAATTCAGGGGTTTTATTCACAAAAACAGTCGGCGAAAGTGGTGTTTCAGATACCACGATCTGTGTTGATTGAAAAATGCTACATCCTGAAAAAAACAGTAATATCAAACATACAAATGTAAATCTTTGCATTAAGCTGTTCATATTATTGACCTCCGGTGGCAGAATTTACCCATCCCGCCATGTTAGTTGTCATAAAATCTGACCGAGCATTTCCGTATCTATTGTTAAGAAACCCTCCTGTTGCCCAATTAGCAAACATATCTGCAAAATCTTCACCACTCACGTCTCCAAAGCCATGTCGAAAACTATGACCAGCCAACGGGTTTCGATAGTAATGATTAGCAGGGATAGGATTACCACTTTGGTCAAAACATTGCTGGGCTCCAGAATTTCCGCAGGTAGCTCCTGTACCTCCAACTGTGTAACCTGTCATATTGCCTGCGAACTGTTCTCCATCTGCAGTCCATATGCCAGCTATGGCAAGTGTATTATAAGGAGTTGTCCCACCATTATTTGCTATGCGTGCATTAAAGGCATGTCCAAGTTCATGGGCCACTAAGGTTGTCCACTGGCTTGCGCCTGCATAGTAAGTGATTGTGCCCTGGCCATACTCACCCCAATAACCCGGATCTAAGTCTGATCTTGCAAAGGTTAATTCTCCAAATACAGCTTTGAAAGAACTTATAGATTCGACACCTGTATATTTAGATAAAGCCCCTGCAACAACAATCGCTCCTGTTAACGCCGCTAATTTATCCTTTTGCGACCATTTTCCTGAGAAAGTGATTCCATAACTAGATGATAAATCCTTTATCACCTTATTCCAGTAGCTTGTTGCGTTACTTGAGCCGCAATATCCGTCATCAGTACAAGTAGAATGCCCGCTCGGGTCGGTATATCTGAGCGGATTATTGTTGACATAGGCATACCTGTCCCAGGCCTGGGTACCCTGAGTCTGCTCAGGGATGATGGTGTCCGCCTGGGCGAAGCGTCCCAACTGGGGGTCGTACCATCTCGCATTATAAAACATTAATCCGAAGCCTTCGGTCGCGGCGGTGGTGGTGGGGTCGTCCATGTAGGAGCGCTGGCCGGTGAAGGTGTAATCCGTGGGCAGGCCGGGGCTGGCGCTCCAGGCCGTACCTGGGCGGACTTCGCCCCAGGGCGAGTAGCGCAGCTCGGAGGTCTTCGCGCCGGTGGCGTCGGTGGTGATGCTGGTCGAGCCGAGGTGGTCGGAGAGCAGGAAGGTCGGGGCTTGGCAGGTTGTGCCAGAGCAGGTCCGCATGGCGATGCGGGAGGCTCCGGCGAAGTAGTACTTGGTGGCCGCTCCCGCCGCTTGGGCAATGACAATATCGTCAAAAGAGACCCAACCGGTGGCGAAATTGGCTTGCAGCTCGATCTTTACAGATGCTGCGCCAGCCGGGGACTTGACCCAGACATTTACCATCTGAGACGCCAGCGAAAGAGCGTGCGTTGCCTGCGAGGCGATATCCTTACTTTCCAGCAGTTGGCCGGAATTGTCATAGAAATTGGCACGCATGAGCCAGGTACCGCTTGGGTCGGTTTTCTCCCCGCGAATATTGACAGTGATGCTGTAAGCTGTGCCTGCATCAACCGAATAACCATCCGAAGTCGATGTGTTGTTGAGCGGGGTACTATTGACAGCCTCAAAACCCGGATTTTGGAGCAATTCGGCCGTTGTTCCCGTTTTCTTCACGGACAGGTCATCAAAGGCTGCCCAGCCTGAGGCGCGATGATTGAACAAACGCACACGGATATAGGCAGCCCCGGCAGGCGCCGTATACTGGCGCAGTAACTGCTGCCAGGCGGGTGTCAGGATGATTCCCTGCCAACTACCAGCCAAGTCAGTGTAGAACATATACTGGCCATTATTGTTATAAGCTTCTACCCGAACAATAAAACCGCCCCCGCCCTGAATTTCACCGCGAATCCAGGTTGAAATATCATATTGTGACCCCGAGGTAACGGGGATTAGTTTTGACGACAAATCACCATATACCATATTCGTTATAGCGTAGCCATACGAACCGCTGCGCGGGCTGGCCTCTCCCCATGTTGAGCGCCAAAGCCAGGTGGCAGGCATCCCCTGGTTCGCAGTCCAGCCGGTGCCTGTCTCAAAACCAGTATCGCTCAATAACTCCGTTGTTGTATTAGATTGTTTAAACGAGATGTCATCAAAAGCAACCCAACCAGAAGTCAAATGGTTACACAAGAAAACCCTGGCGGAAACAGCATTTGCCGGGCTCGTAACCATCCCAGATTTTTGCGCCCAGGTTGTTAAAAGTGTCGATCCAGTACCTGAAGCGGCATCAAGATAAGAAATTGGCTGACCGCCTATATTGTAGAATGCCACGCGAAGAAACCAACCCGCCATGCCCTGGGTATCATCCAATTCTCCGCGCACCCAACCTGAAAGAGTATATTGGGTATTAGGATAAACACGAATGGAATCAGACGATAAATCTCCATAGGCATTATTGGTGATTCGATAACCATAGGCTCCACTTCGTTTGCCCAACCAACCTTCCCGCATTAAAGATGTTCCCGGGGAAGTCTGGGTGGTCGTCCAACCGGTGCCTAGTTCGAAACCAGGATCTTCCAGCAATTCTGTGCCTGTCCCGCTTTTCTTGAAAGAAATGTCATCAAAGCCAACCCATCCTGAAGACAAGTGATTGTACAAGAATACACGAACAAAGGCCGCATCGGCCGGGGTAGTCACGGTGCCCGACTTTTGCGCCCAGGTTGTCGAGGTCGATGAGCCTGTCCCAGAAGCGATATCGGTATACGTTATATATTGATCAGTCGAAGTGTAATAAGCTGCGCGAATAATCCAGCCGGCCTCGCCCTGCTGGTCATTGATTTGCCCGCGCACCCAGCCTGAAAGAACATATTGCGTATTGGGAGTAACGGGGATCGGTTTCGAGGTTAAATTTCCATAAGCGTTATTGGTAAGAACATAGTTAACCGTTCCGGCGTGCGCCCCCCACCACGTACTTCTCCAAAGCCAGGTACCCGGAGAAGTAGTTTGCGTTTGCCAAGTTGTGTTGGTATCAAAGGTGCTTGTGGGGACAGCCACGCTAACCGGTGCCTGGGTGTTGTTGTTGTCGGCGTCCACCTCGTAGTGGCTGCCAACATAGTGGACAGTCTTGCCGTTCTCGATGCCTATCACCCGCCTGCCGTCGCCGTCAAAGACAAACTCGGCGATCGTGGTATCGTTTTTCTTGACTTCCACCAGGCGGTTCTCAGCGTCGTAAAGCAGGCTGTAACTGCCATCGTCATCGATATTGCGCAGCTTCTGGTTGCCGTTCTCATCATAGACATAAGTATTGCCGCCCATAGAAGTCGCAGCGTGGACGTGGGCCGGGTCGGTGTAAGCCAGAGTAGAGCTGCCCTTGCCGATCAGGTTGCCGCTCGTCGGGGAGTAGGTATAAATGCCCTGCACAAAACCATCCGATGTCCACATGGTCAGGCGGTCGAGTGGGTCATATTCAAAGATCTGGGTCTCGACGTTGACAAAATCGCTGATTGCGGCAATATTCCCAACAGAATCGTACTGATACAACAAGTCCTGCAAGGTCACCTGGGTGCTCAAGGATGTGGTCTTAAGCCGTTCCAGCCGTCCACCGCGCTGGGTCCAGTCGTAGTAGTTGTAAACCTGGGTCAGTCCATTGCCCAGGCTGCGCCCGGTCATGCGCGCGGCAAAATCATAGGTCGTGGATTGAACATAAGTATCTGCGCCAATCACGCTTTCGAGGAGCATGTTCTCATCGTAAGCTGTTGTGACATCTTCACCATCCGGGTAGGTCATCGCGACCGGCAGGTCGGCGCTGTTATACGTCCACCGGGTGGTATAGGTTTGGCCGTCGATACGCTTGTTTTCAAGCGTCATCCGCCCACGCGCATCGTAGGCCCAGGTCGTGCTCCCTAACCCGGTCGAACCGTCCTGCATCGCGGTACGGCGGCCTATGCCGTTCGCTCCCTGATCATAAGTATAGATCACGTTCTCGCCTGCCGTGCCGACAATGGCTACCGCCTCTCCACAACTCCCAGAACTGGTTAGAGTTAAACTGGTTTTACTTTTCAGGCGGTTGAGCAGGTCGTAGGCCAGGCTCAAGGTGCAACCGCGCGCGTCGGTCTGGCTGGTCAGATTGCCGAGGGCATCGTAGGTATAAGTCCAGTCGCCCATATCCGGGTCCGACATGCCGATTTTGCGCCCGGCCATATCGTAAGCTAGGCTGGTGGTTGCGCCGCCCCCTCCTTGGATTTCACCGCGCGTGGCCGTCAACAAGCGGCCAAGCAAATCATAGGTATAGGTCACGCCGGGGCCCTCAGGTGGGGTGACGGAAATTGTCCGGCCCCAGACATCGGCCCGGCTGGTGGTGACTCGCCCGGCTGGGTCGGTAACGGTGGTAGTCAAGCCATCGATCACGGTCCTGGTTTGTGAGCCATCCGGAGCCGTGACGGTGGTGCTGCGCCCGCCTGGGTCCACCAAGGTGATGGTGTAATCGTAGACGCCGGGCGTTTCGCCGAGGCCGTAGGGCACACTCTGGTGAGTCTCGTAGACAGAAACATACAGCGTATCGACTGTGTTCAAAACGGTCAGCGCGCCTGAAGCCGTCCCGCTACCGCTTTGCTGGAGCACCTGGCGGCCCATGCCGTCATAGACGCGACGAATGCCAAAGTAGCGGTTTCCGTCCAGGCGTTGGCGGATGGTGGTCTCGAAGGGGGCGCTGTTTGAGTAGGAAACGAGCAGGGTCGGGTTGGCGGAATCGTCCCCCGGACGAATCAATTTGACCATACGACCAAAATCATCATATTCAGCCCTTGTCACGACTCCATTGGGGTCGGTTTCCGAGACGGGTACGCTTTTTCTGTAGTTATATGTCCAGAATGTAGTCTGGTTAAGCGGGTTGGTGACAGAGATCGGGTAAGTATGATAAGCAGGATCGTATTGGGTTGTAGTCACGCGCGCGCCCTGAGTGGGTGAGGCATTTGAAGTACCATAACCACTCCAGGTTTTTTCGCTGGTGCTGTTGCCCCAAGTATCATAAGCATAAGAAACCTGCGACCAGGTGTTGGTTCCTGTCCGGGTACGCTGGGATGTAAGTTTGCCTACGGTTGGAGCCACAGTATGACTGCCTACATTTCCATCGTAAAAGAACCATGTTTCTGCAACAACCTCGTCAAAAAAGTCGACCTGGGCAACACTGGCCGGCAGGCTAACCAGGTAAACCCCGCTCGCATTGGGATGGTAACTCGTTTTGGTTTTGAGATAATTCTCCCAGATCGCCCCCCCTCTCCATATTTGTTGAAGAACCTCAGTTTGATTGCCATAAGTCGGCTCATAGGTATAAACTTCGCGGGTGGCGCTGTAGGAGCCGTTGCTGGTGTAGATCCTGTTTTCCTGGCTGGTTTGGTAAGTCCAAACATGTTTTACGCCTCGATAGACTGTACCACTGCAACATGGGTGTTGATAAACCAGTGGCTGCATGGGCAGATCAATGGCATTGTACTCTTTGATTGTCTCAGATACTTTATCACCTTGCTCAACCAGAACTGATTTGACCTGTCCTTTAAAATTGTCATCTTGATAAAACTCGGTCACGATCACACGGCCGTCCGGGCCGGTTTCTGTTACGATTTTGTGACCGCGAAACTCAGAGTACTTCGGAACATATTCCTTACAGTCCGTTGCTCCGTCAGGGCAAACACTATTGGGGGAAGTCACGCTATCGTTAAGAGCCGGGGAAGTATAACCATAAGAAAAAGTGTAAGTGTGCCCATTGCCATCTAAAAGATTTTTTTCAATTACCCGGTAGTAAACTGGAAGAAGTTGCAGTTTGTAACCATAAGCCCTTACATACTGCTCATCATGTTGGCTGCCCTGGTCGGCGCGTATCAACGGAGTTACACTTTTGGCTGTCATCGGGAGATCAATGATCGCTTTTGGATTGCCGGGAGTGATCGTCACGAATTGGTCTTTAGCGTAGTCATAAACATTCTCAGCATGGTTTAACCCCAAGCTCGTTCGCAAGGGGCTGATAGACACAGAAAAACTACCGAAACTTAGTTTATATTTACCACCGGGCCGCGTTAGCTCTGGAAATTTACGCCCAGCAATGGTTCCGCGAAATTCTATTCTGTTAGGGGACTCCACTCGCAAAAAACCCCGGATATTTCCATCATTATCTCGCTTTCCCCAATTCCAATCCCCGCCAGAATACAGGTCTTCCCAGGTATGAAACTTTGGCGCATTGGCTTCATAAACCCAGGCATCATACTTAAATTTCACCGCACCGCCATAGCCATTCGTAGCCATGGTCAGATGCATCTTATCTTCATAGGTAAAGGTTGTCGATGGCAGGCTGCTTGTGCCATTCAGTCCGTACTCAGTAATTGCGCTTAAAGTACTGGTCGCCCATCCAGACGACCAAACGTACTCCGGCCAAATGGATGTTCCCTGCGGGGCATAAGATAACCCATAACGACGCACCAATTCATATACACCGTCGCTATTGCTGTCCGTCTCTACGATAATGCTTTGCAGGCGTTAACGTTCAAAACTGTGATAAGCGCCGTCTGTCGCCCATTCTTGGGGATAATCCTGGCGTGGCTGACGATCAAAACGAATGCGATTCAGTCCGTTCGCATAAGTGATGGTTTTTAAATAGACAGCTGTTTCGACCGGATAATCACGCCAAGTATCACATTTGTTTGAATATCCTCGCCAAGCGGGAAACTCCAGATCTTTTGTCTCGGTTTCGTAGTAATACTGGATTTCTTGTCCGTGGATATTTTGCACCTTGGTCAACCGGAAGTCGTAAGGGTATTTGCGATATCCAGGTATAAATTCATTACAATCGCTATACGCCTCGTAGAGATACAGTTTGGGTTCGAAGAAATATTTATTTCCCACCTTATCCCATACAGTCCATATGCCGTTTGCGTATGAGAGGCGCCAATAGTTTTCATCTGCCAGGCGATAACTAGTGCCATCTGAAATAATCCGCGAACTGACTCCGTTGATATTCAACATGTAGGAATCATCAGCCAGGTACGCTACGTGCTCACGTGAATCCCAAGTGATACTGCCCACATCCAGAGACCAGCCCATGCCCACCCACGAAGCCTGGGTTCGCACCGTTGATTGGTCGACCACCTGGCTGTTGTAGTTCAGAGCCAGGCTGGGCTGCAAGCCCCCCGGCCCCGGCGGCACTTCGATTGGAAATGCGTAGGAGGCCGCGCCAGTAAAAGTCGAAACCTGGAATGCATCTAACGTCGGCAACTTTGAAGCCTGCCAGTCATTAACCCCAATATCGAACACTGTAAAGTGATCGGTACGGCTGCGCAACACCTTTCGATCCCGATCGACCGATGTCGTTAGCGCCTCCCAGGTGTCTGTCTCGGGGTTGTACCAGTACAGGTACAGGTCACCTTCCAACGCCTCAGGCACATCCAGATCGGCATATGAAACCTCGATCTCCACAAACTCCCTGAATTTGCGCTGCACTTGCTTGCCTGCCGCATCACGCGCATTGATCTCGAAGGGCCTGCCGCTCAAACTGTGGGGCGGCATCGATTCGGGCAGGGGCCGGTGAATGAAAACCTCGGCCGCTTCGCCCAGGGCGCCGTCTGGAAAGTCAACTTTCACTTTGCCATTCAAGCCGGCCACCCGGCCACCCTTTCGGGAGATTGCCATCTTTTCAAGCAGGGCAATTTGCGCCTGGGCCAGCGGTTCAGTATCCATAAAAAGTATTGATTTTTCGTCCACATCTTGCGGCAGCAGGAAAGCCGCGATCAAGACCGGCATTTCAGCCTCGGCGCTCACCTCAAAATGGAGGCTGCCCTTTTCTTCTGCCGGGATACGATGGATTTCTGTCGGTTGTTCCGCTTCCTGGGCTTGTTTTTTGTCCGTTTTCAAGCTGACATCGTCAGGCAGCCAGAAAACCAGGTCCAGCCCTTCCAGGTTCTTCCCGATCACCTGCCATTGCAGGTTAACCTGTCCGCCAGAGCTGATAAACTCGGGATTGGCTTCCAGTAAAATTTGATACGGCTGCCCGGCCAGGTCTGCGCCATCGGTCGGGCTTGGGGTTGGCGTGAGAGAGGCTTCAGCGGTTGGCGGCTGCGGCGTTTCAGTCGGGGTAACGGTTTCCGTTTCCAGCGGCGTTTCGCTTGCGAGCGGCGTTTCAGTTAAGAATGCCGTGGCTTCATCCTGTGGTGTTGGCGTCTCAGAGGGGACAGACTCATCCTCGGGTGTTATGGAAGGCGTTGGCGTTGCAGTCGCATCTTCCTGAAAATCAACCTGTCCCTGCCCGCCACCTATCGGCAGCTGCTCCGCTTCTTTCGCCAGGACATCGATTGCCGGGGCAAAAGATTGTAAAACAAGCGCGATCAACATCACAAGATAAACCAGTTTTTTCATTGCCTCACCTCACCCGAAAAAGTTTGTGCAAAATTACACGCGCCCGATTATCATTGAACTTATAATAAAATTCAATACGTAGAACTTCGGATTTCCGAAGGTCAACCTTCGAGTTTTGGAAGATTTTAGCCATTGTTGTCAAAATTTCGCATGCCGTTGGAGAATTTATAATGAATCGCAAAGAATTCGGAAAATTACTGGCCGCCCTGCGAAAAAGCGAGCACGATGAGCATTTTCGCCAGCTTACCCAACGCCAACTGGCGTGCTTGACCGGCATTTCAGAACAGGCGCTTGGCAACATAGAGCGCGGTGACAAGGTTTCGCTTGAACCTGAGCTATTGCTGTCGCTGGCCCGGGCCTTGCGTTTGTCCACCCGTGAACGCCACGAATTCTACCTGGCCGCCATCGGCGTCAACGAAGAGGATATGCCTGCCAGACTGCCGGCAGCATCGCAAAGAATGGATGAACTATTCGATAGTCTCTGCCTAATTGCCCTGCCGGCCTTTATTGTCGATTCTTATGATGATATTGTGGCTGCCAATAACATCATTCTCAATCTGTTCGAATTCAGCGAAAAACTACGCGAAATAGCCCCCAATATTATCGGAGGCTACAATCTCTTACGCTTCGTATTTTCTGAAAGATCCCAGTTCAATAGCATTCTTGGCAAAGGACACGACAAGTACTTGATGCAAAGCATTCGCTTCTTCCGCGCCATCAGCCTGCCATATCGCGCCAGCCCTTATTACGAGTACCTGCTCTCGGCTTTCAGGAAGGATCATGACATGGGTCTGTTCAGGCACTATTACACTCGCGATAACAGTGAAAGCGAACAGGATGATTATTACTTTGAAAATGAAAGATTTACCCTGGAGCACGCCAGTTTTGGTAATTTGGATTTCTACAGCCCCTCCGTCGCGCCCATCTCCACGGGTCAGGGCAATTTATATCTCATCATGCATGTCCCCGCCAGCGCCTTAACCGTCCAGGCTTGCGCATTGCTGGCCCAAAAGTACAGCCCGGGTGCGTTAAGGCTGGCTCCCTGGCCAGAGAAGGAAATGCCAGGGGAATAAAAAGGTTTTCCTATGTGTCCTGTCGTGATCTTCGCGTTTAAGGGTTTTGCTCTTCCAGCTTGTCCGGGTTCGGGCGCTGCCGGGAAAACCATCAAAAAATTCGTCCCCCAAACCTCTTGACGAATTTTGGAAAACCCATATAATTCGAGTTGTCAGAAGGCAGGATGCCCCCCTCATCCTGCCTTCTGACATTTTTTATGGCAAATATCCCTTGTCGATAATATCCTTGCCGTATTTTTCTTGCAGCGCATCCAGGGCAGATTGCAGCTTGCGCTGTTTTTCGTTATCCTGACCCCACAATTGCATCTGATGGACGGCCTGGCCCAATCCGCTGACCCCGACGCCGATCAGGCGCACGGGTTGCCCGGCGGGGCGCACCTGGCGCAAGAGGGCCAGCGCGGCGGCATGAATTTCTTCGGCCTGGTCGCTGGGCGCGGGCAGGGTGCTCTGGCGGGTTAAAGTTGTGAAATCGGGCCAGCGCAGCTTGAGCTTGACTGTTTTTCCGGCCAGTTTTTCGCGGCGCAGGCTGTGGGCAACCTGATCAGACAGCGTTTTCAGGGTGGATGCGAGCGCTTTATCGTCGCTGACATCGCGGGCGAAGGTGATTTCCTGGCTGATGGATTTGGTCTCGCGTCCGGTAGACACCGGGCGTTCGTCGATTCCGCGCGCGTGACGGGACAGGTCGCGGCCAGCCTGGCCGAAGCGGGCCGCCAGCTCACTTTCGGGGTAGCGGGCGATATCGCCGATGGTGTGGATGCCGATACCCTTCAGGCGGGATTCGGTTTTTGGGCCAACCCCCCAGAGCATGGAGGCGGGTAACGGGGCCAGGAATTCGGCTTCGCGCCCGGCTTCGACAACGGTCAGCGCGCGCGGGTAGCCTGATCCGCGCGCCGCTTTTTTGCCGGTTTCGGTGGCAGTTTTGGCAACCAGTTTGTTTGACGCCACCCCGATCGAGCAGGGCAGGCGCAATTCATCCCAAACCTGGTTTTGCAAGCGCAGGGCAATCTGCCCGGCCGGTTCGCGCATGTCGCTGATATCGACAAAAGCTTCGTCGATGGAGATCTGCTCGACAAGCGGGGAAATGCTGTGCAGGCGTTCCATCACCTGGCGCGATTTCTCGCCATATTTGCTATGGCCGTGCCCGACGACGATCAGCTCTGGGCACAGGCGCAAAGCCCGACTCATCGGCATGGCCGAGTGGATGCCCAGGGCGCGGGCAGCATAAGAACAGGATGCGACCACGCCGCGCTCCTCGGGCCGGCCGCCCACGGCAAAGGGTTTACCGCACAGGGAGGGGTCGTCAAGCTCTTCGACGGCGCAGAAAAAGGCATCCAGGTCAAGATGCAGTATGGTTCGCATACTGAAATTGTATCGCGTTTTGTTGCTCTCGCGGCGCGGCGCGGGGTATTAAGTACTTGCGCCAAACTGAGTCCGCACAGATCTCAATAGTGTGTTATTATGATTGCTAGATACGGTAACGGTAAGTTCGCGTTGGTTGAAAGAACAGCGGCAACTCACGGTTTCTCCCGTGGGTTGTTTTGTTTACCCCTCCGATGGAACAAACAGAATACCCCCCATTTTTTTCTTATTGCCCAAAGGAGGCAAATACAATGTCTGAACGAATTCAAGGTACGGTTAAGTGGTTTAATGGCGACAAGGGCTTCGGCTTCATCTCCCGCGAAGGCGGCGATGATGTCTTCGTCCATTTCTCTGCCATTCAGAGCGATGGCTTTCGCAATCTCATGGAAGGCCAAAAAGTTGAGTTCGCTGTTGAAAAAGGCCCCAAGGGCTGGCAGGCAGTCAACGTCTCGATGATCAGCTAACAAACAACAAAGAGCCTGGCGCGAAAGTGCCAGGCTCTTTTGATTCATACTGCCAGGCAGCCATTACAGTTTCCCCGGCAGCCCGGCTGCTGATTTTTTGGTTCTCCAGGATTTTCAATGAAGAGTGCCGCATTTTGGGGCTTTATCACTGAAATTCCCCAAGATCTGAATTTCTCTCAGCCCCCCGCCAACTTGACCTTATAGCCCAACTTCGCCAGCACTTCGGCAATCTTTTCGCGTTCCTGGGTCTGGATTTCGATCAGCCCATCCTTGGCCGTCCCGCCCACCCCAAGGGATTGCTTGAGCGTCCTGGCCAGGACGCTCAGGTCTGCTTCGGTCAGGACCAGTCCTTTGAGCACGGTCACCGCTTTGCCGCCACGCCCTTTGGACTCGCGCTGCAAGGAAACGATCTGCTGCCCCGGCGGCAGGGATTTCTGGCTGGCCGGTTTGCTGCTTTCTTTGCGCTGGTCGCCGTCACCAGACGACCAAACGGTGCGGGAATAGTTTTTGGGCATGGTTAAACCTTTTGGATATTTTTGGGATTCAAACCCGAATTTTACCTTCGTTATCCTGCATGCGCCTATTCTAACGCGGCTTTTGATTTTAACCAAAGCCCAGCATGAGAGCAATCTCCCAACAAAGCCTCCCCCAGATGGCGGAGGGAAACATTCCCCGGTCAGCCGATGTGGCCGGGGAATGTTTCTTGTAAGATAAATATATGGTTCAGGAAAACCCACTCGCACAAATGGTTATGGATACTATGGAATTGCACATCCCCGGTAAACTCAAAACAGCGCTTGGCCGGCCAATCCGGGCAAAACTTATCTTCAACCCCGGTTCTGGTCAACCGGGAGAATCCCCGCAGCAGTTGATCAACATACTTTCGGAAATGCAGAACCAGCGCATCTTGCCGGAAGTCTTTATCGTGCAGCCAGACAGCCAGATTGACCATGTTGTCGGCGAGGCCATCAAGGCCGGCATCAAACTGATCGTTGTCGCAGGCGGCGACGGGACGATCGACAGCGTGGTTGGGGCCATGATCGAAAAGGATGCCACCCTCGGCATCATCCCCACCGGGACGCGCAACAACGTTGCATTCAATCTCGGGATTAGCGGCAATATTGCCGATTCTGTCGCCATCCTGCGTCATGGACGCCGCTTAAAAATCGACGTTGGGCGTGTCCACAGCGGACATTCCCGGCGCTGGTTTCTGGAAGTGGTCGCACTGGGTCTCATCTCCGATCTGTACCCCATGGCAGATGATTTCCAACACGGTAACCTGGCCCAGATCGGGGGCTTGCTCTCGACACTGGCTTCTGCGACCCCATCCAACCTAAAGATCAACCTGGACGGGAAGAAATACCTGGCAATAACGGCGCACATGCTCTTGATCGCCAATATGTCGTATACCGGGCCGCATTTCCAAATCTCTCCAGATGTTTCATTTAAAGACGGCCGCCTGGACCTGTTCACATTTTCAGATATGAGTAAATTAAGTATGCTCACCTATGCCATGTTGTCTCGCGGAGGCCTGGTGGAAGGCATTCACCATTATCGCGCCAAAGAAATCACTGTTGTTTCCGATCCCAAAATGCCTGTCCTGGCCGATGGCTGCCTGTTAAACCAGGGCACATTATCGGTCCGCGTTCAGTCGCGCGCCCTGAGGGTCATGGCTGGCACAGAACTCACCGGGCAGCCCGCGCCAGAGCCAGAGAACGATTCCCAATTGAGCGCCGATGCAACAGTCTGATACTCCCGAAGAAACAACGCTCCCCTCCCCGGTCGCCAGGCGCAAGATCCTTTGGTCTGCCCATCGGCGGCGACCCGCTTTCCTGTTGCTCCTGCTGGTTGGGCTTGCGGCAGCGCTTGCCTGGTTTCCAGGCGAGGCGCGCGCATCACTTTGGAGGGCGTTCAGCGCCCAACGCGAACTGGCTGCTTTGGTTTTCTTGTTCGCCCTGCTGACACTGTCCCTGATCTGGTCTGCTGGAGAACGCTGGGATTCCAGGATATTCCGGCTCTTTAACCAGCGCAGCTACCCAAAATGGCTGGATAATTATATGTGGCTGTTTACGCAACTGGGCAACATGCTGGCCGCTTTCATTGTGGCTTTCGTGTTTTTCCTGCTGGGCTACCGCTACCTGGCTGTTGAAATTATTTTGGCCACACTCATACTCTGGTTGCTGGTGGAAACCGTCAAGGCGCTGGCAGTCCGCGATCGTCCATTTCTCACCCTCGAAGACACGCGTGTTATCGGTTGGCGCGAAAAAGGCGATTCTTTCCCCAGCGGACATACCACCCAGATATTTTTTCTGGTGACGCTGCTCACCTTGCGTTTTATCCCCGGGCTGGGAATTAGCCTGGCACTCTACACGGTTGCCGCCTTTGTCGGGTTCACCCGTATCTACGTTGGTGCGCATTACCCGCGTGATGTGCTGGGAGGCGCCGTGCTTGGTTCCATTTGGGGGATTTTGGCAATGCTGGTCAGCCCGGCCTGACTTCCTAAACAATTTTTGACTTACCTCCCCCAAGTGGGGGAGGTAAACACTCCCCGGTCGATGGATGCAACCGGGGAGTGTTTGTTATACGATAATGTCATGACCCGCGTATATTTAGCCGATGCCAAACACGAAGAGCGCTCCGCCTTGCGCATACTACTCCTGGATATGAAGATGGAAGTAGTCGGCGAGGCGGATAATTGGCTTACAACTTTAGCCAATGCCCCTGCAACTCAACTGGACATGCTCCTGGTGGACTGGGATTTGCTTCCAGTTAACCGGGGTGTCAAGGCCCTGGCAGAATTACGCCTGGCCTGTCCGCACGCGATTGTTGTTGTCTTGATCAGTCCCCTGGAATCTCGTCAACAAGCCGCAATCTCTGCCGGCGCCGATATATTTATCAGTAAAAGCGAGCTGCCCGAACGCGTGGCTGAACGCCTGCGCCTTGCAGCAGCAAGTGTTCGTACTTGATGATGTTAACTGGTTGGTGTAATCCTGTTTTCTCAGCACAGGAACAGGATTTTTGAAATCTGGCGCACCCCGACTGTCCCCCCGCCTGGGCCTGTATCGCGGATGCGGGCAAGCGCCAGCGCATATTGGAACAATTTTCTAAACAATCCTGGAGGATAAACATGAATCTAATCATCTATCTCATCGCTGGAGCAATTGTCGGGTATGTTGCGAGCAGAATCATGCGCACCAATTCACAACAGGGCCTGCTGCTTGATATTGTCGTAGGCGTACTTGGCGCATTCCTGGCCGGTTACTTCATCAGCCCGCTATTGGGCGTCGGGACAATTAATGACGCAATTACCATTCCAACCTTGCTGGTCACGTTACTCGGCTCCGTCGTCCTGCTGGCGATCGTCAAACTCTTCACTGGACGAGGGCGTCGGTAGCCGGCGTCTTAACCTGGCAAAAACCGCAATGCGTGGATATTCTCAACATCATCAAAAAGGATAAAAAATCATGAAACTAAGCGAACCCAAAGTTGTAACATTTTGGATTTCTGTAATTCTTGCGCTGCTCGGTGTGCTGGCTTCGCAAGGAATGATCCCCGGGCTGGCCGCTTACGCTTTTGGGCTGGTGGTCGCAGGCTTTATTTTATTGGCTCTCGGGAATTTGATGAAGGGCCTGTAGCGCCGCAACGCGGACAACAAAACCGGGCGGCATCCATGGGACAGTGTCTCAGGATGCCGCCCGGCAAACCTATTTACCGGCGCTGGTCAAGTTGCGCTAGCCTGCCAAAAGGTTTCTCATGAGCAAACCCGTCAAGTCGAAAGGCCCGAAGGCCAAAACCGAACTCGCAAATGCCATGCGCTGGGAAGATGATGGCGGCCCACCTGGCGCCGAAGTCAAGGACCCAACCCCTGATCTGCGCTCAATCCAACCCATTCTTCTGAATGGAACTACTCCTGTTAGTTCCTGTCGGATTGAACGCGACTCGTTGGGCGAAGTGCTTGTCCCTGAAAACGCCTTGTATGGCGCACAAACCCAGCGCGCCATCGATAACTTCCCTATTTCAGGGCTCAAGCCTCGACCCGCTTTTATCTGGTCAATGGCGGTGATCAAAAGGGCGGCGGCTGAAGTCAACCGCGACCTGGGTCTGCTCGATGCCGAAAAAGCCCAGGCAACCATCGATGCTGCCCAAGAAGTGATCGATGGGAAGTGGAATGCAGAGTTCGTCGTCGATCCGTTCCAGGCGGGGGCAGGAACAAGTCACCACATGAACATCAACGAGGTTATCGCCAACCGCGCTACACAGCTCCTGGGCGGAAAATTGGGAGAATGCCTCGTCCACCCCAACGATCACGTCAACCTGGCCCAATCCACCAACGACACCATTCCCACGGCCATCAGGCTGGGCTGCCTGTGGCGGCTGGATGAACTGTTCGCCGCGCTTGACGATCTGGCTGGTGCGCTTACCAACAAAGCCATCGAGTTTGATGAGATCGTTAAATCAGGGCGTACCCATCTCCAGGATGCCGTTCCAATTCGCCTCGGACAGGAATTCAGCGCATATGCCAGAGCCGTCGAACGCGATGCGGAACGCATTCGGTTTGCCGCACAAGGGTTGACTCGCCTGGGAATTGGCGGGACAGCAGTCGGAACGGGATTGAACGCACACCCTGAATATCATCACCGAATGGTCAAAAAGCTATCCGAATTAACCGGCTTGCAGTTGAACGAGTCTGATAATCTCTTCGAATCAATGCAATCCATGGCCGATGCCGCAGCATTTTCAGCTTCGTTACGGACCCTGGCCCTGACTCTGATCCGTATTGCCAACGATTTTCGCTTGCTGGCTTCCGGCCCTGCCACCGGGCTGGATGAGATCCGCTTGCCCGCCGTCCAACCCGGCTCGAGCATCATGCCCGGCAAGATCAACCCGGTCATGGCCGAGATGCTCGATATGGCCATGTTTCAGGTCATCGGCTGTGACACGACCGTTGCCCTGGCGGCCCAGGCCGGGCAGCTTGAATTAAACGTCATGATGCCGGTCATCGCCCACAACCTTTTCGAGATGATGCAAATCACCATTGGCGCAGTCCAAGCCTTCACCGAACGGGCAGTGCGCGGTACCACGGCAAACCGGGAAAAATCCGAAGGCTGGCTGGCGCAAAACCCAATTGTAGTGACCGCCCTGAATCCGCTGATCGGTTACAGCCGGGGCGCAGAACTGGTCAAAGAAGCGCTGGCGGGCGGCCTGACAATCCGCACCATCGCCACGGAAAAAGCGCAAGCGGGCCTACTTAAGCAGGTTGATAGTGACAGATTAATAACCCCTGAAGAGATAGAAACCATCTTCAGTGACCTGCGGCAATTAACATCCACAAGCGGCCCGAAAGTTTAGATATGAGAGCGAGAGGCGCCGATAAATATGAACATCAGACTCAGGCGAAAGATCACCCGTCTGGCGATGAATGCATCGTCTATACTGACTGATGGTAATACTCTCTAACTTTAGGGTTGGGAATCTTTAGATTCTGGCCCAAGCTTCACCTAAAAAGGATGAATCCAATGAATAAAAGAATCGGGTTGTGGTTTAATGAGCAGAAAGCGGTTATCGTAAGTGTTTCAGAAGATGGTGAAGAACGAAAAACCATCGCTTCGTATATGGAAAATTACACCCGCTTTTCCAGTATTACGCCCGGAGATGGCGCACCGGAAGACGCGCGCGACAGGCGCTACTGGAACCATCTTGGCGAATATTACGACAAAGTAATCGCACATATTCGGGATGCCGAATCAATTCAAATTTTCGGACCGGGAGAAGCCAAACACGAACTCAAAAAACGCCTTGAAGGTGCAGGTCTGGCGGAATATAACCTGACCATAGAAGATTCCGATAAATTGACAGACCAGCAAGTTGCAAAAAAGGTTCGGGAGCGTTTCCCTGCCCGCTCCCAATTTGATATTTCCTGAACCAACGTCTCTCCCAAATGGCGGAAGCAGGCACTCTCCACCCACATCCATTGGAAGGAGTAGTTTATGAAAAAAGAAATTGGTTTATGGATCGATCGCCGGAAGGCTGTAATTGTAAATATTACAAAAGAAGGGGAAGACATCCAAAAAATCGAATCAGGGATTGGAAGGCACATCCGCTATCGAGGAGCATCGAACACAAAATCGCCTTACAGCTCCCAGTACCAGCAGGGAGATAACCAATTGGATAATAAGTTCGCTGAACAACTCAACAAATATTATGATGAGGTCATTAGCCACATCCGCGCGGCGGAGGCAATTTTAATCTTCGGTCCCGGTGAAGCCAAGGGAGAGCTCGAAAAACGCCTTGAGCACGAAGGACTCAAGGTGCAAATCCTGGCTGTTGAAACCGCGGACAAAATGACAGATCGTCAGATTGCGGCAAAAGTTCGCGATCGGTTCCCGGTTTTAAAATAAAAGGAGATAAATCCCTTGATGCCCATCGGTGATGATAATAGTACACGCAAAACAATTCCTCTCGTCACGTATGCCCTGATCGTTCTGAATGCGCTCTTCTTCTTCGTGGAATTGAGCGGCGGCGATGAGTTTATCATGCAGTGGGCATTTGTGCCCAGCCGCTTCCTGGCTGACCCCACCGGTGATTTCCTGACGCTCTTCACGGCCATGTTCATGCACGCCGGATGGGTCCACCTGGGAGGCAACATGCTTTACCTGTGGATATTTGGCGACAATGTCGAAGACCGTTTCGGGCATATCCCGTTCGCCATTTTCTACCTGGTTTGCGGACTGGCAGCAACCTTTGCCCAGATGTTTTTTAACATGGATTCAAACGTGCCCAACCTGGGAGCCTCAGGAGCCGTTGCCGGAGTGCTGGGCGCTTACATCCTGATGTTCCCGCAGCAAAAGGTCAGGGTGCTGATCGGCAGGGTTGTCACCCCGGTTTCGGCCATCATTGTCATTGGGCTGTGGATCGTTCTGCAACTTTTTAGCGGTGTAGCTTCGATCGCTGAAACAGCGGACACAGGCGGAGTGGCTTACATGGCGCACATCGGCGGATTTATTACCGGGTTTGCGCTAACCTTTTTGTTGCGAGGCAACTCGGCGCGCCGGCTGCCAGCGCGTTAAGTACTTCTGTCAAGACTCATCGGCTACACGACGCTTACGGAGCACAAACGAAACGTGACGACCCCGAAAAATTTCCCCCGTTGCCGTGCCCGTGAGCTGGGATTGACTCCCGGCATCCTGCCGCCCGGCCCGTTGAACGCTATTACTGACGTAGCCGGAGTACGAGTCGGGCACTTCACATTCGTCGAAGGCGACAATATCCGCACAGGCGCGACCGCCATCCTTCCGCATGCAGGCAACCTGTTTCAGGACAAAGTTCCGGCAGGTGTGGTGGTCGGCAATGGCTTTGGTAAATTGACGGGCAGCACCCAGGTAATGGAACTGGGTGAAATAGAAACACCCATTGTCCTGACGAATACACTTGCGGTACCACGCGCAATGGAAGCCCTGCTCGACTGGACTCTTTCCCGGCCTGGCAATGAAAGCGTCGGGTCGGTGAATGCCCTCGTCGGCGAAACCAATGACGGCTGGTTGAATGATATCCGCCAGCGCCGCCTGAGCGTTGAACAGATCTACGTTGCGATTGAAAACGCCAGGGATGGGAATGTGCCCGAAGGCGCTGTCGGCGCAGGAACCGGCACCATTGCCTTCGGATGGAAAGGCGGGATCGGCAGCAGCTCGCGGCTGCTTCCAGACAAACTGGGCGGTTTCACGCTGGGGGTGTTGGTGCAGTCCAATTTTGGCGGGGTGCTGCAAATGGCCGGTATCCCTGTTGGGCAGGCGCTGGGACAGTATTATATGAAGGACAAGCTGGAGACAAGCAAGGCGGACGGCTCGATCATGATCGTGCTGGCCACCGATGCGCCACTTTCCGACCGTAACCTGACTCGTCTGGCGCGGCGAGCATTGGCCGGGCTGGCGCGCACTGGCGCATCCATGTCGGACGGGTCGGGAGATTATGCCATTGCCTTTTCCTGCGCTGAAAGTGTGCGCCGGACAACGGAACGACGCAGTCGTACCACCGCCTACCCCGAACTACCCAACACGCAAATGTCCCCATTATTCCAGGCAGCCATTGAGGCCACGGAAGAAGCCATCTACAATTCGCTGTGCATGGCCGAAACGATCACCGGTTTTCGCGGGACAGCCGAAGCCTTGCCGCTGGAGCAGGTCAAAGCGCTGGCGGGAGAATGGCGATTTAGGTTGCGAAACAACACAATGTAGCAAACGGTCAGGCCAGGCTATTGAGCAGGGCCAATTCTTCCTCGCTCAACTCCAGGTTCAAAGCGGCCAGGTTTTCGGCCTGGTGCTGTGGATTGAAGGATGTGGGGATGGCGATCACCCGTGACTGGCGGGCCAGCCAGGCCAGCCCGACCTGGAAGGTGGTCACGCCGCGCGCCCGGGCAAAGTCGGCCAGCTTTTTACCCTTAAAAAAGCGACTCTTGACCGGAGAATAAGCGGTCAGCAGGATGTCATTGGCCTGGCAGTAACCGAGCACCCCATTCTTGACATAAGAACGATCGGGGATGCTGTAGGGCACCTGGTTGGTCAGCAGCGGCGTCTCAGACACATCCCGCGCCTCTTTGAGCAGGTTCAGGTTGAAATTGCTGACTCCCAAATGGAGAACTTTGCCCTCACGCACGAGCTGGTTGAGCGCGCGGAACGTTTCAGGCAGATTCATCAGGTGCGCCGGCCAGTGAATCAGATAAAGGTCAAGGTACTCCATCCCCAGGCGGCGCAGGCTGTTTTCGCAGGAGCGCAGTAGAGCATCGTAGCCCAAATGGCTGGGGCTGACCTTGGATGTGATGAAGAGCGCCTCGCGCGCGGCCCCAGATTCACGGATAGCGCGCCCGACCAGCTCCTCGGAGTGCCCTGCGGCGTAGTATTCGGCGGTATCAAAGTGGGTGTAACCCAATTCCAGGGCAGAGCGCAGCGCCGCCAGTGAGCGCGCATCCTCGGCGGGGTTGGCGGTACTTTCGCCGCCAATTGTCCAGCAACCAAAACCGATCTTGGGGACCCTGGCATTATGAATGGTTTCAAATATCACAAGAACCCTCGCTGATCAACAAGATGACCATTCCTGGACAAATAAAGAAAAACCCGCTGAACAAGAAAATAAAAGACTCACAAGCCAATATACCCGAACCAATGGTACCTTCCGGATAACAGGCATTCTGATCTTCCTTTTCTATAAATTTTGGGAGCGCAAGCAAAATTTGCGCTCCCAAAAAATTATCTCAACTCGTGAATGCGCTTAAAACTGGAAGTCAGCGCCGGGTACAGTTCCCGATAAAGCGGGTATATCTTATCGTAGGCTTTTACCTGCTCCGGGGAGGGGAGCGTACTCCCCGTCACCTGGACGGCCGCTTCACAGGCCGCTTCCACGCTAGAGTAAGCCCCCGCGCCGACCGCCGCCAGCAGCGCCGCACCGTAGGCCGCGCCCTCAGTCGTGTTGACGGTCACCAGCTCACAGCCAAACACGTCCGCCAATATCTGTCGCCAGAGCGGACTCTTGGCCCCACCGCCAGAGACGCGCACCTGGGTAATCTCGCCCAACCCGGCAGATTTCATCAGCTCGAAACTATCGCGCAGGCCGAAGGCGACCCCCTCCAACACAGCGCGAGTCATGTGTGTCATCTTGTGACGCACCGTCAGCCCGACAAAGGCCCCGCGCGCCAGCGGATCTGGGTGCGGGGTGCGTTCTCCGGTCAGATACGGCAGGAAGAACAAGCCATCCGATCCGGCAGGGATGTTTGCGGCGGGCCCAAGCAGTTCGTCGTAGCTGTGAAGGGGAGCGAACGTGTCCCGATACCAGCGCAAAGATCCAGCCGCCGAAAGCATGACACCCATCATGTGCCATTTGTCCGGCACGGAATGGCAAAAAGCGTGCAAGCGTCCTTCGGGTTCAATGAAAGGCCCATCGGTGGTGGCAAAAACCACCCCGCTGGTGCCCAGGGTCAGCGCCACGATCCCTTCACAGACGGCGCCCACGCCCACAGCTTGCGCAGCCTGGTCGCCGCCGCCCGCCATAACGGGCGTCCCGGTTTTCAGTCCGGTGGCCCTGGCTGCTTCGGCGGTCAGAAATCCGGTGATACGCGGCCCTTCGTAGGTGGGCGGCATCCAGGCGCGAGGAATCTCCAGCGCAGCCAGGATTTCATCCGACCAATCTCGTTTGCGCAAATCCATCAGCACCGTACCTGCCCCATCTGCTTTGTCCATGGCATATGTGCCGGTCAACTTCAAGCGCACATAATCCTTGGGCAGCAGCACATGCGCAGCCCTGGCGTAAACTTCCGGCTCGTTTTCTTTAACCCACAGGATTTTCGGCGCGGTAAAGCCGGTCAGGGCAACATTGCCGGTAATCTGAATGAATTTCTCTTTGCCGATCCGCCGATGGATCTCGTCGCATTGGGCCTGGGTGCGCTGGTCATTCCACAGGATGGCCGGGCGCAGGACTTCACCTGCTGCATCCAGTAAAACCAATCCATGCATCTGACCAGTCAGCCCAACGCCGCCGATCTGGGCAGGGTCAACACCTGATCGTTGCATCACCGCGCAGATGGATTTTTGCGCTCCGTCCCACCACAGGTCTGGGTGCTGCTCGCTCCACAGCGGGCGCGGAGTCTCGAAGGGGTATTCTGTCGCCGCCGCCGCCAACACCTGTCCGGCGGAATCCATCAGCAGCGCTTTGGTGGCGGTGGTGGAACTGTCAATGCCAAGAAAATACATAGTGATTCTCCGGTGTCAGGTGACAGGTATCAGGAAGACCTGATACCTGTCACCTCAAAACCTGACACGCTATCGCGTCCCGGTCAAAATGTCAATCGTCAACTGATCGAGCCGTTCGTATTTCAAACCGCGTTTGCTAATGGCCGCCCGGTCAAAAGACTCGGCTTTGAGAGCAGATGCTTTCTCTGGGCTGTATTTGCCAAGAAACGGGGTCATTGCGCCGTCGTCGGCATTAATTTCAGCCAGCAAAGCCTGGATTTCCTTGTCAGCATTGAACTGGGCAGCTTTTTCCTTCAGAATAAGGTAAGTGCGCATACAACCGCGGGCAAAGTCCTTGACACCGTTGAAGTCTTCGGTGCGATAGGCATGGGCGTCAAAGTGACGCGATCCGTCATACTTGACATCTTCGAGGAATTTGACCAGGTAGAATGCCGCCTTGATGTCTCGTGAGCCAAAGCGCAGATCCTGATCGTAGCGGCCAGGGTACTGGTCGTTCAGGTCAATGTGGAAGAGCTTGCCCGCTTCCCAGGCCTGGGCGACGCCATGCATGAAGTTGATGCCTGCCATGTGCTCATGGGCCACTTCCGGGTTGACACCGACCATTTCGGGGTGGTCGAGGGTGGCGATAAAAGCCAGCATGTGACCAGTGGTCGGGTTGTAGATATCGCCGCGCGGTTCGTTTGGCTTGGCTTCCAGGGCGAATTTTAGATCATATTTTTTATCGAGCGCGTATTCGCAGAAGAAGTTCATCGCTTCGCGATTGCGTTTAATGGCTTCGATGGCGCTCTTGCTCGAATCTGTCTCTGTGCCTTCGCGTCCGCCCCAGAAGACATAGGTTTTTGCGCCAAATTCTACACCCAGGTCAATCGCCTTCAATGTCTTTTGTATGGCATAGGCGCGGACCTTCGGGTCATTGCTGGTAAATGCTCCATCCTTGAAGATTGGTTCATGGAAGAGGTCCGTCGTTGCCATCGGGACAACCAGGCCGGTATCGGCCAGGGCTTTACTGAATTCCTTTTTGATGGCTTCTACTTCAGCCGGGGAGGCGTCAATCGGAAGTAGGTCATTGTCGTGGAAGTTGACGCCATAGGCGCCGACTTCGCCGAGCAGGTAGACCAGTTCGGCGGGCGTTTTGTGTTCACGGGTGGCATAGCCAAACGGGTCCCCGCCGGGATTGCCTACGGTCCACAGGCCAAAGGTAAAGCGGTGTTCGGGTTTTGGGGAATAGTCAGTCATTGCAAGTCTCCTGAAAAGTGGGGGAAATTAAAAACCGGATATTTGTTACAGAAAAAAGGTGCTTGACTCTGTGCGCAAATGTTCTTATAATCTTAGTTGGTTGCTCCAACAAACTAATTATACTCTCAAGTCAAGCATTGTTGTCAAGGGTAAATTGATGCAAAAACGCGAAACCTATCAAACCGGCGATCAGGCGCTTGTCCGGCAAATTAATTTGTCGCTGGTGATGAACATTTTGCGCACCCAGGCGCCGATTTCGCGCGCCGCCCTTGCCCAGGCCACCGGCCTGAACAAAGCAACCGTTTCAGATCTGGTTTTTGATTTGATGGAACGCTGTTTTGTGCGTGAAGTCGGCATGAAGTCATCAGGCACGGGACGCCCGGCAACCCTGCTTACCCTGCACCCCGCTGCCGGATTTATTGTCAGTTGCGAAATCGCGGTCGACTTTATTGAAGTCATGGTCACTGATTTTGCCCCGGATGTTGTTTGGCAGGTAAAAGAGAAGACTTTTCCTGAAATGGGCCAGCAAGCGATTTTGGATCGTACGCTGGCCTTGTTATATCAAGGGATTGAAAGAGGCAAGGCAAGTGCCACTTCTTTGTTTGGGGTAGCAATTGGCGTCCCGGGCATGATTGATTCTGGAACCGGAACATTGTTATTTGCTCCCAATCTTGGCTGGAACAATGTTGAACTCTTACCTTTTTTTGAAAAGGCCAATTTCGGCGCTCCAGTCTTTATTGAGAATGAGGCCAACCTGGCAGCCCTGGGCGAACATTATTTTGGAGCCGCCAAGGGATATGAAAATGTTCTCTACCTGAGCGGGAATATCGGGTTGGGTGGAGGCGTTGTGCGCGACGGTCATTTGTGTCGCGGAGTCAGCGGCGTCGCATCTGAGTTTGGTCACATGACCATGAATCCTGACGGTGAATTGTGTAAATGTGGAAACCACGGCTGCTGGGAGACCCAGGTCAGTCAGAAGGCTTTGTATCGTTATCTTGATGAACTCATTGCTTCGGGCAAGAAAAGCTCTTTAGTGCATGTCGCCGGGAATTATTCAGTAGAAATGATTGTTGATGCAGCAAAAGCCGGTGACGAAGTTGCCATCCTGGCTATAGAAAAGACTGGCCGCTATCTCGGAATTGGGATTGCATCCCTTTTGAATGCGCTCAACCCTGAACTGGTAGTGCTGGGCGGAATTTTAAGCCTGGCTGCTGATTTTCTGCTGCCTGTTGTAAATGCCGAGATTCAAAACCGGGCCTTGCGCTGGAATCGAGAATCTGCCCGGGTGGTGCGCGCGGCGCATGGCTCTGATGCCTGTGTTAAGGGGGGAATTGCTGTTGTTTATCAATCTGTGTTGTTACAGGCCAATCCGCTGGCAATTTTGGGGCGTTAGGGTCTGTCAATCAATGTTTAGGAGGTGTGCCCAAAACAAATTTTATTGCTTTTCTGTCAAACCTGTTTTTCATTACTCACACACACTATTTGGAGGAAAAGATGTCTAAGCTCGTTCGCATTCTCTCTGTTCTGGTTTTAGTTTCCATTCTTGCAACAAGTCTGGCCGCGTGTGGCCCCGCCGACAGCGGCAAAACCAAAGTTGGCCTTTCTTTCTCCGACTTCGCCACTGAACGTTGGAAGAACGAAGAAGTCCTCATGCGCAAGCTCCTGGAAGAAAAAGGCTATGAAGTTATCAGCCAGGAAGCCAACCATGATGTCAAACTGCAGAACGACCAGATCGACAACATGGTCAGCCAGGGCGTGAAGGCCCTGATCGTCGTCGCCGAAGACGGCGATGCGATTGTAACCTCCGTTGATAAGGCCGCTGCCGCGGGCGTGAAGGTTCTCGCCTACGACCGACTGATCAAGACCGACAAAATCGCTGCCTACCTGTCCTTTGACAATGTTGAAGTTGGCCGCCAGCAGGCCATGGGCGTGATGACAGCCATCGACATCGAAAATTGGGATGTCGCAGCCAACGGCCCCGTCCGCCTGATTCAGCTCGCCGGTTCCCCCACTGATAACAACGCCACCCTCTTCACCAAAGGCCAGACCGAAATCCTGCAGCCCTACATCGACGCTGGCAAGATCGAAATCGTTGCCCAGCAAGGTGTCGACAACTGGGATCCCGCCAATGCTCTCAAACTGATGGAAAACATCCTGACCGCCGCCAACAATGATGTCGATGCTGTCGTGGCGTCGAATGACGGTACCGCCCTGGGCGCTTTGCAGGCCATGAAGGCTCAACAATTGGCCGGTATCGTGCCGATCTCGGGCCAGGATGCCACTGCTGACGGCTGTAACAGCATCGTCAAGGGTGAACTGACCGTCTCCATCATGAAAGACATCCGCAATCTCTCCCCGCTGGCTGTTGATCTGATCGACAAGCTGCTCAAGGGCGAGGCGATCCCCGAAATGAAGAAATTCACCCTGGCCGAACTGACCGTTGATCCCAGCAAGCAAGGCGAAGTCCCCTGCGTGTTCCTGGACGTGGCCCAGGTCAACCAGGGCAATGTCTACGATCTGGTTGTGAAAAGCGGCTTCCAGGCCTACGATGATGTTTATCGTGACATTCCTGAAGGCGAACGCCCTGCCAAACCCTAATATCTTGTCGTAAAATAGAAGAGTCCCGGTTTCAATCAAAAGAAGCCGGGACTCATTCCTAGGTGCAAGGAGCAGCCTGTGGCTGAAGACATTATTCTCGATATTCGCAACGTCACGAAGGCATTTCCCGGGGTTGTGGCTCTGAGCGATGTTTCGATCCAAATTCAACGTGGAAAAGTACATGGCCTGTGTGGCGAAAATGGCGCGGGCAAATCCACATTGATGAAAATCCTTTCCGGGGTGTATCCGTATGGTTCTTATGAAGGAACCATCTTGTACGAAAACCGCGAACTCAAACTGGAAGATCGCTCCATTCGCCAGGCCATTGAAGAAGGAATTGCCATTGTTTACCAGGAATTGACCCTGGTACCCAGCATGACCGTCGGGGAAAATATCTTCCTCGGCAAAGAACCCATGGAAAATGGGGTGATTAACTGGGACAAGTTGTACGCTGAAACCCGGCAGCTACTTGAAAAATATAAGCTGGATGTGCCACCCAATGCAGTCGTGAAAAATCTGGGCGTAGGCAAAATGCAAATGGTCGAAATCGCCAAAGCCCTGTCTGAAAATGCCAAGATACTTATTCTCGATGAACCCACCAGCGCTTTGAGCGAGGCTGAAATTACCAAACTTGTGGAAATTTTAGCAACACTAAAAGAACTTGGCGTTACCTGCATTTATATTACCCATAAATTGGAAGAATTTTTCCGCGTTGCAGACACGGTTACCATTTTGCGCGACGGCAAAACGGTTGTCACCCGCCCGGCCCAGGAATTGGACCAGGAACAGTTGGTGCGCCATATGGTTGGGCGCGAAATGAGAGAACGCTTTCCGCAGGGCAACCGCCAGCCAGGCGAGGTTATTTTTAAAGTGGAAAACCTGGTTGCCAGTGACCCGAACGAGCCCAGCCGCAAAGTATTAAACGGTGTTAGCTTCGACTTGCGCAAAGGCGAAATTTTGGGCATTGCCGGCCTGATGGGTTCGGGACGCACCGAGTTGGTAGCTACTATTTTTGGAGAGTATGGCAACATCGTCGCGGGAACAATCGCGATGAATGGCCGCATTCTGAGCATCAAAAATGCGCGCGATGCCATGGCGAACGGCATTAGCCTGGTTCCGGAAGATCGCAAGGGCCAGGGACTGGTACTGATCCAACCCATTTTGCGCAATATTTCCCTGGCAAATCTTGACCGGTTTGCAGCCTTCTTCCGCATCGATCAGGACGCGGAACTGGCAGCGGCGACCCGGCAAAGTAAAAGCCTGGCGGTGAAGGCATCCAATCTCCAGTCGCGGGTCGATTCGCTATCGGGCGGAAACCAGCAAAAAGTTGTTATCGCCAAATGGCTGCTGACCGAACCGCAGATTCTGATCATGGACGACCCCACCCGCGGCATCGACGTGGGTGCCAAATTTGAAATTTACAAATTAATGAATGAACTTGCGGAAAAAGGCGTTTCGATCATCATGATTTCCAGCGAGCTTGAAGAAGTGATCGGCATGAGCGACCGCATCATGGTCATGCACCACGGCCGTTCTGGCGGCACCTTGGAAACCCAGGGCGCCACCCAGGAAAAAATCATGGCTCTTGCCACTGGCATTGAAGCTTAAATCTCACACGAGGTATGTTATGAACCTTTCCCTTGAACTCAAAAAACGGTTTCGCGATAACATCCAGACGTACACCATGATTTTGGCGATGGTGGCTGTCTGGATTTTGTTTAACGTTCTGACTAACGGCTTTTACCTGAGCCCACAAAATTTCTCCAACCTGTTCCGCCAGATGACCGTGACCTCATTTCTCGCAACCGGCATGGTTCTGGTGATCGTCACCGGTAACATTGACCTTTCTGTGGGCAAGCTGGCTGGTTTCGTCTCAGTGGTAGTGGCTTATTTCCAGGCTAATGTTTGGAATTCCATCTTCCCCGGTCAACCAATTGTGTCAGCTGCGCTTTCAGTAGGAATTGGCCTGCTGGTAGGGGCCTTGTTCGGCATGTTACAGGGATACATTATTTCGTACATGCGTGTACCGGCCTTCATTGTCACCCTGGGCGGCATGTTTGTCCTGCGCGGCGGAATCTTGATCATCACTGAGGGCAAAACCATCCCGGCCAACCAACCCGGCTTCGATCAAATCGCACAAGGGTATCTATCGCCCAGCATCGGCTGGATTGTGGCGCTGCTGGTGGTCGCACTCTTGTTCTTGAACATGATCCGCAGCCGCTCGCGTAAAGCCCAATATGGTTTTGAAGTTCCCAATGTTTATATGGACATTCTCGGAACGCTTTTTTTCTCTGCCCTGGTAATTATCTACGTTGTCATTGTCAATTTCTACAACGGCATTCAGGTTCCCGTGCTTTTGCTGGCGGTGACGGCCATGATCATGGCCTATGTCTCCAATAACACGCGCTTCGGGCGCTATGCCTACGCCATCGGCGGCAACCGCGAAGCGGCGCGCCTGTCTGGTATCAACATTAAGCGAAATATCTTCCTGATCTTTGTCTTGATGGGTTTCCTGTGCGGTGTGGCAGGCATTGTGCTGGCTTCGTATGTCGGATACGGCACCGTGGCAGCCGGCGAGGGCTACGAGCTTGACGCCATCGCAGCCTGTATTTTGGGCGGCACATCGACCCTGGGCGGCGAAGGCACCATCTTCGGCGCGATGATCGGCGGTCTGATCATGGCATCCCTGACCAACGGCCTGCAAATGCTGAACGTCCCTGCCGCATATCAGTACGTGGTCAAAGGCGCAGTATTAATCCTGGCTGTATACGCGGATGTGTACTTCAAGAAAAATCGCTAAATATAGTAGGCCACGTGCTAAATCTCGCCGCTCTCAAAAGCGGATAGCACCCTGCTCGTTATGATTAATTCTCATATACCGCAGCCCTTTTCATATAAAAACCGCGCCAAATTGGCGCGGTTTTTGTTTTTATTACTTGCCGATTATGCTGTAACTTTGCGCCACGGTCAGATAAGATCGAAGCGATCCAGGTTCATGACCTTGTTCCAGGCCGCAATGAAGTCACGCACGAACTTCTCTTTTGCATCATGTTGCGCATACACTTCAGCCAGGGCTCGCAGTTGCGAGTTGGAGCCAAAGACCAAGTCAACACGCGTGCCGCTCCACTTGACTTCGCCGGTTTTGCGATCGTGGGCATTGAAGGTGTCAGCTACTTCGGAAGTGGGGTGCCAGGCAACACCCATATCCAGCAGGTTGACAAAGAAGTCGTTGGTTAGTTTGCCAGCCTGTTTGGTGAAAACACCATGCTTCGATCCGCCAACGTTGGCGCCCAACACACGCAGGCCACCCAAAAGTACGGTCATTTCGGGCGCGCTCAGGGTCAGCAATTGGGCCTTATCCACCAACATTTCCTCGGCAGAGACGGTGAAGGCCGTTTTCTGGTAATTGCGGAAGCCGTCGGCTTCGGGCTCAAGCACGGCGAATGATTCCACGTCAGTCTGTTCCTGCAAGGCGTCGACACGACCCGGGGTGAAGGGGACTTCCACATCGTAGCCGGCTGCCCTTGCCGCGGCTTCAACAGCCGTGCAGCCACCCAGTACAATCAGGTCGGCCAGCGAGACTTTCTTGCCACCCGATTGTGCGCCATTGAAAGCCTGCTGAATGCCTTCCAGCGTGGCCAGCACCCTGGCGAGTTGTGCTGGCTGGTTGACTGCCCAGTCCTTTTGCGGAGCCAGGCGGATACGTGCGCCATTGGCGCCACCGCGCTTGTCAGAACCGCGGAAGGTAGAGGCCGATGCCCAGGCGGTGGAGATCAATTCGGACGTCGACAGGCTCGATGTCAGGATTTTGGCTTTCAGTCCGGCTATGTCTGCCGCATCAACCGGGGGGTAGTTGGAAGCCGGGAGCGGGTCCTGCCAAATCAGATCCTCGGCAGGGACTTCCGCACCGAGGTAGCGGACTTTGGGGCCCATGTCGCGATGGGTCAGCTTGAACCAGGCGCGAGCAAAAGCATCGGCGAAGGCTTCGGGATCTTTGTGGAAGCGGCGCGCGATGGGCTCGTAGATGGGGTCGAAGCGCAGTGACAGGTCGGCTGTGGTCATCATCGGCGCGTATTTCTTCGACGGATCATGCGCATCGGGAATCATGTGCTCGGGCCTGACGTTCTTGGCCGACCACTGCTGGGCACCGGCCGGGCTCTTGACCAGTTCCCACTCGTAGCCAAAGAGCATTTCGAAGTAGCCCATGTCCCATTGAGTGGGGTTGGGTTTCCAGGCGCCTTCAATGCCGCTGGATGTGGTGTGGAGGCCCACGCCGCTGCCGAGGCTGTTCTTCCAGCCAAGCCCCATTTCTTCCAGTGGGGCGGCTTCGGGTTCGCGTCCGACCAGTTTCGGGTCGCCCGCGCCATGCGCCTTGCCGAAGGTATGTCCGCCGGCGACAAGAGCGACAGTTTCTTCATCGTTCATCGCCATGCGGGCGAAAGTCTCACGCACATCAATGCCCGAAGCGACCGGGTCGGGGTTGCCATCCGGACCTTCGGGGTTGACATAGATCAAGCCCATCTGCACTGCAGCCAGCGGGTTCTCCAGGTTGCGCCCATGCATCTTCCCATCCGCCGCGTCGTCGGACACGAGCACCGCGGCCTCTTTTTCTACGCCATCGGAACCGTGGGCGTAGCGAATGTCGCCGCCCAGCCATTTGTTTTCGCTACCCCAATAGACATCTTCCTCAGGCTGCCAGATGTCGGCGCGTCCCCCGCCAAAGCCGAAGGTCTTAAAACCCATCGACTCGAGCGCCACGTTGCCGGCCAAGATCATCAGATCGGCCCAGGAAATCTTGTTACCGTATTTCTGTTTGACCGGCCAAAGCAGGCGGCGGGCCTTGTCCAGGTTGACGTTATCGGGCCAACTATTGAGCGGCGCAAAGCGCTGGTTGCCGGTGCCGCCGCCGCCACGTCCATCCGGAGTGCGATACGTCCCGGCGCTATGCCAAGCCATGCGAATCATCAGGCCACCGTAGTGGCCCCAGTCAGCGGGCCACCAATCCTGCGAGTCAACCATCAGATCCGCCAGGTCTTTCTTGAGCGCGGCCAGATCGAGTTTCTTGAATTCTTTGGCATAGTCGAAATCAACGCCCATCGGGTTGGAAGCCGGGGCGTGCTGGTGCAGGATGCCCAGGTTAAGTTGGTTGGGCCACCATTCGCGGTTCGATGTGCCTCTGCTGGCAGAGGTACTGCCAGATTTGCCTGTTACCGGACACTTGCTATCTTCGCTCATCTTCTTCGTTCTCCTTTTTTTGAAGTGGTTAGAATGGGGAATATAAAAAACATCATGCGCTTTGCTTGCAACCCGGACACAGCCCATAAAAAGTAATTTGCGGGCGAAGGATCTGGTAGCCGGAGGTTTCTTCCAGTTGCCTAAGAAGCCGAGGATCAATCTCCATCTCCCCGTCCACAATCTGGCTGCATTTTGTGCAGATTAAGTGCGGGTGCGCACCAGGCCGATTGCCATCGTAGCGACTGTCATCGCGCAGGTCGATCTCCAAAACCTGGTTCATTTCCTTGAGCAGGGCCAGGGTCTTGTAAACGGTGGCATGGCTCATGGTGGGGAATTTTTCCTTAATTTTGGCGTAAAACTGCGTTGCGCTGGGGTGCCCCTCGCTAACCGCAATCAGGCGTACCAACTCCACCCGCTGGGGTGTCAGCCGGAAATCGCGCTCTTTGAGCAGGGAAATCATTTCGTTAAATCGAGCTTCAGGATCAGGCATGGTAAGTTTTTTCGGAAAAAGCCTATGAATAATAATTATCTATAAGTATACATAATTATATAGAGAAATAGCATAACAAAAAGGGTGATTTTTTATCTCCCTGTCAACAACATCAGAGCTTGTAAAAGGCTAGCTCCGCCGTTTAAGATGTCCAAAATGTGCCTGTTTTATGTGTAGATCGTCAAATCCGTCACACAGGGCAATTTCAGCGGCTTTAGCACGCTGGCTGGTGGAAATTAACGCCAGGAGCGCGCCTGTCCCGGCGGCGTTGCCAACCTGGGAAAAACACCCCAGCGACAGATTGGGAAACATGCCAAGCATAGCCCCCTTCAAAGGTTTCTTGCGCCCGCAAACCAAACACCACGACCACATCATCGGCTACGAACTGGCCGCATCGCTCTGGGTGGAAGTTTCCCAGCGCGGCGAGGGGGCCAGCCACCCCAACCCTTAAAGCCCGTTTAGAAAAACCTAACAAAACGCTTATTCTGAAACAATCATTTCGGAATCGTGCCATACTGGCAACATGTCACCCAGAAGCAAAGAATTCGACCAGGAACCTGTCATCGAGCAGGCCATGCAATTGTTTTGCCAGAAAGGCTACACGGCCACCCCGATCCGTGACCTGGTGGCGCCACCCGGCAAAAGCGCAAAAAGCGTTTTTGCTGAAGGGATGAACAACATTCCCAACAGGAAAATGGCAGTAACAGCAACGGTCTCGATAAGGATTCGATATTTTTCCATTAATGAGCACTCCCTTTGGGATTCAAAACCCCGTCATGAAACGGGCAGCATCCTGAATCCAGTGGAAAGCGACAGCCGATTCAAGACCCCTTCGCCGTGCAAGCAGCAGCGGTGGCACACCCCAGACAAGCGCCAGGGCAGCGCCCATCCCCAGCGCAGCCAATGGTGATTGGAGAAACAGGTCGTCAAAGTGGGAATAATTATGCGCCAACATTGCGAGAAATCCCGCCAACCAGCCCGCATAGACCGGTTGGCTATTTCGCAAAACTTGCCATAACAAACCCCAGAGGGCAAAGCGATAGATGATTTCTTCAGCGATACCCGGCTGAAGAGCATCCAATATGGCGGCCAACGGTTTCTGCCATTGGACAACTTGTCCCTGCGTGAACTGCAAGGCAAAGACATTCAAGACCGCCAGGGGCAAGCCGACAACCAGACCCAACAAAATTCCCCGGCCAGCATTTCGCCAGTCTCCGGCGGCGGCATGGAATTGTACCGGTCCGCCCTGGCGCATGATCACCAACCCACCCAGGACGGCGATGGTCGTAAATGTTCCTCGAAGGAGAGCCTGTCCCAGGTTACTGCCCACCAACCCAAAAAACGGGTAGGGTGTAAAAAGCGTGGCAAACAACATCCCCAGGCCAACCACCAGTCCCAAGAACAAAGCAATGTGCCAATCTCCCCTGCGCAAATTGGAATAGTTTTTCGATATTATAAAGAGCGAACCAGCGATGGTCAGGACATCAAAAATATGAAATGTATAAGGAATATTCATGTGGGCAGACAGCGGCGCCCTACCCAGGAATATCGCCAGGATGCCCATGACGAGCAGGATTAATGGCAAAGTTCTATTTTTCACACTCATATCTCCAGGCAGGCATCCGCCGCCAGCCAGAAAAGACTCTCACGCACTTCTTTACGTGATTGCCAGCCGCGGTTGTCCCAATCTGCACCGCTCAAGTCGTCGCCAGCGTACAGAATTTGCCCCAGCGGGACTTTCCTGAATTGCGCCACCGCCAGCAGACTGGCAGCTTCCATTTCAACGGTCAGGCAGCCCTCGGCGCGGCGGGCGTCAATCATGGATTGAGTTTCACGGTAGGGAGCGTCGGTCGTCCAGGTTTTACCGCTTACAAATGGGATTCCCCGCGCTTCCAGCGTAGCGCGGATGGCCGCCAGAGCTTCAGGCTGAGCCTGAATTTCGCGCCCTGGCTGAACGTAGTGATAGGACAGCCCTTCGTCACGTAGAGCGCTTTCAACCAGGATAAGTTTGCCAACCGCTAATTCCCTGACCAGGACACCCGCGCCACCCACCACGACGAACTTCTTACAACCAAAGGCAATCGATTCTTCAAGTAGACCAGTAGCAATCGGCGCGCCCACACCAGGGTGAAAAAAGGCCAGCCGGCTGCCCTTGTGTTCAATTTCATAGATGGGATGTTCGCCATCCTCCCAGCGGTTTGCAACGGCTACCCGCGCCTGTTTTTCGGCGGCCACTTTTTCGTTGACTTCCCGAAAAAAGGAAATGACGCAATGCTCCGGCACATCGCACGGTTTAATCAGTCGGGAAGGTTCGAGTTTGGATTCTGAGAAAAAGTCGTGTTCAAGGATGGGATAACCTGAATTCATTGGTGCTCCTCCCGCAAAACGAGATACCGTCCGATGAAGGCAAAAGAAATCAGTAGGAAAGCAGTTGCCCAACCGCCCAGGCTGAAAATATCCGGGCCGTACAGCGCCAGGCCGGCGCCAGAAACAACCAGCAGCCCGGCCAGTATGCCAAACATTTTCATACCATACAGGGTGATAAAGGGCAGGTAATGCGCGCCAACCACCACCATCGCCGCCGGGAAAAACCAGTTCTCGCGGTAGAGGGTAGCCGCGCCAACCAGCAGGAAGTTGAGCGGCACGGTAAATGCCACCTGTGAGCCAAGCGACCACAAACCATTCTCCGGGCTGACCTTGCCGGGACGGCCCAGTAGCCGCACCATCAGCTGGGTGAGCGGGAAAATGCCCATGCTGCCGAAAAAGAGCGCGGCCATGCCTGCCCCTGGCGAGAGCGAGGTTGCAAGTGCGGCAGCGACCAGCCAGATGAGACCGGATACCAATTGTCCGGCAAATCCGCCCAGAAAGGCGGAGCGCATTTCACGTTGGCAATCAATTAGATTCATCATATCTCCATTTTGGAAACTGGTTTCGTAGTAAGGAAAGATGCCGATTCCACACTGCCGGGCCTGTGACCGCGAGCGGATTGATTTGCACCTTGCGTTTCCCATCAAGATCGTATTCACTGTATCCCCAACTGAAACCGGCCAGTCGTGAAATGGCAAAATTATTTGTCCGGCTCGGCATGGTAACCAGGAAGGTATCGGCGACCCACTCCAGTTTGGCGAGGCCGTTCAGGTTGTTGCAGGGGGCATCGAAAATCTCAGCTGGGAAGCCAAACGCAAAAAACGGGACACCTAATTCTTCCAGGGTAGGGTGCGCATCCAGGCTGGGAACAACATCCGCCGCTTCAAGCGCGTCCAGCGCAGCAAATTCCCACCGGGTAACCAGCTGAATCCAGGCACAGGCTGTGGCATAGCCTGTACCTTCGTATGATTGGATGTGGGCGCGCATGGTCGGGTAGCCGATGCACATCTCAACATCGAAGCTGTTTCCGGCAAACAGGTCAAAACCAGATTTTGCCGCGCTTTGGTTGGCTTCGTATTCGACTTCCAGGATGCCAGGCTTGCGGTTTAGAACAAAGGCAATGTTCACAATACCCATTTCAGCCTCCAGTTATTCCACGCTATGAATTTTTCTGCGCTACAAGCCCGATCCACTCTGTGTCATCGGTGAAAGGAGTACCAAGCAGATCGTTCCAGACGCTTTGTACCCCAAAACCGGCCTGCTCCAGCTCAGCGGTAATGGCTACACGATCATAATCCTGAAACCAATTGCGATAGACCGAGACTTTATCGTCTACTTCAATGACAATCGCTTGATCGAGAAAAATGGATTGTTCGGGATAATCGAAGCCTTCTTCCAATACAAGGTGCGGCCCCGGCTTCCAAAATCCTGTTTCGGCTGCGTACCAGCCGTTGCGGCCGCCATCCTTCTGACGATGAATCCGGGTGGTAACGTCCAGCACAAAATGGCCGCCGGGCTTGAGGGCGCGGCGCACGTTACCCAGCAAGGTCCGGCGCTGGTCGGACGAGAGCGGGCACAGGTCGCCGTAAATCAACAGCGCAGCATCATATTGGGCATCATCCGTCAGGGTCAGGTAGTCCTGGTAACGGTAGCAAATATCAAGCAGGTGTTCAGCGGCAACCTGCGTGGCGTATTCAATCGAGCGCCGGGAATAGTCAACGCCCGTGACCCGCAGGCCTTTTTCGGCCAGGCGCGCCGCGTACAGTCCAGGACCACAGCCAAGGTCGAGTATGCTGTCGCCGGGATGAAGTCCGAGCGTGGCGACCAACCAATCCACAGAGCGCTGGATGGTTTCCGGGCGGCGGCTGGCAACGTCGTTCTCTGGGTTGAGATGCCATTTCAGCATCTGCGCCGAAATATGCGGGTCATTCCAGAACAGCGGTTCGCCAGGGGTAAAGGGTTCGGGTTTTTGCTGCAGTTGCAGTACCAGGTTAAGATTCATATCATCCTTCTTTCAATTTGTTATTGTTCGGTCAACTCATCCAAGACCGCCCGACCTTCGATGAATTCCTTCAAAGTCTGGGCAAAACGGGCGGCAGGTGCCCCGTCCACGAGATCGTGATCAAAGCTGATGGTCACGCACAGCACCTGGCGGTTTTCGAGTTGGCCGTTGACCAGGGCTGGCCGTTTGGCGATACCACCCAGGGTAATCTGGAGCGTGTGATTGGAAACCGGAAGGCCCCAGCCGCCGCCCGAGCCGAACATACCCACCGAGGTTAGCGCCACCGTACCGTTCATTTCCTTCAACCAGTGTGGACTTCGGAACAGCAACCGCAAAACGAAGCGCCGCAGAAAGCCGGGCAGCAACACAAACCAATCGATAAACTTCGCTTCGCGCCCTTGCGGGTTATCATGGAAAGCCCGAATTTCGGCATGAATGGCATGCGGGCTTTTCTTATTCACGGCGCGCAGGATGTGCGGGCGGATGATTTTCTGACCATCCACGTCTACCTCGAACATGGTGTTGACGTCCACCTCGTCAAACAGGACAATTTTTTCGCCCCAGGCGCGGCATGCCTGGATGGGTTTGTGCCGCTCCACTGCCCGCCCCACACAAGCCACTACAAAGGCCATGAACGAGAGTCCCTCGCCGGTATGGGCACGGTACTGGCGGATGGCCCGGCGCGCATCGGTCACATCCATCTCGAATAGGCCATGAACGAGGTGCTTCTCGCGACCCAGCCGCCCGCCATCTTCCATCAAGCGGCGGATTTTTGGGAAAGGAAGAACTTCATAATTTGTATTGGTCATCTTTAGACTCCCAAGTGTTGGCGGATGATTGCAACGGCGGTCTGTACGCCACTTTCAGAGCGGATGGAGCGCCCAAGCGCTTCCACCCGCTCGCGCATGGTCGGATCGCTGACTACCCTGTCAATCGCTACCGCTAAACGGGCGGATGTTAACCGCTTGGCGGGGATTGGCTCCAGGCCAGCGCCCAAGGCCTGGATGCGCTTGCCCCAGAAAAGTTGGTCCACAATAAACGGGACAATCACGCAGGGCTTCCCGGCGCGCAGACCCTCGGCGGTCGTCCCTGCGCCGCCATGATGGACAACTACAGACATGCGCGGGAACAGCCAGCTGTGCGGCGCTTGTTTCAGGTTAAAGACCTTTTCGGGCACATCCAACGCATTCATTCCACCCCAGCCGGTCGCCAGGATGCCGCGCCGTCCGCTGCGCGCCAGGGCCTCCAGCACAATCCCGGTAAAACGGCGCGGATCCCGCCCGGCCATGCTCCCAAATCCGATGTAAACTGGCGGCTCGCCTTGTGCAAGGAAGGCTTGCAGGTCAGCGGGAGGCTGCCAGTTAGTTTGCGCTTTGTCGAACCAGTAGCCGGTGATGTCGACATTGCCCGGCCAATCCTGCGGGCGGCGAATTACCGCTGGGCTGTAAGCGCCAAGCAAGGGGACGGAAGTCAAGGTGCGGTAAAAGTCCGCGCCACGCAGAGGCCGCAAACCAAAGCGCTGGCGGAACTCGTTGACAAAAGGCCGGTACCACTGCCAGATGACTTCCAGCATGGCAAACCCCGACAGGCGATTGTGCCACAGGCCCAAATTCTTTTGGATGGGCCAGCCGGGGGCGGGAAAATCTCTGGTTGGCAGCACCGGCGTCGGCTCGACCAGCACGAGCGGGATGCCGCGTATCTCGGCGATGGTCGCGCCCAGCGGAGCAAAGACGGCCAGGGTAATCAGGGCATCGGCATGGCGGCAGGCTTCCAGGGCGTCTTCCGCCATTTGCAGCGCAACCGGCCCGAGCATTTTCCGCATGGCAAGGATGGATTGGATAGGATTTGCCCCGCCCGATTGCATGTACTTTTGCCCGGTCTCGCCCGCCATGATTTGCTGCACATCCCCGCGCAGTGGGTGAAAAGGTATTCCCGCGTTATGGGACAAATCGACAAAATTCTGCGGGGCCGCCAGGAGTACTTCCAGCCCGGACTTTTGCAAACCTTGGGCCAGCCTGATACAAGGCTGGATGTCGCCTTGAGAGCCAGCGGCAAAAATGGTAATGCACATTTCCGCATCTCCTGTTATGAACTATCGGTTCACTTCGGACTTCAACAGGGCATACACAAAGGTATCTGTCCAAAGCGGTTCGCCCTGAAGATTTTTGCAAAAGTAGATATTCTGTCGCAGCAATCCCTCGCGCCGGAAACCGACTTTTTCGAGCAGTTTCCAGGATGCGATATTTTGCGGATTGCAATGTGCAACGATGCGATGGATGTCCCCATCGGCGAAACGCTGCCTGACCAACGCGCCGACTGCTTCGGTCATATATCCCTGCCGTTGATATTGCGGGCTAAGGATGTAGCCCAGTTCCCAGGTTTGCAGGTGGGTCGGGTCGGTTTGTTTAAAGTAGACTTGCCCGATGACCCTGACGGTTTCTCGCAGTTCAATCGCCCAAAAATCAGGCGAGTTGGCAAGTTCGCCGACCATCTTGCGCGCTTGTTCCAGGTTGATTGGCTCTCCCGGCTCAAACTGGTAAATCTGCTCATTTGAGAGATAAGAATACAAATCTTCGTTGTCTGTAGGGCGAAAGGCGCGCAGGATTAATCTGGGAGATGAAATGGGTGGCGTGTTTGACATGGGAACATTATCCTTTGGCTGAAAATATCAGCCAAAAATGAAATATAGAATCAAACCGATGGCGACGATGACCGCATTGAGCAGGTTATGGGCCAGGATGGGACCAAGCAAGCTGCGGGTTTTAACGAACAGATAGGCATAGAAAGAGCCGAACGTAAAAACGGTCAATTGCTGGAGCGGGTTGAAGTGCGTCACCCGCAGCGGGTCAAAGGCGATGTTGATGTGCGCGAGCATGAAAATCAGGGTGGCGATACCGCCTGCCAGTAATGCGTTGGTCTTATCAGCCAGCTCGGAGCGTTTGCCGTACAGGAGCAGGGGCGTCATCACCAGTGCGCGGAACAGGATTTCTTCGCTCGTACCGGAGATCAGGATTTGGAAGGCAAAGTAGCCGCCGAAATTCCAGGCCGTCAGCGGGAAGTGAAACGCCGCCGATGTATCGCCAAAGACCATCAGCAAAACGCCGATACTACCCTGCAAAAAGAACCAGAACAGGCTGAACTGCAAGACCAGCCGAACCGCATAGCGCCATTCGTTCAGATTGAAGCCAAAGTCTTTGGGCGAAATGCGGAACATCCGCGCCAGCAGTAGGATGGCAAACAGGGCAAACAATCCTTGCAGCGCGTGATGCAATGAGATGTACAGGAAACTGCCATCCGGGTCGAAAGCGCGCAGAGATTGGTAAACGGGTTGCGCCAGCAGGAAGGCAACTTCGCTTATCAAGCGGGTCAGGAATAAGAATACCAGGCCAAGTAGAGCAATTTTCCCGACCGTTTGCCAGTTTTGTTTTGTCATTGTGTTATTCCTATTCCTTGACGTGCTTCAGCAGGATAACCGTCATCACCACCCCTGCAAGTGCCATGCCGGGGAAAATCACCAGTTCGACCACGCTGACCGGCACACCGACCCGCGCCATGTTGAAACCCATAAGGCTGACGGCGATACCCAGGGTCATGAATTTGGTCAGCCCGACCGAAGCCAGCAGGTAGCCCCAGGGCTGTCGGCGCAGAAGCAGGATGCCAGACAGGATACAGACCGGGACAATCAGTCCCAAATCCATGGCCTGGATGAACATGCTGGTGGTGTTTTCAAGGGCGGGAGCTGCGTCTGATGAGAAGGTGGCGGCGATGCGTCCCAGCCAGGCCAACGAGAGAAAGGCGGCAGCAAAGAACAGCAATCCAGCGATCCAGCCACGCGGTAGGTTGTCGGAGAAGTGCGCGGGTAACCCATTAATGTCAAACGACATCACCACCAGCACAAAGGCGAACAAACTCAGGCTGAACAGGGCCACATAGATCAGGAACAGGGCGTTGAAGTGCGCGCCAAATGCCATCGTGATATAGGTATACAGGATGAAACCCAGCGTGCCCGCCAGCAGCAGCCGCCCGCGCAGGGAGCCGCGTAAGGTCAGCCAAAAGGAAACTGCCAGCAAGGGCAGGCCGAGCACCAGCGTTACCAGGTCATTGGCCTGCATCTGAGCAACGGAACTAACCGTATCCCAATAATACAGGCCGCGGGCGTTGATGGTCACTTCTTCGCCGCGGAAAGTGATCAGCGGGTAGGGTATACCTTCTGCAGGCCACAAACCAGCCAGGGCGGCGGCCAGGGTCAGAACAAAAACCAGAGGGATGAGCCATCTCAGAACAGGGTTCATTTTTATTCTCCTAAATTAAGCTTGTAAAAAAAGCGGGCAAATTCGTTGACATGCCCCAGCTTCCCATACAAATGAGTGGTCTTATCATCCCATCCAGTGATGTAGGCAGTAGCGATGTGATTTTCATGTAGAACGCGCAGACAGGATCGGAGCACCATTTGCGAATAGCCCTTGTTGCGGTGTTCAGCATGAGTGCATACTCTTTCGATTTCAGCTGTGTTGTTAACCCAGTCAATAAATGCTTCACATCCCGATAGATGGGAGCCTGAGTTATCAGTCAAAACAAAATCAAACCGGGCATCATAGATCGGGCTGGTTCGAGTATAAGCACGGATAGCATCGTCGGCCTGCTGATCAATGGTGTGATGGGGCCAGGCACTTTGCCGCAATAGCGTCTGGTTATTGTAATTCTTGTTTTCCGCCAGGCTCTGAAAGCTGAAAGGAGCGGCTGGATATGGGTGATCACAGAACAGCGAAGTACCGAAGATGCGGACCATTTCAATATCGCCGGTTCTTTGATAGCCAGCCTGCTCAAGCGCAGTAATGCGGCTCAGATGAGTTTCTACAGCACAGGTGATTAATGCACTATGTTGCTTACCCCATTCAGAACCAGCCCACATGAGCATCTCAGGGTAGAGATGGTTATATTCTTCCAGCACGATAATGTCGAATTGCTCGTTGAACTCTTCAGAAATAATGAACCCAACCAGTTCATCGTAGTAGTTGAACCACAGATGCGCCGCACCGGCATAATTGCCGGGAAAACGCCGTTTGAAATTGGCCAGGTTGTATTTCCAATCCACGAGCCGGGCAATGTGCCAAACAAATGACTCGCGTTTGCTGGCATTGTCACGCACAAGCAGGGCGCACATGTGCTTGAAGTCTGAGCTCTCATAAACAAAGGGACGGTGATGGGTTTTCATGGTGCTCCTGTTACTTTTCGAGAATATAGGCCAATAGGCCTTTTATCTGAATTATAGCCAATGCCGCCAGCACGGCAGGGCTGCCAATTGCCCAACACTCCCCACCATGCTTTGAACTGCGCTATTTTGCCCAATTTAAGCCTGCCCGATATAAAACACATAACCATACCAGGCCGAATACTGGCGATACAACTCGATTTCGGCGTATTCCAAATCCAGCACGGCTTGGGCTTCGGGATTGTTTGGGTATTTTTCGCGCAGCGACTTGATGCGGACAGCCATCGGATGGTAGTAATTATCCCACCAGTCGCTTTCGGGCAAAGTGAAATGACCGAGAGAACGATAACCTGCGGATGCCAGATGTGCCAAGTTTTCTTCGACCGTTGCCATGCCAGGGTAGGCTTTACCCCAGAACTTGCGGGCGGATTCGGGCGGGTTTGGTTTGAGCCAGGAAATTTCAGTCACAGCGACAAATCCGCCCGGTTTGAGCAATTTCCGCCACTCGCGCAAGCCGCGCTCGAAGCCGATGATGTAGATTGCGCCCTCGGACCAGAGCAGGTCAAAGGGCTGGTCAAAATTCAAGTCGAACATTGAAGCGTTCAAAGGATGGACGCGCTCCGCCACCCCGGCCTGGGCGGCACGACGGGCGAGATCGTCGAGAAAAGGCTGGTGGGTATCTGCAGCGGTGACATCGGCTTGGGTGGCACGCGCCAGAGCAACCGACTGCGCGCCGGGGCCGCAGCCGATATCGAGGATACGTGCAGAAGCAGGCAGGCCGGGAAGCATGGACAGCGCCCGCAAGGTTGATGCGTCGCTGCCGGGGGCTTCGCGCGGCAGGTCGCGGTGGACTTGCCAGAAAATTTCGTGGTTGAGATTGTCGGTCATGAGATTCTCCTGAATTTTTATCTTTTATCTGCGAGCGAATTTGTCCTGTTCAGCACATCTTCCAACAGGATTTTCTGTGCTTTTTCGGGTTCTTCAAATATGGGCGAGTGCGCAGAATTCTCAAACGTATAAAACCCTTTCAGCGGCGTCGTATTGAGTTTATCAAAATAAGCCCTGGCCAGCGGGTATGCGCAGGTGTAATCGTATTGGCCGTGAAAGAAATAGACCGGGATTGCCAGTTCTGTCACCTGCTGGCTCAAATCGGTGGTCAGCATTGTCTCCCACAGGCTGAAATCACGCGAACGGGAGTAAATCTTGCCGTGCCACAGATTGACCTTCTCTGCCAGCGTGTACTCCCTGAATTGCCAGGATGGCAGGAAAATGCCAGTGATAACCGACTTCATCTCATGGGTGGTGCCGATGCCCAAATCGTGCATGTATTCATCGCGCAGCGCATCGTAGGCAGCCGGGAGCGGGACTGTCATGGTCGGCGGCGCAGCTTCCAGCTTGCGCAGAATGCGCAGATTTCCGTTATTTCTGTACTGTTCAAGAGCATATTCATACGCCAGTTGTTCCGACTGAAGTTGATATGAAATCTGCCCCATGCCAATGTAGGCGTAATACAGCTCGGGTGCTTGGGCTGCAGCCTGGATACCAATGGTACTGCCCCATGAGTGCCCCATCAGGTAGATTTTTTCTTTGCCGAAGCGTTTGAGCAGGTAGCGGGTCACCTCGATGGTATCGGCGATAAATTGCTCTGCTGTCATCGTTTCTGACGAAATATCGAGGCTGTAGGAAAGGCCTGCCCCGCGCTGCTCCCACCAGACCACCGTAAAATGATCTTCGAGACCAGTCGGATAGCGTTGGGTCAGCCAGTATTCCGGCATCCCGGGACCGCCATGCACGAAAAGAAGCACCGGATGTTGGATGTTCCTGCTCTTGATGAACATACCCTGTGCCACACCGTTGATTTGGATATGGATTTTCTCTGAAAGACTATCTACGAGCGGCTGTCCGGTTTCATCAAGAAAGGACTGTGGCCGACCGGGACTCCAGGCCAACAGGATACCCAGCAAAACAAGGCTTATTGCCATGAGAAAGCCGAGGGCTGTCCAGATCATATTTATCATCTTTTGTAATTTGAACCGGAACATGTTTCTTTCCTGTCGAACCGCAGCGATGACCAATCCGCTTTCCAAAGCAGGAAAGCGCCAAAAATCAACGTGGCAACCATCTCCCAAATGCTGACCAACGGGCCAAACCCGATTCCGCGCTGGAGGGCATCACGGACTTCATCATAGGCAGAGTGATAAACACTGGCCACCGCCAAACTCTGGCTGGCCGTCCAGACATAGGCGAACAAGGTGGCATTCATCATGGCCGGGAGCAGGCTGACGAGCATCGTTACTGCCACCGAAAGCCAGGGGTTGGCATCCGCCCCTTCTACCTGTGAGCCGATTTTGACCAGGGCCGGGATATGCCATGCCCACCAGATGAAAGCATGAATGAGCAAGGCTTTGCGAAGACTGTGCCTTTGCGCCAGTCGCGGCAACAGGTAGGCGCGCCAGCCAAATTCCTCGCCGAAACCGGGTACGATGGTCAGGATAAAACTGGTCAGAAAACTACCCAGGATGGCCCCGGCACAAACATCCGCAGGCAGACTGTGCAGACCAAACAGGTTTTCAAGCAGGACAGGCGCGCCAAAGATGAACAGCGCCAGGCCAAAAACCGCCAGGTAATGCTTTGGCTTGCCCCAGCGCCAGCCCATTTTTTTGAATCCATCGCGGAAGACCCAGCGCCCGGCGATGAACGTGCCAACCGTAACCATCACCATCGAGAGTGAACTGAGCAGGTAGCCGCTGGTCGGGTTGTTGCCCCACAGGGCATAAGCGATTTGCGGCGGCCACGAAAGGGCAAACACAATCAACAGGTAGATGCCGAGTGAAAACGGTCGTTGGTTTTGTTTTTGTGAAACGGAAGCAGTTTGCAGGGTGGTGGCCATGGAATTCTCCAGCTATTTGTAAGTTTCAGGGAGGACGGTCTCCACCATCAGACTGTGGAACATGCTGGCTTCTTCCCAAATCATGCCGTGCCCGGAGTTTTCAAAGAATATTAGCTGCTTGCTTGGCGCTTCGAGCAGGTTGAAATATTCTTCTGGAAGCTGGTAGGGGTTGTTCATGTCGTGGCGTCCCAACACAATATAAACCGGCAGGTCGATGCGGGCGGCGTCCACGCGGAAGTCCATCTCCTGCAACTGGGGATAAACTGCGTTGAAAGTGTTCATCAATCCAAGCAGGTAATAGAGCCGGTCGAGCCAGCCGTATTCGGGTTGTTTGAGCATCAGCATCAGGATGTCGCCGTCGCGACGGTATTCCGGGTCCTTGATATTGGGTGCTTCGTAAAGAGCATATTCGCGTCCAAACAGGGTGGCATACGGTTGGATCGGGCTTTTTCCGAAGTAGGGCGGCGGACCTTGCTTTTCAAGGGTTTGCACAAATGCTGTATCGCCAGTTTTGCGGGAATGTTCCAGCACCATCTCGTAAATCATCTCGTCCGTTTCGTGCACATCCACCATCTGGGCCGTGCCAACATAGGCATGGAACAGGTCGGGGCGCTGCTGGGCGGCGCGCACGCCGATGATCGTGCCCCAGGAGTGACCCACCAGATAGATTTTCTGCTCATCGAAGCGTTCACGCAGGATGTCGGTCAGTTCGATCAGGTCGGCGACGTATTGATCAACCGTCAGGTCGGATTTGGGGTTGAGCGACGGGTACGATTTGCCGCAGCCGCGCTGCTCCCAGATGACAACCACGAAATGTTTCTCCAACTCACTGTTGAAGCGCAGGACGCGCGCCGCCTCGCTCGCGCCGGGTCCGCCGGAGAGAAAGAGCAGCACGGGTTTGTTGACATCGTAGCCGCGAATAATGAGCCACTGGTCCACGCCGCCGAGTTTGACTTTTTCGAGCGAGGCGATACTGCCGGGCAGGGGCTGGCCGTCCGCGCCGAGAATGGCGGGCGTGTGGGCTGTCCACTGTGAAACGAGTACAAAGCCGACCAGTAGGAGGATGGGAATCAGAAGAAAGATCATGCAGCCTCCGAGTTTGTTTTGTTTATTCATCTGAAGTTCCTTTTTCATCGAGATAGCGTTGAACTGAAATAAGCACCAAGCCCAGGTCGCGGATGCGTGTGAGCAGGCCATGCAAGGCGGCCTGATCCATTCGCCCGCTGATGGCGGTTTCGCCCTCCGGATGGAGCGCAACCAGCAGGCCATCGAACCAGTCCTCGCGGACATGTCCTTCCAGGTGGATTTGATATTCGTAGAAATGGTCACTATGGTTCATGGGATTTCCTTTTCAGAATTTCATTTCGGCCAACCAGGTCGTGAGACCTTCCTGGCGGATTTTCAGATCGTCGCGGGTTTCATCGTATGCGCCAGGCAGGTACTCCCCGGCGATTTTTCCATCCAGGATGAACAGCACCCGTTCGGTTTGGGCAGCCACCTTGACATCATGCGTTACCAGCAGGAGGGTGGTGCCTGTCCGGTGAATATCAGCCAGGAGGGCCATAATCTCACTGGCAGATTTGGAATTCAAAGCACCGGTCGGCTCGTCGCCGAAGATGATTTTCGGGTCACTCATCAGCGCCCGGCAGATTCCGACCCGCTGAAGTTGGCCACCGGAAGCCTGGGTGATGTCGCGCATTTCCAACCCGGCAATGCCCGTTTTTTCCATCAACGTTTTTACTTTTTCCGTGAGCTGCGCACCATTTTTGCCGCCATCACGCATGGATGGAAGAATGATATTGTCGAGAATGTTCAGGTTTTTGAGCAAAGTCGGCTGCTGGAACACAAAACCCATTTTTGTCCGGCGGGTATCTGCGAGTTCGTTGTCTGTGAGCGCTGACAAATCCAGGCCATCAAAAGCGACTTTTCCGCTGTCCACGCGGTCCATACCGCTCAGGGCAAACATCAGGGTTGATTTTCCCGAACCCGAAGGGCCCATTACTGAAACGAATTCGCCCTGGCGGATGTCCA
>JAKLPV010000025.1 GCA_022013685.1 Anaerolineae bacterium
ATGCTGGCGGGCAGGCCGGTCTATCCCTACCACCTGCGCCGGGACGAGACGGTGGTGCAGAATGTGCTGGCAGGCAGTTTTGAACCAACCGGGCGCATCGACTTGAAAAATTTTCCGCAGATTGCCGAAAAAGCGGTCCAGCCGCAGCCTTCCCAGCGCTTTGCCGATGTCATGTCCTTTGCCAATGCCCTGCGCCAAAATATCCCTGGCATTCCGGCAGAAAAGAAACCTGCCCGCATCAACTGGCGGTTGGTATTCATCGTTTTGGGCGCACTGCTGGCAATTTTCCTGATCATCAGCCTGGCTTTGATCGCGGTACCTGTTTAAAAACGAGGGAGATGTTATGAGCGAGAAAATTTTCATCGAACGTCCGCCGCGCATCGAGCCTGAGCTGCCTTCAGGAACGATGAACATCCCCAATCCGCCCGACGCTGAGTCTGATCCCGCCCGCCTGCTGCAGGAGGCTTTCCTGCCGCTTTTGATGATTATGGGTTATTTCCTGGCTTCGGTCTTTGGGCAGGGACGCAACATGCTGATGATGATCCCCATGCTGCTATCCATTGTTGGGGCGGTCTCGCTGGCTATTTACTCACACATACAGGAAAACAAGAAGCTGGAAGAGGCCAAAGCGGCCTATAAGCGCCGTCTTGGCGAACTGCGCCGCAAGATGGAAAGTGAACACGAACAGCAAAGAATTTATTATTTTTATAACTATCCAGACGCAGAACAGGCATTGGCAATTGCCCAGGATTTGCACCGCGCTGAGACGGAACCCCTGCAACAGGATATTCGCTCGGGTACCCGGCTCTGGGAGCGCCGCCCCAGCGACCACGATTTTTTGCATCTTCGCCTGGGGTTGAGTACCCGCCAGTCTACGGTCATCTACAAAATCGCCGATAACGAAAAACCGGAAAACCCGCTTATGCGTGAGGCTACCCGCCTGGCGGAAGATTCGCGTTTGTTGTACAACGTGCCCGTCACCATCCCGCTTTACCTGGCGCTCAACGACACAGAACAGAAAAAAGTGGAAGAAAAGCGCAAAGAGCAGGAAGATTCAGACAACGAGGCCCAGGCGCAGGAAGTCAAAGGGATTTCTGTACGCCACTCGGTCGGCATCACGGGCAGCCAGCCAGAGAAGGTTTACGCTTATACACGCACCCTGCTGGTGGATTATGCCACCTACCACTCCCCGCAAGACACGATGCTGTATGTAGCCGGTACCGGCGGCGCGCGCGCCAACTGGCGTTGGGCTTATGCCCTGCCACACTGCAAAGAGGCCGATAAATCTGAAACCCTGCGCTTTGAAAGTGAACAGCAGCCAGAAGACAACGAAGTAGACCGAATGCGCCTGTTCTGGAAAAATATTCGCACGATTTTGGAACGACGCCGCATGCGTTTGCAGGACAAGGAAAGCGGCGCAGACGTTCGCCTGCCCTTCCTGCTCGTCGTTGTGGATGTTTTATATGCTGCGCCGGGCTGGTCTTGCCTGCACGACCTGGAAAGCGAAGCCGCGATCTCCACTATTTTGATGGACGGACAAATGCTGGGCGCGGGGATCATTTTCCTCGTCCCGGAGCGTTCCAATATTCCCAGCCGCTGTTCGGCGGTGATCGAAGTGGACGAAACAGCCCAGGATTCCGAAGCGGCTGTTTTCCGTTATGCCGAGACGGGTTTCAACACCATCCGTTATGTTGGCAATACCCCGCTGGTTGCGACACAGGATACAGCCCGGCAGTTTTCGCGCGCGCTGGAACCGCTCGACATCCGGCGCGGCTATGGTTCGAGTCTGGCCTCGACCGTGACCCTGCTCGAAATGCTGAATACCACTTCTCTGGAAGAACTGCGCAATTTCTCGCGTGATAATTGGCGGCACAGCATGGATCCGAAATTCGCCGATTGGCTGCATACAGCAATTGGCCTGCTTTCGGGCAACGAAGCGCGGGTATTGACTTTTTCTGCCAAGGCTGACGGCGTGCATGGCATCATTGCCGGTTCCACCGGTTCGGGCAAGTCCGAGCTGCTGATGACACTGATCATCGGCCTGGCGCTCAATTACAACCCGGATGTGCTCAATTTCGTCCTGGTGGACTACAAGGGCGGTTCGGCCTTTGAGCCGTTCAAAAAACTGCCGCACGCGGTGGATATTGTCACCAACCTCGACCAATCGGCAACGGCGCGCGTGTTTGCCTCCATCATTGCCGAACTTGACCGCCGCCAGAAGTTGAACACTTACACCAACTCGAAGGATATTGTCCATTACCGCAAAAAAGGACTCAACCTCGAACCTGACCGCCCGCCGTACCCGCACCTGTTCATCATCATCGACGAATTTGCCGAGATGATCTCGGGCAATGCCGAATACAAGGCCCAGCTCGAAAGCATCACCCGCCTGGGGCGCGCCCTGGGTGTGACCTTGATCCTGGCGGCCCAACGGCCGGTGGGTGTCACCGATCAGATGCGCGCCAACATCAAATTCCGCATTTGCCTGCGCGTCGAAACCCCCGACGATAGCCGCGAAGTGCTGCGGCGCTCCGATGCGGCCTTCCTGCCGCCTGGCATTCCGGGGCGCGGTTACTTGCAGATCGGCAACGAGAATATCGAATTGATCCAGACGGCCTATGCTGGCGGCGACTACAAAGGCCCACAGGAAGAAACCAGCACACCCAACGTGATCTGGCTCGATCGGCCGCGCAAATCGGCGGCGCAGAAATCGACTGAGCCGCCCAAGCTGTATGATGTGATCGTGGAGATGATGCACAATCTCTCGACCCAAGAATCCAAGCCCCAGTGGCGGCCCTGGCCTGCTTTCCTGCCCCCTCAGACCGGGCAAAATATGCTCTCCCTGCAAACCCCGCTCGATACCGCCTATATGACCGAAACAGACCTGGCATTGCTGCGTCTGACCGAGGCCGAAGACGTGCAAGGCGTCTCGCTGAACGAAAAAGCCGTGGAATTTTGGAAAGACGAGTTTCAGTGGGATGGGGTGCGCTGGGGTAAAAACGCCATGCGCCCACTGATCGGTATCATCGATAACCCCTACCAGGCCATTCAAAAGCCGCTGCTGATCAATTTCCCGAACGGCCACGCAGTCGTATTTGGAGCTTCAGGGCGCGGAAAGACCACCTTCCTGCGCACAATCATTTCCAGTTTGGCGCTGACCCACTCCCCGGATGAAATGCATGTTTACATTTTGGACTTTGGCGGACGGGCGCTTTCAACGCTGCAAGACCTGCCGCATGTGGGAGCCGTTATCACGGCCGAAGAGGAAGAACGCGTCCTGCGCGTCCTGCGCAAGGTAAATGATATTATCGATGCCCGCCAGGTTTTGTTCAGCGAAGCCAAGGTCAACAGCCTTGATTCGTATAACATCTCCAATCCCGAAAAAAAGCTGCCTGCCGTGCTGGTGGCGATCGATAACTTTGCCGAGTTCAAGGAATATTACGAAGGTCTGATGTCGCCGCTGATGTCGCTCATCCGAGAGTCGCGCGCCTACGGGGTCCACTTCCTGTTTTCGGCAGATTCTCCCAACGCGTTGGGCAGCAAGCTCTTCAGCCTGGTCACTGAGCGCTTTACCCTGAAACTGACCGACCCGGCGGAATATACCGAAATCGTCGGACGCGGCGTCCCGGCAGATCTTAGCCCTGTCCCTGGGCGCGGGTACGTGCGCATTGGCAACATGCCGCTTGAATTCCAGACAGCTCTGACCTTTGACCCCACCGAAAACGATCCCGATGGATTGTCCAAGATCAGCAAAATGTGCCTGCGCATGAAGGAACTATGGGGCAATCAATGGAAAGCTGAAAAACCATCCACGATCGTAACCCTGCCGATGCGCTACTCGCTCGAAAACCTGCTTCAGCAGGTTGAAGTTCCGGCGATACGGCGCATCAACGCTGTGATGGGTATCGATGATCGCACCTTGATGCCCGCCCTGATCGATATCGAACGCCAGGGCCCGCACCTGATGATCCTCGGCCAGCCTTTCTCTGGCAAAACCACTACCCTGCGAACAATGATGTTCTCCATCGCTTCGAACTACTCCCCTGATGAAGTGATGATGATCCTGGTGGATTACTCACGCAAGCTGTGGAAGGGCAGTGAAACTTCGCTCGCGGATCTGCCGCATGTTGTCCAGACTATCGAGGAGATTTCGCAGCTCGACGATTTGTATCGCAATCTGAGTGAGGAGTGCGAAGAGTTCGAGACCAATCCCAAACGGCGTAAGATCATGCTTTTCATCGACAACTATGATGCCTTTACCGAAGAATCGAACCGCAAGAACATGGCTTTCTTTGAGCAAACCTCGGCCCTTGTGCGCAAATACCAAACAGCAGGTGTTTACATGGTTGTGGCCGGTTCCCTGGCCATTATGAGCTCCAGCGACGACCTGCGGCGCGTCTTTGCCGCCCCCAGCTTCGGGATCGCCCTGAAGAGCGCCGACGCGGTCAATCGCCTGAATGGCAAATTCCCGCGCAGCCTGGCCGAAGTGGAACTCCCCATGGGACGCGGATTCATCGTCCGCACCGGGATCACCAGCATGCTCCAGATCGCTACCCCGTATCCGAACGATGATGATGCCGAAGGCGCGATGGATGCCTGGGTGCGGAAAATCCAGAAGCAGTACCCGGGCAAAAAGGTGACCTGGAAATCCGGCCCTGCCACGGCAGCCTCGTCCGAATCGGCTTCTGCGCCCGAACCGGCTGCCAGTGGAGAGAGCAGCCTCAGTAAGCCACCGCCGAAGGTGGACCCGACCAAATACGATGTTGTAGCCTTGAAAAAGCAACTGCTGGAAAGCGGCTTGCCAGAATCTCTGCTATCCATGCTCTCTGAGGCAGATATTATCGAGAATGCCCGCAGTATGGGCTTGTTGAAGAGTGATGAAGAGAATGAAAAGCCGGCCTGACCGGCAAGGTGAGCGCGATGGATGAGTATATTGAAATTCGCCTGGATGTTTTTGAACATGTCGGCCAGCGTGCACGGGTGATGAAATCGCTCAAAGTGGGCGAACTGATCGATGAAGTTCTCAAAGAGTTCGACGATGTCCCATCTGAGTCGCCGGAACGGTTCGCTTTGTATCTTAAGGGAAACAAACGCCCGCTGGCCAAAGAGCACACCCTGATCCAGGCCGATATCCAGCCGCAGGATGAGTTGGTTTTTGAGTATGTGCGCCAGGACATCCGCGAGATGTTGGAACCTCAGCAGTATGCCTTCTTGCGCGACGAAGAAACCGGCCGCCTGTATGGGATCGAGTGGACCCCGGCCATCATTGGGCGCCCGACAAATGAGGCTGAGCATAATATTATGCTGGCAGTGAACCTGCAAGTTCACCCACAAGGCATGACCGTTTCGCGCAAACATGCCCAGATCATTTTAGTGGATGGAAATTATTATCTGGAAATTTTGACGGATAGCAACCCAACCACGCTAAATAACAAAATTTTGTCGGTGCAAACAATGGCAAAAATCCATCATGAGGATGTGATTTTATTCGGCAAAAAAGTAAAGATGACCTTCCTGTTGCAATCTGCCATTTCGCAAAAGGTGACGCCGCAACCGGGTTCAGTAAAACCTGTTCAGGCCCGGGTTGAGCCGGTCTCGACTCCGCGTCCGGCTGGGATCGCCTCCCCGCCCGCGGCGGCAAATGAAACCCGCATCGGACTGGTGGTTCCGTCCTTGCACTTGTTCATCGAAAAAGCTACCGCAACCGCCGGACAGCGCATTGAATTAAGCGAATACCCGGCAGTGATCGGCCGCGGTCACCCCCTGCTAAGCGTGGAGAAAGAGGTTTCGCGCAACCACCTGGAAGTGCGCTATGACCCTGCGCAGGATGCATTCTTTGTAGTCGACCTAAGTAGCGGGAATGGTTCGGTTTTGAATGGGAATCGCATGACCCCGGGTACTCCCTATATCTTCAAGCCTGAGATGCGCCTGGAGTTGGGGCCAAAAGTGGTCTTGGTTTGCCAGGGATGAGCGTTTGCTCATTGGCGCCCGTCCGCAGCAATTCCAAATCTGAATACAAATCCAGCCCCGCCCGGTTGCAATACCACCGCGTGGCACGCATGATGTCAGGGCTATTTTTGCAAAGCCCGCTTCTTGTGCCACGCAGTGGTAAAGCGGACTGGCCGCCGCATTTAGTAGGCGGCTTTGTAAGAGTAGCCGGGGGGTTCAATCTCTGACTCATCGCTCCTGTCCATTCTCTCGATACACCACCTCGACCGCCTGCTGGTTTATGGTTTTGTACACACCTGAATCAGCGAATCCAGCTATCGAAAACCCAAAAGTTGCCCGTCTTTCCGACAAAACTCTTGAACGGCACAGATTGATCTTTCTCCTGGTGAATAAAAAAACAGCCACTTCACGGATGAAATGACTGTTTGCATACCAATCCAACTATTTTTTAGTCCACTTCCAAATCGAACAGCACATCTTCCAGGGTATCCAACAGTTCTGCCAGGTTTCCAGATTCACTGGCGCGGGCATCTTCGATGCGCGTGAGCAGGCCTGCAAGCAATTTGTGATTCTCAGCTTCCAATTTGTTGCCAGCCAACAGGAACTCGGCGCGGCGCACCAGGGCGGCAGCTTCATCTGGAAGGGAAATCAACTCGGCTTCGCTTTCATCATCCGCCCAATCACGGGCTGCCAAAATTTCAGCTTCGCTCATGCGGGTATGTGAGGCTTCCACCGAAATGGATTCCTGGCGCTTGGATTTTCGGTCACGCACCGTCACCTTGAGGATGCCGTTTACATCCAGGTCGAATTGCACGGTCACTTCTGCGGGGCCTCCCTCGGGGCCAGGTTCCAGTTCGGTGATGAGGAAATCGCCCAGGGGGGTGTTGTGGGCAACCAGTTCATGTTCCCCCTGGTACACCTCGATACGAATCGTGTCCTGACCGGGGTAAAGCGTATAGAACTTTTCTTCACGGCTGGTAGGGATGGTCGTGTTTCGATGAATCAGGCTTTTAAAATAGCCAGGGATGATATTGTCCATAAAATGCTGGGCTACGGCGATTCCCAGTGAGTGCGGGGTGACATCCACCAAAATAGCGTCTATTGGCTCACCCGCGATGATCGCCGCCTGCACGCCCGCGCCCAGCGCCACCACTTCTTCGGGGTTGATGGACATTTGCGGCGTAATATCCAGTTCATTTGCCAACATCTCCCACACCGCCGGAATGTAGCTGGAACCGCCCACCAAAAGCACCTGCTGAAGCTGGTCAGCTTCGACTTTTGCGTCGGCCAGCACCTGCCTGACCGAATCGAGCGTTTCTTCCAGCTTGGGCTGGATCAGGGCTTCAAATTGGCTGCGGCTGGCTTCATATTCCAGATGCAGGGGAACGCCGTTTTTCTCGGCAATATATTCTTCTTTGACCCAGGTATAAGCGTGCGCCGAAAGCTGGATTTTGGCCGTTTCAGCGGCGCGCAGCAGCCTGGCCCAGGCGCGGCGTTCCTGGCGCAAATCCACCCCATGCTGGTCGTTGAACCATTGGGCAATTTCTTCTGCCAATAACTGGTCGAAATCATCGCCACCCAGTTGGGTGTTGCCGTGGCTGGCGCGCACTTCCACCACACCACCCATTAATTCCACCAGCGACACATCGAAAGTGCCGCCACCCAGGTCGTAGACCAAAACTATTTCGTCTTCGGCCTGGTTCAACCCATAAGCCAGCGCCGCGGCGGTGGGTTCATTGATGATGCGGCGAACATTGAACCCGGCGATGCGCCCGGCATCGTGGGTGGCCTGGCGGGCTGCATCGGTAAAATACGCCGGGACGGTGATAACCACATCTGAAACCGGTTCGCCCAGGTTGCGCTCGGCCACGCCTTTCAACTCGCGCAAAACAAAAGCGGAAACCTGTTGGGGCGTAAATTCCTGACCGCCCATGCTGATGCGCGCATCCGTTCCTATTTTACGTTTGATGGAACGCGCGGTATTATCGGGGTCGAGAACAAACTGGTTGCGGGCTGGTGTGCCAACCAGCCAATTTTTATTGATGGCAGAATAACCGACCACCGATGGGATAATGCGCTCACTGCCATTGGGCAGCATCACCGGCGCGCCGTTTTGCACAATCGCAACGCCAGAATTGGTTGTTCCAAGATCAATACCAACGATTTTGCTCACAATTTTCTCCAGTTATGTTTTTGGAGTCCAATATCTCCTGATATTGGACAGCCGAAAGTCGGGAGACTTTCGATTCCACTCCAATTTGTTAAGCCGGGCGATAGACCACCACCTGGGCAAAGCGGATAACGCCAGCCTGGGTTCGGTAACCGCGCTGTTCTTCAGCTACGATGATGTTGGGGGTGGCCGGCATCCCGGCAGGGACTTGCGCCGAAGTGCCAACCGCCACATGCAGGTAAGGATCGAACAGTTTTCCAACACTTGAGATGGGGGTGACAGCGCCCGCTTCAAGGATCGCCAGGAGCCGCTCACGCACCAGGTTCAGGCCATTGAGCCATCCCGACAGGATGGCCCGATCGGCGGGAGAAACCAATAGTGCCTGTTCCGGTGTCAGGTTGGGAGTGGCAGCCGCACGGTCGCGGATTTGCAGGTAACGCTGTCCGCTGGCAATGGCATGTTCCAATCCATCCAGGGCGGGCAGAATGGATTCGAGCATCTCTTGTTGAGTTTGGGCGGCGCGTTCAGCGCCGAGGGCTTCGAGCAGATGAGCGTTTTGCTCCTGCGCTGCCTGTGCAATGGCGAGGCTCTGTTTTAGCTGGGCGGTTTGCTCATCGGCCAGCAGGTTGGCTTTTAACTGGGTTTTTCCCAACCTGCGAATTTCCTGCTCCAAACCTGCCGCATCAGCGGGTTGGATTGGCGTGGCATTTTCGACACGTTGCAGCAAATGGGAAAGCGTTTCCCAAACCTGGCGGCGCGCACTCATGGACGACCAGCCTCCAGCGGGCGGAAATCTTCCTCGAAGCTGGCTCGGCCCAGGTCGCCGGAGTGTTGCATCAGCCTCAGAATGTCTTGCGGGTCAAAATCCAAGTCCAGCTTGCGGCGGCGCTTGCGGGCTTCCCATTGGGGGGGCGGCTGGAAGAGGAATAAATCGGTTTCGGTTTTGTTTTCGGCGCTGTTGAGTTTTTCGTAGGCGGTGCGCACTTGTTTGAATGCTTCAGAATTGGTTTCAGGCGAATATTGCCGTACCAACTCAAAATAGGCGCGTTTGATTTCGGTGGGCGTGGCGCGGCGATCCAGGCCCAAAACGGCATACGGGTCGGCGCTGTTTAAGATGGGGGTTCGGGTCATCGCAGAACGGCGTTCGGATTGTTCGGGGGTGGGAGCAGGCGTCATTTTAATCCCTTACCAAAGAGTTCGAAAAAATCATCCAGCAAATCGGGGCTGCCAACGTCCATCAGGCGGCGCATTAAGTTCCCTGGCCCATCCAGGTAGATGCGAGCCGCCTCAATACGGTATTCCAACTCTTCGTCATTGGTCTGGTGGGCAATACGCTCGGCTTCACGGAAATGCTTTTTGCTGGCTTGTTTATTTCCACGTTTGGATTCCAGGACGCCTAGTATAACGTGGGCCTGCCCTGTCTTTTCTTGAGCAAGCGCCTTTTGAGCGTATTCGTAGGCGGTGTCTTCGTCAAAATCCATCGCAATATCTGCGATTGCCGTCAAAATATTCTCTTGGGGCGTGGCTTTGGCAATGGCTTTTTGCAGCCAAAAATCGGCCTGTTCTTTATGATATTTTTTGAGCAGCGGCCCTGCCATGTTGATATAAAACTCAACAGGGATATCGGGCAGGCGCGCCTCTGTCAGGGCAAGAACTTCCCTGGCGCGGCTATGACGTTCTTCATGGAGAAGCAAGGCGCTGATAATACTGGCATAGTCGTCCAGGTTTTTGGCGCAAACCAGGGCTTGCTGGATATATTCATCGGCCTGGGTTTCCTGTTTCAGGCACAGGTGGCAGGTGAACAACTCAGACAAAACCTTGACATTGCCGGGGCGAAATTCCAACGATTTTTGGTAATTTTGGATGCTTTCGTCGCATTTTTGCCATCGGTGGTTTTCTTCAGCCTGTTCAATGTGCCATTCAGCCAGAAATTGCCGCGCCTGCGTGTTTTTAGGGTCAAGTTCCAAAGCTTTTTGCCAGTATGTTGGGGCCTTCTTGTTCCACCAGTAACTCTCGTCCTGGAAACAAACTTCACCCATGCGCACCAGCGCCGGAACATGCTTGGGGTCGCGCTCCAGGATACGCTCCAATTCGTTGCTTGCCAACTGAAGCCGCCCTTCGCGCAGGGCATTTTCTGCCAGCTCCAGGCGCAGTTCAAGATTTTCGGGGGCCCACTTGATGGCTTGCTGATAAATGCGCCCCACCTCATCAAACTCACCCGCTTTTGAATAACACTCTGCCGCGTGCTGCCACAAACGCGCTACCTGGTCATCACCCAACGCATCGGGGTGGTCGGCGCGGCGCGGACGGCGGCGCAGGGCTTCACGCCAGGTTTCCCCGGCCTTGAGAAAATTCCCAGATTTTTCATACGCCAGCGCCAGGTTATAGGCCAATCGAAAACTGCCGGAATCCAGTTTGACGGCAGTTTGCCAGTGATCCTGGGCTTCATTCCAGCGGTCGAGGGTTGCCGCCTGGTAACCAAGCTGCTGGTGAATTTGCGCCAACAATTCGTCCAGCGTATTCTCTTCGGGGCAATGACGTTTGGCTTCGCTTACCGCCGCCAGGGCCGTCTGAATATCGCCCTGCGCCAGCGCATCTTCTGCGCGGCGTTGGTAGGTTTCGGCCAGGTTCGCGCTCAACCGTTCAAGTCTCAACCCGGTTGCCGCAGCCGCTTCCCATGCGCGCCGGGCAGATTCCAAATCATCAGCGCGGACCGCCAAGACACCCAGATAATAGTGGGCCAGTCCCTTTTCGGTTACGCTAACATCTGCGGCGGCCACCTGCTCCAACTGCGCCTGCGCCTGTTCGCGGTTGTCGCTGTCCAGGCTGGCCAGGGCGCGCCAGAGCAATGGCGCTTCGGGCGGCAGGGTATAGGGGCGGCGGCGAAAAGCCCCGGCAGAACCCAATGCGGTTTGTTCTGCCGGGGTAAGTTCTTTCCAGGCTGGGTTGGCGGCAGGGTCTTGTCCACTTTGAAGCAACGCCAGGGCCAGCGGATAAGCCGCGCGCGCGGCAATCGAGCCAGGCTTTTTGCGCGCCGTTTGATACGCGTCCAATGCGCCAGGGGTGTTGCCTGACCGATGCAAGGCCAGGCCCAAGTGATAGGTATAGATGGGGTCATCAGGCAGGGATTGGGCAGCGTTTTGCAGGTGAGTCAACCCTTCCTGCGGGGCTGCGCCATAAAACAGCTTTAACCCAAGCCGAAAATGCGCCTCGGCCAGCATGGAGATGGGGCGTTTTGTGGTCGGGATTTTCTCCCATGTAACAATAGCTTTTGCATATTCTTTAAAGCGGAATTCTTTTATCCCGTTTTGCGTCAACGCCTCAAGGCTTTGCGCCAAGCGATGTTCTTTGGCTTGTTTCTTCTTGTTTTTCGACATATTTTCTCTTCAAAAATAACATAATAATTGAAGCCGTATTATAGCGTATGTCAGTCAGGAGGCAGGAGGTTTTTGGTAAAAGTAAAAAGCGCAGTCCCCGGCCTGAAAGGTCGGGGACTGCGGCATGATGATGTATGAAGAAATTTTCCATTCCCGTACACCAATATTCCACTATATGGAGAATTTTTTGAACGTTTTTGGCAATTCAGCCCTGTATATGATGCTAATGTGCGATATGTATCACAGCCGGCCGGAACTTATATCCGTAGACAATCACCCCGCGCTCATCGCCGTCATTACGCAGCTTGCGGGTGACCATTTCCACCGGCATGCCAATTTCAATCGGCTGGCCGCCCAGATCTGTCAGTTGGGCGGTCACAACCGGACCTTCATCCAGCTTGACCAGCGCCACAGTATAGGGAGCCATTTCATCGTAGCCGCTCGGGGCTTCGTAAATGGTGGTGTAAGAATATACTTCACCTTTGCCGCTAAAGGCAAAGGAAGTCTTGGCTTCGCCGCCGCAATCGGGGCAAACATCACGGGGCGGGAAAATCTTGACTTCGCAGTGAGGGCAAACTTCACCGACCAGTCCATATCGTTGTGCTTTTAATCGCCAATGGCGCGGGATTTCCATAACCTGGCTCCTTGTTTATGTTTGTAATGCTAATTCTACGCAGCACTACTATCAAGAACTATCAGAGAGTAATCCTTGCAACTCCGTTAATCTAACTTCTCCAGAATATGGGTCACGGCTGTGGAGGCCGGCCCGCCAAGAGACTGGATCATGCCATAGCGGATTCCGTTTAACTGATTCGCGCCCGCACCACCCCGCAGTTGCAGCACCGCTTCGACAGCCTGGAGCACGCCCACAGCGCCGCCGGGATTGCCGCGCGCCTTGAGTCCGCCCATCGTGGCGCAAGGAAGTTTTCCGTTCAATTCCAGCATTCCATCAGCAGCCATTTTCCAACCCTGGCCGCGTGGGGCAAAACCGGCCGCTTCAAGCGAAAGCGCGGCAAAGATGCTGTAAGCATCGTGATATTCGAAAAAACCGACCTGGTCGAGCGAGATTTCGGCCTGGCGCAAGGCCTTGGCCGTTGAAATCTGGACAGACTCAAAATGCAGCAGGTCGTGGCGGTCATGCAGGGCCAGCATATCTGTCGAAATGGCGGAGCCAGCAATCGCCACCAGCGGATGCTTAAAATCCTTGGGCATGAGCGAGCGACGGGTAAGGATGAGCGCGGCAGCGCCATCCGCATTGGGAGCGGCATCGAACATATTGAGCGGTTCACTGACCATTTCGGCCCTGGCATACGTCTCAGCATTGATGGCTCTGCGGAACATGGCCCGCGGGTTGCCCGCCCCATGCGCATGAGCCGCCAGGGCAAACCCGGCAAACCCATCTGCCGGGACGTGATATTCGTGCATATAACGGCGCATCAAGAGGGCAGCCTGGCCGGCAGGGGTCAACCCCTGCACCGCTTCAAAATCGCTGTCTGAGACCGTTGCCAATGCCGTTTCGCTTGCCGCGCCGATCACGTCGGTCATTTTTTCGACGCCAACCACCACGGCTACATCTGCCATGCCACTTTGGATGGCGAGATAGCCCTGACGCAAGGCCGCGCCGCCAGATGCGCCCGCGGCCTCGACCGTGACCGCTTCGATACCGCGCAAACCGGCAAAGTCGGCCAACAAAACGCCCACATGGGCCTGTCTTGAAAGGCTGGCCGAAAAGATGTTGCCCGCAAAAAGGGCCTGCGGTTGCAAACCACCCGAATCGTGGATGGCAGCCTGAATGGCCTCGACGCCCAATTGGCGCAGGCTTTTGTCCCAATGTTCATTGATGGCCGTCTGGCCGATCCCTGCAATTACAACGTCTGTCATGAAAACTCCGTGATTTCGTGATTTGGTGATTGGGTGATTTTGTGATTTTTAATCACTCAATCACCCAATCACAAATCGCCAAATGTTTACTTCATCGTAATCTTGCCGCGATAGCGGGCATAAGTGGCGTAGTCGATCTCGGTTCGGCGGGCAATGTATTCTTGGGTTTTGAGGGCTTTGTCACGCCGGGTCGTAATTTTGTCGGTCACGGTGATGTCCATCGCATCCGAACCTGCGCCGGAGCCGAAGGAAACCAGCAGGATGCGGTCGCCGGGTTCGGCGATATCCAGAATGGCAGTCAGTCCGATGATGGCTGCGCCCGAATAAGTATTGCCGATAACCGTTACAAGCAAGCCGGGAGCGATTTGCTCGGGAGTAAAGCCGAGCATTTGGCCGGCCTTTTGCGGGAATTTGGTATTGGGCTGGTGAAAAACCGCCCATTTGTAATCTTTGGCGGTCAGGCCCAATTCGTCCATCATGGTCTTGCCTGCGGAAGTAATGTGCTGAAAATAGGCTGGTTCGCCGGTAAAACGGACGCCATGCTCGGGATATTTCTGGTATTCGCGCCGCCAGAAATCAGGTGTGTCGGTAACGTAGGAATAGGTGGCATTGATGGTCGCCAGGGCGTTCTCCGCCGGACCCAGCACGAAGGCCGCGCCGCCCGCCGCGGCAGTGTATTCGAGCGCGTCGCCGGGTTTGCCCTGGGCAGTGTCCATGCCGATCGCCAGGGCGTACTCGGCCATGCCCGAACCGACAAAGCCGATTGCCGCCACCATTGCTTCGGTGCCGGCCTTGCAGGCAAATTCCCAGTCCCCGGCCTGGACGTGCGGAACCGCGCCGATCGCTTCGGCTACCACGGTCGAGGTTGGTTTGACCGCGTACGGATGCGATTCCGAGCCAACCCAGACCGCGCGCAGGTCGCTGGGCTGGATTTCAGAGCGCGCCATGGCGCTGCGCGCCGCCTCGATGGACATGGTAATCACGTCCTCGTCCAGGCCGGGCACGGCTTTTTCCTTGATCGGCAGTCCGCCGGCCTTGCCGCCCGCCCAAACGCGGGCGATTTCTTTGGCGGCGATGCGATAACGCGGCACATAGGCTCCGTAGCCGGTAATGCCGACGGGGCGATTGGGTTTGAGTAGTGTGTTTGGCATTGTTTATATCTCCTGTAGGGACGATTCGCGAATCGCCCCTACAAATTGGTTGGATTATTTCATTTCTTTTAAAATTTCTTCGGCCCGGTCAATGCGGACGGTTTTCTCCGCCACCATTTGGGCTGCGACTTTTTCGATCATCTCGCCTTGAGCGCCCGCCGCCACCGCCACCTGGCGGGCATGCAGCGACATGTGTCCGCGCTGAATACCTTCGGTCGCCAGGGCGCGCAGAGCGGCCATGTTTTGGGCCAGCCCAACCGAGACAATGATCTCGGCCAGTTCGGAGGCGGTTTTGATACCCATCAATTGAATAGCCGCCTTGGCCGCCGGATGGACTTTGGTCGCCCCGCCAATGATCCCGACCGCCATTGGCATTTCGAGCGTACCAACCAGGTTGCCTTCGGCATCTTTTCCCCAGGTTGACAGGCTGGTGTACTGCCCGGAGCGGGCAGCGTAGGCGTGCGCCCCGGCTTCGATGGCGCGCCAGTCATTGCCGGTCGCAAGCACAACCGCATCGACGCCGTTCATGATGCCTTTGTTGTGGGTCGCGGCGCGGTACGGGTCGACAGCGGCAAAGGCGTAGGCGGCGATGATACCATCGCGGACAGTTTCACCGGAGAAATCGCCAAAGGCCAACTCGTTTACCGGAACCGTGCAGCGCACCCGCGTAATTCGCCGGTCGGCCAGGTTCGACAAAATCCGCAAATGAACTTTGCCGCCAGTGATCCGCTCGACCTGCGGGGCCAGGCGTTCACAGGCCGTGTTGACCGCGTTCGCGCCCATTGCATCGCGCACATCATAGATGAGATGGATGACAAGAAATCCGCCAATCGCTGAGTCTTCAATGGTGCGCACTTCCAGGTCGCGCGCGCCGCCGCCAAATTTCTTCAGGACCGGATCGATTGAATCGGCCAGGGCCAGCAGTTCGACTTTTTGCTCATAGATTTTGAATTTCGCTTCGTGCAGGTTGGCGATATTGATAACCTGCATCTGGCCAATCATCAATGGGTCTGTGGTCGTAGCGCTAAACCCGCCGCCAGCGCGAGCCAATTTGGCCATGAACGAGGCCCCGGCCACCACTGAAGGCTCCTCGACCGCCATGGGCACCAGCACCTCGCGTCCATTGATCAGAAAGTTCAGCCCCAGGCCAACGGGCAGGCTGTGCAAGCCAATGACATTCTCGATCATGTGGTCGGCGGCTTCAGGGGAGAGTCCGCCGCTCGTCCAGGGGGCAAGCGTTTCGGGATTCTGGTCCGCGGCAGCAGCGGCTTGGGCCAGGCGTTCGGCCAGGGACAGGTTGTAAAAGCCAGGAATGCGCGATGATGGCATGTTTTATCCTAAAAAGGGGATGATTTTTACTTTACAGTTATTTTACAGTCGCCTTCTGGCAAAACCTATCAACTTGTCCGAATCTGGCCTGTAGGGTAGAATATTTTCTACGAAGGAGATATACATGCTTCTAACGCGACAGCAGTTGGAAGAGCGTTTGATTGCCTTGCATCAGGCCAGTCTGACGTTGGTAGATGACATTTCGATTGAATCCCTGCTTGAACGCATTGCCGCGGTGGCATGTGAGCAGGTTGATGCGCGTTATGCGGCTCTGGGGGTTTTGGATGATGATGGAAAGCTGAAAAAATTCATTTCGGTGGGTATGAGCGGCGATGAAATTCGGCGCATTCCGCACCCGCCCATGGGACGCGGCCTGCTTGGCGCGTTAATGAACACCGATGAAACCCTGCGCGTGCCAGAAATCCAGGCCGATTTCCGCAGCGTCGGTTTCCCCAAAAATCACCCACACATGCGCTCTTTCCTGGGCGTGCCGATCCGCTATGGGGATGTGCAGCTCGGCCAGATTTACCTGACCGAAAAATTGGATGCGCCTGAATTCACCCGTGACGATGAACAGATCATCCAGATGCTGGCGGCTTACGCGGCGGTGGCGCTGCACAACGCGCGCCTGTACGATGACCTGCGCGAACGCGACCGCGCCCTGACCCGCCGCAACCAGGACCTGGCCCTGCTTAACAACATTGCCGAAACCCTGACTTCTTCATTGAAACTGGATCAGATCCTGACCCAAACCCTGGCGCAGGTGATGGAATACTTGAAAGTGGAAGCGGGCGAGATTTTCCTGCTCGAAGAAGACAAACAAACCCTGCGCATGGCACTTCACAACGGCCAGGCCGCCGACGCCTTTTGGACCCGCGACCGGATCCAGATCGGCGAGGGCATTGTCGGGCTGGTTGCCCAGAGCGGCGAACCGATCTTGAGCCGCGATCTGGCGCGCGATGTCCGCTATGTGCGCCCGGCGGTCATCCAGGCCGGGTTCCGGCAATTGGCCTGCATCCCGCTTTCTTCTGCCGGCAGCACGATCGGCGTGCTCAGCGCGATCACACGCAGCAACCTGCCGATAGACGACCACGATGTGCAACTGGTGACCGCCGTCGGCAACTGGGCCGGGTTGGCGATTGAAAATGCGCGCCTGCACGATGACGCCCGCCGCCTGGCCGTGCTCGAAGAACGCGACCGCATTGGCATGGATTTGCACGATGGCATTATTCAGTCCATCTACGGGGTCGGGCTGGTGCTCGAACACGCCCGCCTGCTGGCCGACGAAGACCCCAAACACGCCGCGGACCGCATCCAGCAAGCCATCAACAGCCTCAATCACACCATCCGCGATATTCGTACCTATATTCTCGACCTGCGCCCGCGCCAACTGGGCGACGAAAACCTGATGGACGGCCTGAGACGCCTGACGGTTGAATATCGCGCCAACACCCTGGCCGAGGCCACCCTGAGCGGGGCATCCGAAGACCTGGCCGACCTGCCCAAAAGCCATTCACTGGCCCTCTTTCATATTTGCCAGGAAGCCCTGGCAAATGCCGCCAAGCACGCCGCCGCCAAGAAAATCGAAGTCAGTGTCTGGAAAACTCCCGAACGGGTCATGCTAGAGATCCGCGATAACGGCAAAGGTTTTGACATGCAAAAGATGAGCATGTCCCTCGGGCATGGCCTGTCGAACATGCATACCCGCGCCCACCAGGTCGGCGGCGATGTGGAGTTTTTCTCAGTGCTTGGCGAGGGCACATCCATCCTGGTCTGGGTTCCAAACGGAAAATCCCATTAACTTGTTGTTAATATTCGGGATTCGATTTGGGAGTGCTCAGAATCAAGGTTTCACGAGCGGCCAACACAACCGTTATGGCCGTTCAATTTTTTAACGTATATCTCGAAAAAACTGTCTTTTTTGACAACATCCCCCCATATATGGGGGGTAATTTTTTAGCCAAGCCCTTCTTGGCTGAAACTTTTGTTCTGTTTAAAGGCGGATTCACCCGAACAAGTTTTTCAATTCTTTAAGGTTTCACCATCTTAAAAAAAACAATTCTTTTAAGGTTGCGTAGGTTTGGCGTGTGGCAAAGTGGTCTTTCTTCTGCTAGAATGTGGGCAGTCAATTGTGGCAACTCCCACTTGCCCCAGCCCGACTCCCTGAGAAGTATTGGCGTACAAGAACAAAATCACGACGCCCTCTGCAAATTAACCGCAGAGGGTTCAGTTCCACACATCTTGTTGACAGGAGCAATACATGAATGCAGAACAGGCCTGGCAATCAGTGCTCGGACAACTACAAATGGAAATGCCGCGCGCTTCCTTTGATACCTGGGTACGCGACACACAGCTGCTCAACCTGGAGCAAAGCCTTGTCACCATCGGTGTGCGCAACGCTTATGCCCGTGACTGGCTGGAAAACCGTTTGCAAAGCACTGCCACCCGCCTGCTCTCCGGGATGTTAAACCGCCCGGTGGATGTCGAATTTGTCGTCAGCAATGGGCACGATTCCAAACCCGAAGCAGGTACCGTTAATGAAGCGGGCGCAGAATCGGACTCACTCGAAACTGATCCCGTTATTCAGCGCTCCACCACCCTCAATCCGCGCTACACCTTCGAGACCTTCGTTGTCGGCGCAAACAACCGCCTGGCGCACGCCGCCGCCCTGGCCGTGGCCGAAAAACCGGCCCGCGCCTACAACCCGCTCTTCCTCTACGGCGGGGTCGGACTGGGCAAGACCCACCTGCTGCACGCCATCGGCAACGCCTGTCACGCCCGCGGACTGCGTGTGCTGTATGTCTCTTCTGAAGAGTTTACCAACGACCTGATCCAATCCATCCGCACCCATACCACGCCCTCCTTCCGCGAAAAATATCGTTCGATTGACGTTTTACTGATCGACGACATCCAGTTCATCGCCGGCAAAGAATCGACCCAGGAAGAATTTTTCCACACCTTTAACACCCTGCACGGACAGGACAAGCAGATCATCGTCTCTTCCGACCGTCCGCCACGCGCCATGGTCACGCTTGAAGACCGGCTGCGTTCACGCTTCGAGTGGGGCCTGAGCGCTGACGTGCAAGCCCCCGATCTTGAGACTCGCACCGCCATCCTGCGCTACAAAGCCGAAAAAATGGGCCGCCAGGTTCCCGATGATGTGATGGACATGGTCGCCCGCCGGGTACAGTCCAACATCCGCGAGTTGGAAGGGGCGCTCAACCGCATCGTCGCCTTCTCAGACCTGAGCGGTGCGCCGCTGACCGCCAAACTGGCCGAGACCGCCCTGATCGACCTGCTGCCGCAAAATCGCAACATCCAGCCGTCCAAGCTGATCGAATTGGTGGCCCGCGCCTGGAACACCTCGGTTGACGACCTGCTCGGGCGCGACCGCTCGCAAAAAATCGCCGAACCGCGCCAAGTGGCCATGTACCTGCTGCGGCAGGAAACCGATGCTTCCCTGCCCCAGATCGGCGAAGTACTCGGCGGGCGAGACCATACCACCGTCATGTATGCCATCGAAAAAATCAGTGACGTGATCGAGCGCGACGACCGCCTGCGCAACCGCGTCAAACAAATCCGCGACCAGTTGTATGGGCAGGCAATAGCCGTTTAGTTCAAAAGGGCGCTTTTGTCCTATCGAGACCATTGCATACACAACAAACTGAAAACGAAAAATCCCGTTTCATGCCGAACGGGATTTTTGCTATACCCGTCCGGGTCGCAAATTATGGTTTTTATAAGAGCATGAACACGCAAAATCACAGCCACGGGCATTCTATCTCGACTCTTTTCGCTTGGGCATCTAGCGTAGCAATGTCCTTGTTCATAAATAGCTATCACCCCACCAACTGCTTCAACAACGCCAGGGTCTCGGCCTTGCCGCCCAGCCCATTTTCCCCGCCCGGCCCAACGCAGGACGGACAGCCATCTTCGCACGGGCAGGCTCTGACGTGTTCCAGCCCGCGCGCCAGCAGTTCCTGGTGCAGTTCGAACAGGCGCTCGCTGAAGCCGATCCCGGCCGGGACCTGGTCGTAGAGCACCAGCGAGGGCAAACCGTTGATGGCAAAGGCCTCCGGCTCGATGTGCAGCCCGAGATCATCCGAATCGCACATCAGGAAGAGCGGCGCCAGGCTGGCGAGCACATAGCCCAGCCCGGCCAGCCCGCTGCGCACACGGACGTTGGTTTCAGCCTTCTTATGGCATTCGTGGCAAAGCGTGGTCAGGTTAGACAGATTGTTGGCTGCAGCCCGGGCTTTTTCAGGATATTCCGAAGCGCGCATGAAGAAGCGAAAGGGCGTCTTGTGATGGACATCGTGCTGGCGCTGACCCTCGGCCGCGCCGCACACCTGGCAGCGGAATCCGTCCCGGGTACGGACGCGCTCACGGATCTTCGGCCACTCCGGGCCATACTCGTTGGGAGAATTGGTCCACAACCCGGCCCGGCTGAGCGACTCGACAGTTTCTTCCGAAATGGAGAGCCAGTAGCCGGTCGTCTGCAGGTCGCTCGGCGGCAAATCGAGCGGCTCCTGGCCGAGGATCTCTCCGCCGACCCAGGCCCGCTTGCGGAAGCCCGTCACCTGGCTCGTGACCTGGATTTCGCCCCAGGCCTTTTGGGGCGCTTCGGCCACGACCGACAAGACCGTGACCGAGGTTTCTTTGAGCGGCTCGGTAAAATAATCGAGCGCGACCGGGATCAGCGTTGCGCGCCCGGCTTCAAGATCAAGCTCCTGAACGTAATACTGCTGGGCTTCGTGCAAATAAACCGCCTTTGGATGCACCATCCAGGGCGCAGATTCGCGGTCGACTTCGCCCAGCAGGCGCGCCCGGTCCTCTTCCTCGGTTTGCAGAACCACATTCTCCGGCGAAGCCGAGCGCAGCGAAACCGCCGCCGCGGGATAAGCTTCAGACATCCAGAAGGTTTTTTCAAGCGCTTCGTGCGCTTCTCCGCCCGCAGACAAGACTTGCAGGTATTCCTGAACTGTCTCAGCCGGCAAACTGCCAAAGCCCTCGTTCACACCGAAGGGCAGTTCGAACAACGCGCAGCGGATGTGGTTGAGCAGGATCAGCAAATGATCGGGGTTGATCAGCCCTTGTTCGGGGGAGCGGCCAAACAGGTATTCGGGGTGATGGGCCAGGAACTGGTCGAGCGGGGCGGGCGAGGCCAGCAGGATTGAAACCGCCGGAGCGTCCCCACGACCGGCGCGACCGGCCTGCTGATAAGTGGAAGCCACCGAGCCTGGATAGCCCACCAGCAGGGCCGCGCCCAGCCCGCCGATGTCGATGCCCAGTTCGAGGGCATTGGTCGCCACCACCAGGCGCACTTCGCCGGAGCGCAGCCCCTGCTCGATCTCACGCCGGTGGGCGGGCAGGTAACCCGAGCGGTAGCCGCGGATAGCGCCCCCTCCCCGGCCCTCCCCCACCTTCCCTGAAAAAGGATGCTGGGGAAGATAGCTGAGTAGAAATTCCACGCTGCGCCGCGAACGGGCAAAAACGACGGTCTGGACATCGGCCGCCAGCAATTCCTTGCCCAGCCGGACCGCATCCTGCACAGACGATTTGCGCAGGCCGAGAGCCTCGTCCACCACGGGCGGGTTGTAGATCAGGAAATGCTTTTCGCCGCGCGCCGAACCGTCACGCTCGAGCAAGGTCAGCGGGGCTTCGATCAGGCGTCTGGCCATCTCGGCCGGGTTGCCGATCGTGGCCGAAGTCAGGATGAACTGCGGGGTCGCCCCATAAAAGGCGGCGATGCGCTTCAGGCGCCGGAGCACGTTGGCAACATGCGAACCAAACACACCGCGATAGATATGCAATTCGTCGACGACCACAAACCTGAGATTGCGGAAAAACTCACTCCAGTTGGTGTGGTGCGGCAGAATGCCGGTATGGAGCATATCCGGGTTGGACAGGATGATGCGCGCCTTCTCGCGCACCGCTTTACGCTGGGAGGTTGGCGTGTCGCCGTCATAAATCGCCGCCGGTACTGAAAACTGCTCACTGATGGCCGAAAACTGATCCTGGGCCAGGGCCTTGGTCGGGTAGAGATACAAGGCGCGCGCCAGCGGATTCTCCGTCAGCGTCGCCAGAACCGGCAGATTATAGGCCAGGGTCTTGCCGGATGCCGTGCCCGTCGCCAGGACGATGTTCTCGCCACGCTGCGCCGCATCCCAGGCCTCGGCCTGGTGGCTGTAGAGGGCCTGGATTCCGCTCTTCGCCAGCGATTCAAACAAAGGCCGGGGAAGCTCCGGCGGCAGGGGGCGCAGATCCGCCGCCCGCGCGGGGAAAACCTGCCAGTGTGAGACATTCGGCGCGGTCAGTCCGTCCTGCCGCAAATGATGGAGAAAGTCATCGAAAGACATCTGCAAATTGTATCTGACTTTTCAGTATAATCAAACAATGCGCAGCGACACACAAAACCAGTCCGCCTTAACGGGCCTCGTAAAAATAGAAAACCTGCCAGGGCACGCAACGCAATTCGCCAGGCAGGCCGGCAGTCAAACAAACCCACCCAAACGGATTCATCTGCTTGCCGGGCAGTCCAAAGTCGGGAGACTTTGGACTGCGCTGGTAATCCTGCTTCTCTTGATTCTCTCGGCCTGCGCGCCCATCTTGAATGCATCCCAGCCCTACTACTTCGTCACTGCCGAAAGCGCGCCGACCCTGACCCCCTTCCAGCCGGGACAGGCCACCCCCGCCCCAACCTGGCCCATCCCGCCCAGCGCAACGCCCAGCCCGACCGCCGCCCCAACGCTGACGGCCACCCATGCGCCGCCAACCAGCACCGCGCTGCAATCAGGCTTCGAGGTTACACCCAATCTACCCGACACCTCGCACCTGACACTTGACGCCATCACCTACAACATCAACACCCTGTGGGATTATGCCGGACGCAGCCTGACCGTTGCCCAGGAAATCACCTACCCCAACCGCAGCGGCGAAACGCTCAGCACCATTTTGCTGGCAGTCAACCCCAACCTGTGGCGCGGAACCTTCGCGCTGACTTCGCTCACGGTGAACGACCAGCCTGTCAGCAATCACAGCCTCTCCGGCCAAACCCTGACCCTGCCGCTGCCCGCGCCGCTCGCTTCGGGTGAGAGCCTGCGCATCGGGCTGAAATACAACCTGGCCCTGCCCTACAGTTCAGGCACTTACCAGAATTTCGGCTACACCGCCCGCCAGACCAACCTGATCGACTGGTTTCCTTTCATCCCACCCTATTTTCCCGGCCAGGGCTGGATCTTGAGCGAGCCCTGGACCTATGGCGAAAACTTTGCCTACCCGTTGGCCGATTTCTACATCGGCGTCACCTTTGCAGACGCCAACCCACCGATTGTTGCGGCCAGCGCCCCGATCTTCGAGCAGGGCAACACCCTGCGCTACGTCCACAAAGGCGCGCGCACCTTCACGCTCTCGGCCAGCTACGATTTCCAGGTTAACAGCAGCGAAGAAAACGGCATTACCGTTACATCTTATTATTTTCCCGAACACTACAACGGCGGCCAGCGCATCCTGCAAGAAACCCAGGCCGCCATCCGCACCTATCAGAATGCCTTCGGCCCCTATCCGCACACCAGCCTGGCGATCGTCGAGACCGACCTGAACGACGGCCTGGAATCGGACGGCCTGTACTTCCTGGCCAGCAGTTTTTACGCCAACTACGACGGAACCGCCGCCAACGACCTGGTCATGATCGGCATCCACGAAACCGCCCACCAGTGGTGGTTTGGCGGCGTCTCCAACGACCAGGCCCTCGAACCCTGGCTGGACGAGGCCCTGTGCACCTATGCCGAACACATCTTTTACGAGGAAAACTACCCCAGTCTGCTCAATTGGTGGTACAACGTCCGCATCCGTTATTATAGCCCGAGCGGCTATGCAGATACGCGCATCTACAACACCGGCTCCTTCCGCGCCTATGTCAACGCCGTTTACCTGCGCGGCGCGCTCTTTCTGGACGATCTGCGCGGCCGCATCGGCGACGAAGCCTTCTTCGCCTTCCTGCGCGATTACTATGCCCGCCACCGGGGGCGCATCGCCACCGCCGATACCTTCTTCGCCGTCCTGGCCGACCACACCGCCAATGCCGACGACCTGATTCGCACCTACTTTTACTACCGATGAAAAAACTAACCCTACTCTTTCTTTTTGGAATACTTCTTTTGAGCGCCTGCCTGCCCGGCCCCGGCGTTGTCACCATTACTCCGGCCGCAACCCTGGCCCAAAACGCGACGCTGACTCCCCTGGGAGCCGCCTCGCCGACAAACCCGCCTGATCTGGCCCTGACGCCGCTTCCAGAACTCGGCGCCCTCGAAACGCCCGCCCCGACCGAGACGCCTGCGCCCCAGGCACCCGCGGCATTCGTTCTGCCGCACTACCTGCTCGACACACTCATCAATTACAACACAAAAACGATTGCGGTTGCCCAGACCATTCGCTACACAAACAACACCGGCATCCCGTTGGACAACCTGGTGCTGGCAGTGGTTCCCAACCTGTGGGTCGGCGTTTTCCGCATCGAAAAGCTGACCATCTTCGACCTGCTCGAACCCGAATACAAATTGGACGGCCAAAAGCTGAGCGTGCAACTGCCCGATGCGCTCCCACCAGAAGCCGAGATCACGCTCCAGATTAACTACACGCTCAGCCTGCCCGCCCACAATCCCAACCCCGACCCAAATCTCGTCCGCCCGGATATTTTTGGCTATACGACCAATCAACTTAACCTGGTTGATTGGTACCCCTTCATCGTGCCCTACGAGGATGGCTGGGTGCTCAGTGATCCCTGGTTCTACGGCGAGCACCTGGTTTACGACCTGGCCGATTTCGAGCTTAAATTGACTTTCAACGACCCTGCCCGCGCGCCGGTGGTCGCCGCCAGCGGATTCATCACCCAGTCTGACGATACATCCAGCACCTACAGCCTCAAGGCCGGGCGGACCTTTGCCCTCTCGATGAGCCGCGAATACCGGGTTGCCACAGCCAGCGTGGACGAGACCCAGATCAACAGCTACTACTTCCCCTACTACGAAGCCGGCGGCAAAGCCGCGCTGGACGCCACCGTCCGCGCCACCCAGAC
>JAKLPV010000026.1 GCA_022013685.1 Anaerolineae bacterium
CATCGATTCGCGCATATCCAAAATTGCAGGCAGGATTTCGTATTCGACCTCGATCAGGCGGAGGGCTTTTTCGGCAATTTCGGGCGTTTCAGCGGCGACAAAGGCTACCCGGTCGCCCACGAAGCGGGCTTTTTTATCCAGCGAGAAGCAATCCAACGGCCCTGGGATTGGGTCTGACTGCCCGGCGGTGGAATATACCACGCGCGGAACGTCTTGCCAGGTCAGCACGGCGGCTACGCCAGGCAGCGCGCGCGCTTTGGATGCGTCGATTCGTTTGATCAGGGCATGGGCGTGCGGCGAGCGCAGCACTTTGGCGTGCAGCAGGGCGCGCGGTTCGATGTCGGCGGCAAAGGCCGGTTTGCCCTGCGCCAGTTTGACGGCGTCCACCTTGATTTCGGATTTTCCGACGGTCTGGTAGGTTTTGGTTTCCGGGGCAACCACTATTTTAGGAAGGGTGCGGGTAGCGATATTCGACCAATCGTTATTCGAGAATTGGGGATCGGTTGAAGGGGGTTCGCCGCTTCCCAATATCAATTTTCGAATATCGAATCCCGCATCACCGCGCATCACCTTCGCTGCTTCCATCACCGCCTGCACCGGCTTAAGATAGCCTGTACAGCGGCACAGCACGCCCGCAATCGCCTCGCGGACTTCAGCTTCGCTGGGGTTGGGGTTTTTCTCCAGCAGGGCCTTGGCGGCCAAAATCTGGGCCGGGGTGCAGTATCCGCACTGGATGGCGCCGCTTTCGATGAAGGCTTTTTGGAGCGGATGCAGTCCGTCCGTTTTTCGCCAGCCCTGCTCGGGGTGTTCGCCGAGCGCTTCAAGTGTGGCGATTTTATGCCCTTCGGCCTGCGCGGCCAGCAGCAGTCCGGCATTGACCGGTTTCCCATCCAGGATGACGGTGTCTGAGCCGGAGAGCCCTTGCTCGTCGCCGAATTTGATGCTGAAAAAGCCGAGTTGGCGCAGGGTGGCGAGTAAAGGTTCAGCCGGGGCGCAATCGACCGTGTGATCGATTCCATTAACGTGCAGGGTAAGGTTCATGGGGAACTCCTTGCTGAATGGATTAGTTTTTGTAGACGATGAGACGGCCGTCGGCTGTTTGTTCGACTTTGAGCGTGTCTAGCGCGCTTTGGGCCGGGCCTTCTGTAACTTCACCTGCGGAATTGTAGCACGACCCGTGACAGGGGCAGACAAAGCCGTCAGATTTCGCTTCCACATTGCAGCCGAGATGCGTACAAACCATGCTAATGGCGCGAAACTCAGCCTGGCTGCGGATGATCAGGGCCGGGATGGAGGCATCCACCGTCCGGGAGTTGGGTGGGTAATCGCTTGCGGAGCCGATTTCGTAGCGTTTGGGCGGCGGGGGTTGGGGATTGTAGCTCAGGAAGCGCAGAATACCGGCCAAACCCAGCAGGCCGCTCAGCCCTAAAAGCCCGCGGCTTGCCAGACGGAGAAAATCACGACGAGAGATCGATGACATGTTTACCTGACCAATTCCAAAATAGTGAGCGCCAGCCAGCCCAGGGCCATGGCAGCGACGATAACTTGCGCAACCCGCCCGGCGCGTGGGAACCAGCGCCCTTTTTGTTCATCCGGGATGGATGGAAAAATGTAAGGGATGGCGACCAGCACAGCCAGCGCCGCCAACGGGATGACAATACCCATCCAGAAGGCGTCGCCAAAGCGCAGTAGCTGCTGTACCCACAGGAAAAACCAGGGAGCGTTGACATCCAGCAGCGGGCTGCTGGCGCTGGCCTCCGCGATGGGAGCTTTCAAGGGCGGGGGAATCAACTGTCCGACGAGGATCAGAGCGAACAGGGCGACCAGCATCGCCAGAACTTCGCGGCGGACCAGCTCAAAGCGGGGTAAGCGCCGGGGCTCAAGACGCAGCTCCGGGGGCGGCGCGGAGATTCCCCCGTCGCGGCGCACGCGAAAGATGTGCCATCCAATCAAAACAGCGGAAACCAGCGTCAACCCGAAAATATGCCAGGCATAGAAACGCGTCAGGGTGGCCGGGCCGGGCTGGCTGCCGCCGACGACAAAGCCGTAGAGTTGTTCGCCGACAAACGGGATGGTTTTGAGCAGGTTGGTGCCCACCAGCAGCGCCCAACGAATGCCCTCATCCCAGCGCAGCACGTAGCCGGTAAAGTTGAAGAAAAGCAGCAAAACAAACAGGAGCATGCCCAGGAGGTAGTTGAAGCGCCTCGGCGGCACAAAGGAGCCGGTGAAAACCACCCGCAAAAGATGGATGCCCGCCACGATGATGAGCACCTGGGCGGCCCAGAAGTGTAATCCGCGGGTCAGCGCGCCAAAAGGCACCGAAAATGTGATCGCCTGGATGCTCGGCCCGGCCTGTTCGGGTGTGGGGATGTAAAAGAACATTTCCAGGGTGCCGGTGATGAGCAAGATCAGCACCAGGAATACCGACAACCCGCCTGCGCCGAGGGTATAGCGCCAGCGCGCTTGCTGCAGGGGGATGGATGGCGGGTGCAGGTGATCGAAAAAGCTGGGGCGTGTGCCGGGGACCGGCGTATCGTTCGAGAATCTGCTCCCAGCGACCGTGACGAGGACCGCCAGCCCGAGCAGCGCTGCCAGCGTCAGCCCGCCTGCGCGTTCGGAGGCCTGCGCACCACGGATGGGCACATGAACGGGTGAAAGCGCCGCCTCGGCGATGTTAAACCCGGTCTCTTTTGGCAGCACCCCGTTTTCACGCAGCAGGAAGGCTGTCAGGTTCCAGGATTCGTCTTCGGTCAGTGCGCCGGGGTCCCACCAGGGCATTTTCTCGTATAAATAGTTCCTCAGCTCACTGGCCGTGGTGAAGCGCTGAAGCGTCCCCGGCCCGACGACGGCTGGCGCGTAACGCGGTATCTCAAAGCCTTGCGGTGGGTGGTTCGGGGAGTGGCATTTGGACTGCCAGCAGTTCATGTCCTCGCCAAAACCGGCTTCGCGCCATTCGTCGGTCAGTCCCTGGCCGACATCGCCATGACAGGCCAGGCATACACCCCAATATTTGACTGCGCCGTGGTCTGCCATGCCTGGCTGGTCGGGCAGAACGGGTTTGGCGAGCCGGGAATCGATGCTCGCGGAATCAGGCTCGGTATCGCCGGGCGGCTCGTCGCCGGCAGCGCGCACGTTTTGGGTCGTTACCAGCACAAGCGCCGCCAGGAGCAAGATCAGCCAGCCCGCCAGGATCAGTCCAAGCGCGCGCCTTTTGGTTGTGTGGGCCTGGGAGTTCAGGGGCATTCTGGTTCCTGTTTGGGCCGGGACGATTGTTCATCCCGGATCTTTTGCCTTAATGTCTCGATCAATATTTTCTCACTTTTTTCGTTCTTTACCAGCCAGGCCTCCCAGCCGTTGATCGGCGCGCCTTTGGACAGGCTTTTGGCCAGGCTGTGGATCGACCCCGTCAACGCGCCGCTGACGAGTTTTCCGTCTGCCCGCACCGTGGCGGTAACTGATTCATCTTTTGCGTAGTAGAGCAAATCGCCGGGGCGCAGCAGGTCGTTTTCGAGCAGCGTTCCAAACGGGATGCGTGGCGCGCTGCGTTTGTTGGGCAGTGCCAGGCTTTCAGCCGGACTCGGCTCGATGGCGGCAATCCTCTGAAGGGCGACATCCACATATACCGGATTGCGCTCGATGCCGATGAAGTGGCGGCCAAGTTTTTTTGCGACCGCGCCGGTCGTCCCGCTGCCGAAGAACGGATCGAGCACCACATCGCCGGGGTTGCTAGACGAGAGCAGGGCGCGATAGAGCAGGGATTCGGGCTTCTGGGTCGAGTGAGCCTTCTCGCCGTTTATTTTCAGGCGTTCCTTGCCGGTAGCGAGCGGGAGCCGCCAGTCGGAACGCATTTGCAGGTCATCGTTGAGGGCTTTCATGGCCTGATGGTTGAACGTGTACTTTGCGCCGCGCGTTTTTTGCGCCCAAAGGAGTGTTTCGTGAGCGTTGGTGAAGCGCACCCCGCGGAAGTTGGGCATGGGGTTGTCTTTGACCCAGACGATATCGTTCAGTATCCAAAAATCCAGGTTTTGCAGGATGGCCCCAACGCGATAAATATTGTGATATGAGCCGATAACCCACAGTGTGCCGTTGTCTTTCAACACCCGGCGGCAGGCCGAGAGCCAGGCGCGGGTGAAGGAGTCGTACTCGGCGAAACTGCCGAATTTATCCCAGGCATCGTCGACCGCGTCGACTTTGGAGTGATTCGGGCGGTAGAGATCGTTTTGCAGTTGCAGGTTGTAAGGCGGGTCGGCAAAGACCAGGTCCACCGATGCTTCGGGGAGTTGGGCGAGGACTTCGATACAGTCGCCGGGGAGGATGGTGTCGAGGGGCAGGGTCATTCGAACCAGCCTTTCTCAATTTTCCTGGCTTCCTCGATAAAAAAATCTTTGACGTTGTTCCATGATGCCGGTTGTAAGAGAAGTGGATCACTATCGTTTTCGGCGTTTTCAAAATAAACCAGTCGTTTCACTGCCTGGGATTCAAAATCTCGAACAAATGGATATTTTTGCGGGGCTTTTGCAAATATCTGGGATAGAGGAATGATTTGGGCGATGAAATACAGGTCATAAAAGTCTTTACGAGATGCGCGTGAGAGCAAGGCATCCAGTTTCATCAGGGCAATATCTTCGATGGATGCAAGTTGAATATTTTCGGCGCTGATAATGGGCGCAACTAGTGGGAATCCATAGCCATAAAAGCCAACGCGCACATTTTCAACCAGGTAGACCAGGTTGCCCCAGGCCGAATCGGCCAGGATACCACCCAGCGCATTTTCCAGCTGTGGGCGAATGCCAGGAATATCCTGGGTCGGGGAGAAAAAATCTAAATCTACTGAGTGGCGATGCCCGATTTGCAGAGCTAGCGCGGTTCCTCCCGCAAGATAAAATTCCTCCGCTATTTTGCTTTGGCCGAAACGGTGCAATATCTGGCGCATGTCTGCGTTAATCGTGTTCCAATGGATAGTGGGAGTCATGGTTGGGTTTCCAGTATGAGCTGCCAGAAATTGTAATGGGGTTGCGGCAGGCATTCCTGTCCGAAATGTTGTACCCACGCGCGAATTTTTTGCTCGCCATAAGAATGAAACAGCCAGCGCAATTCGGCGCGATTACCGTATTGCAGGGTACGCTCAATGATCGTGTGAGCATCCTTTTCAGGGCTGAGCCTGGAGAGATCATACTCCTGGAAAAAGGGAGCCAGGCTGTCAGGAATAGCTGCTGAGATCATACGTTGTGTGTTCCACGTTGCGGTGATTGGGTCGTCAGTGTATTCATATAATTCCTTTTCCTCGCGGCATTTCATTTTCCTGAAATTTTTATATATGCAGGCTGCTCACGGACAAAGTTTTCGACGCTGCGGAGCACTTCCGGCGGGTTGGTTAAGGCGTACAGGGCCTTCTTGCCGATTTTGTTGCGGTTAAATTGCTCTGCGGCATCAATATACTTTTGCAGATTTGGGTTGCCCCGTCCGAGGGTTTGAAACAGGTGCAAGATCGACTCAAAAGATGGTTGGCTGATCAGGCGTTCCACCAGCGAACGGAATGGCGGAATCGCATTTTCATTCACGCCCAGCGCCTGGAGCACGGGGTTCGACTGACCCGAAATGCTGACCGTAACGGGGTTCTTCTCCACCAGGTAGCTTTCCAGTATTACTGGGGCCAGTTTGAGCGGCAGGTGGCGGATAAAGGGCCGCAGAAACCAACGTTTTTCGAGCAAAGCCCACAACTCGACCTCGTCTGCCAGGCAGTGGATCATATAACCGTCGATAAAGGATTTCAGTTCCGGGTAACTGGCACGAAATTCCAGGATTTTTTCCGGGGGCAGGTGGGTTTGGGTGCGCCGCAGCCCGGCTGTGTAACGAAGATCCGGTGCAACCGTACCCCAGTAGTAATCTGCTGGATTGGCGGGCCGGATTTCAGCTTGCAGGCGAGACGCCAGCACCAGGTGGGAATAGGGATTCATGCAACTTCATTTTAGCCCAACTTTTGCAAATTGTTTACACTCCAAACACGCTTTATTGCCTAAAATAGGAGTGGTTTGTCATAAATATTTTATGATCTTATTTTGAAGCGCTAAATATTATTAGCTCAGAAAAGGCACGATCAATGGCCGCAAACACTCCCGTCTCATACCGCAACCTTGTCATATATGAAGTTTATGTCCGCAATCATGGTCCAAAGGGCACATTTGCTGAAGTGGAAGCCGACCTGGAACGCATTCGCGCCCTGGGCGTGGATGTGGTCTGGTTCATGCCGATCCATCCCATCGGCCAACTGAACAAAAAAGGCAACCTGGGCTGTCCGTACTCGATCCGGGATTATCGCGGGGTCAATCCGGAATACGGCACGCGCCAGGATTTTTTCAGTTTTATCGAAAAAGCGCATGGCCTGGGTCTTAAAGTGATGATCGACGTGGTTTACAACCACACTGCCCACGATTCCGTTTTGGTGGCTGAACACCCCGAGTACTTTCACCAGGGCGCGCACGGACGACCCGTGACCACCGTCCCGGATTGGTCGGACGTGATCGACCTGAAGCACCCTCACCCTGGCCTGACTGAATATCTGATCGAAACACTCAAAGACTGGGCCGTTTTCGGGGTGGACGGTTTTCGCTGTGACGTGGCCTCGCTCCTACCGCAGGAGTTCTGGCTCGAGGCCCGCGCCGAGGTCGAGAAGGTCAAGCCAGGCGTCATCTGGCTGGCCGAATCGGTACACGCATCTTTTGTCATCCACCGCCGCGAGAACGGTCTTTCGGGCCTGTCAGACAGCGAAGTCTACGCCGCTTTCGATCTGACCTACGATTACGACATCTGGCCCATTTTCCAGCAGGCCGTGCGCGGCGTGGTGCCGGTCAAGCGTTATCTCGAAGCGTTGCGCTTCCAGGATGCAATCTACCCCCAGAACTTCGTCAAAATACGCTGTGTCGAAAATCACGACCAGTTGCGCATCCTGAAACTGGCTCCCAGCCGCAGCCAGGCCCTGGCCTGGACGGCTTTCGAAGCCTTCAATCGCGGCGCATTCCTGATCTATGCCGGACAGGAAGCTGCGGCAGCCCATACGCCTTCGTTGTTCGAGATTGACAAAGTCGAATGGGGCAGCTATGAGCTGCAACCCTTCCTGACGCGCCTGTCCGGGCTGAAGAAACACCCCGCGTTGGAAGGCAACCTGTTTTTCCTGTCCGCTGAACCGGCCATCCAGGCGGCCTGGGTTGGGCTGGGAAAAGGTTTGTACGGCGTTTTTAATGCCAGCGGCCAGTATGGGCGGGTCGAAGCGCAGCTTCCTGACGGCGATTATCTCGACCTGCTGACCGATATGCGCATTCCCGTGCGCGGCGGGTCGATGGATTTGCCCATCGATGCGGTCATCCTCGAAATTGAGCATCCGCGCCAGTACCAGTCCATGTCGTTTGAATTGATGGACTATCACCTGCCTGTGGTGTAAACTTGCCCCTGATTCAAGAAAGGATTTTTCTATGCCAAACCATATGACTCGTGTTCTCGGACGTTCCGGTATTGAAGTTAGCGCTCTCGGTCTGGGCTGTTGGGCGGTCGGCGGCCCCTGGACGATTAATGGCTCACAAGCTGGGTGGAGCGTTGTTGATGACAACGAATCATCCCGCGCCATCCAGCGTGCCCTGGAATTGGGCGTCAACTTTTTTGATACCGCCGCCAATTACGGCGCGGGACACAGCGAAAAGCTGCTGGGCCGGATTTTCAAAGGCCGCCGCGACCAGGTTGTGATTGCGACCAAATTCGGTTACCAGGTCGATGAAGCTGCCAAGGTGGTCCTCAATTATGACGGCAAGGAAGAAGATAGCGATGTCGCCAGCCGGGTTCGAGCTGACGCCGAGGCCAGCTTGAGGCGCCTTGATACGGATTACATCGATGTTTACCAATTGCATGTTTGGGGGCTGGGCATCGAACGCGCCTTGCAAGCCCGCGATGTGCTTGATGAACTTGTCCGCGAAGGAAAAATCCGCACTTATGGCTGGAGCACGGATCGAACCGATGCGATTAAAGCGTTCTCGACCTCCCCGAATTGCAGTGTTGTCCAGCAGCAACTGAGCGTTTTGGATGGCAACATGGAATTGCTGGCCTTGTGTGAGCAGATTAACCTGGCCAGTATCAACCGCGGGCCATTGGGCATGGGTCTGTTGACCGGAAAATTTGTCCCCGAGAGCACCTTCGCTTCCGATGACGTCCGCCATAGCGCCGCTTGGCATCCCGGCTTCAAGAATGGCAAACCGACCCAGGAATGGCTGGACAAGCTGGCCGCCATCCACGATGTGCTGACCAGCAACGGGCGGACGCTCTCGCAGGGCGCACTGGCCTGGATCTGGGCGCGCAGTCCTCAGACGGTGCCGATTCCCGGCTTCAAAACTGTTGCACAGGTCGAGGAGAACTGCAAAGCCTTGCAGTTCGGCCCGCTCGACAGCGGTCAGATGGCAGAGATCGATCAAATCCTGGGGCGCACTTCGTAAGTTGTGACCGGCGTGACCAACAGATATAAAGGGCAGGAGCTTTCCTGTCCTTTTTTATTCGCCTTCGCCTCCCTTTGGTCTTCTTCGTGTTATACCTTGAGATACCTTTTACCAGGAGAAGTTCATGCGAAAACGTGTTGTGATTACCGGGCTGGGCTGTATCAGCCCGCTGGGGAATACTGTTGATGAAGCCTGGCAGGCGCTGCTGGCCGGGAAATCTGGTGCTGGCCCGATCACCCATTTCGACGCCGGCCAGCACAAGACCAGGTTTGCCTGCGAGGTCAAAAATTTTGACCCGGCTGCTTTGTTTGGCAGCCGCGAAGCTCGCCGCATGGATCGTTTCACCCAGTTTGCCCTGGCCGCTGCCCAGCAGGCGCTGGCCCATTCCGGGCTGGATGTGAACGATTCCAACCGCGACCGGGTCGGTGTGGTGGTCGGCTCGGGCATCGGCGGCATCGGCACCCTGTCTGAGCAGGTTGGCGTGATGACAGAAAAAGGGCCTGATCGCGTCAGCCCCTTCCTCGTTCCGATGATGATTTCGGATACTGCTGCCGGGATGACCGCCATCCATCTGGGTGTGCGCGGCCCGAACATGGCCGTCGTGACCGCCTGCGCCAGCGGCAACAACGCCATTGGCGAAGCGACCGAGATGATCCGGCGCGGCGCAGCCGACGCCATGCTGGCGGGCGGCGCTGAAGCCGCGATTGTCCCGATTACGATTGCGGGCATGAACGTCATGGGCGCCCTCTCGACCCGGAACGATGACCCGCAGGCCGCCTCGCGCCCCTTCGACAAGACCCGCGATGGCTTTGTGATGGGTGAAGGCGGCGTGATGCTGGTGATCGAATCGCTCGAACATGCCCGGGCGCGCGGCGCAAACATCCTGGCTGAAATCAGCGGCTATGGCACAACTGACGACGCCTATCACGTCTCGGCTCCGGCAGAGAACGGTTCGGGTGCGGCCACCTGTATGAAAATTGCGATAGAAGATGCCGGGCTGGATGTGACTGAGATTGGCTACATCAACGCCCACGGCACCTCCACCCCGCTTAACGATAAATCTGAAACAGCCGCCATCAAGACCGTTTTTGGCGAGCAGGCCTATAAAGTGGCGGTCTCTTCAACCAAGTCGATGACGGGCCACATGATCGGCGCGGCGGGCGCAATGGAAGCCATGATCTCCACCCTGGTTTTTCAGCACAACATCCTGCCGGCGACCATAAACTACACCGATCCTGACCCAAACTGTGACCTGGACTACATCCCCAACAACTCGCGCGTGGCCTCGCCGCGCCATATTATGTCTAATTCTTTCGGCTTTGGCGGTCACAACGCCACCCTGGTTTTTAGCCGATTTGGGGAGTAATATCCCCGGAGTCCAAAGTCTTTGCGAAGCACCCCGCGGCCAGACTTTGGACTTATGTTGCGAAATTACGAGATTTTGCAACCCCAAAAAATGATATTGGAGTTCTTATGCCTTACGCACACATTATCGGATGGGGGATGTCAGTTCCATCCAAAGTGTTAACCAATGATGAAATTTCCAAAATGGTCGATACCAATGACGAATGGATTCGCGATCGCACCGGCATCCGTGAGCGCCGTATCGCTGATGAGCGTCAATCTTCGGCTTCTCTCGGTGCAGAAGCGGCCATCGCCGCCCTGAAGGTTGCCGATTTGCTCCCGACCGACCTGGACTTGATCATCTGCGCCACCTCGACCCCCGAGCACATCTTCCCGGCCACCGCCTGCATCATCCAGGATAAGATTGGCGCGACCAAAGCCGGGGCCTTCGATCTTTCGGCGGCCTGTTCCGGTTTTATCTATGGTCTCACCATGGCGTCACAGGCCATCCGCTCTGGCGCAAACAAAAACGTGCTCGTGATCGGCACCGAGACCCTTTCACGTTTTATCGATTGGAAAGACCGCAACACTTGCATCCTGTTTGGCGATGGGGCCGGGGCTTTTATCCTGCAGGCCAGTGAGCAAATCGGCGGCGCTTATGGCGCGGTCATGCACTCAGACGGTTCCGGCGGCGATCTGCTCACCATCCCCGCCGGCGGCTCGCGCAACCCCACCACCGAATTGACTTTGCGAACCGGCATGCACTTCATCCACATGGACGGCAAGGAAGTTTTCCGCTTTGCCACGCGCGTCATGGCGGGCGCAACCATCGAAGCGGTCGAAAAATCCGGCTGGAAACTTGAAGATCTGTCGCTGATCGTGCCGCATCAGGCCAACCAGCGCATCATCGAGGCTGCCGCGCGCAGCCTGAAAATGCCGATGGACAAATTCATGGTCAACCTCGACCGCTACGGCAACACCTCCACCGCTTCCATCCCGATCGCTGCCGTCGAGGCCGTCCAGCAGGGCAAACTTAAGCCTGGCGACAAGGTTGTTTTCGTTGGTTTTGGCGCGGGTCTCACCTGGGGCGCCCTGGCCGCCGAGTGGACCGGCCCCAAGCAGGCCACCCGCCGCATCGTCAAGCTCGGATGGTTCCCGTGGATCGCCCCCATCCGCTCCATCCTGCGCCGTATTGGCCGCATTATCGAAGGCGTTATCTTTGGCCGCAAATCTTGATAGACACTGCCCGAGGCGGGTATAATCAAGATTATCTGGCTATTTGGGAATCGCCGCGGCACCCTTCACGGAAAATCCTGGAGCCCCGAAATCTACAGCTAAAGGAGTGAGCAAACTATGTTTGGACTTGGTGTCTGGGAACTACTGATTATCCTGGTGATAATCATCATCCTGTTTGGCCCTGGCCGTTTTGGCAAAGTCTTTGGTGAACTTGGCGCCGGGTTGAAAGCCTTCCGCGACAGCCTGGGCGAGAAAAAAGAAGAAGAACAACACGCTGACGAGAACGGTAACATCGAACCAAAGTAACAAGTGTAGGACAGGCTCAGCCCTGTCCTACTTTTATTTAAGGGAAAATTATGCATTTTCTTGACCCTGGCAAGCCGGGCAACCCCGGCGTTTTACTCCTGCATGGTTTGGGCGCCAACGGAACCTCCTGGGCCTTGCAACTGGATGCCCTTATCGAGGCCGGATTCCGCCCGATCGCCCCCGACCTGCCCGGCTTTGGCGAATCGGCCTACGACGGGTGCGGTTGGAACTTCAAGCGCATGGCCGCGCTTTTGGCGGAACTCGTTAGCGGGTTGGGTGCGGCCCCGGTCCACCTCGTTGGCCTGTCGATGGGCGGAGTCGTTGCCCAGCAGTTTGTCCTCGACCAGCCTCAGCTTGTTCGCAGTCTGACATTGGTCAGCACCTTCAGCGTTTTGCGCCCCAGGAATTTCTCACAATGGTTATATTTTATTCAGCGCTTCGCGGTTGTTCACACGCTCGGCCTGGAGCAGCAGGCCAAACTCGTCTCGCGGCGGGTTTTCCCCGGCCCCGGACAGGAAGAACTGCGCCGCATGGCCGAGGCCCAGATCGCATCTGCCGACCCGCGCGCCTATCGCGCCGCCATGCGCTGCCTCGGGCTGTTCAACTCGAGCAAGCGCCTGGCAGGGATAAAAGTCCCGGCGCTGGTCATCTCCGGCGCGGACGATTCCACCGTTCCGTTGGAGCGTCAAACCCGGTTGGCCGAATCGATCCCCGGCGCGCGTCAGGTTGTCATCCCGAAGGCCGGTCACGCCCCGGCCATCGACCAGGCGGAAATATTTAATCGCCATTTATTGGAATTCCTATTGTCGTAGTAGGGGCACAGCACACCAATCCAGCGCTACGGCTTTGGGTAGGTGTGCTGTGCCCCTACCTACCGGACAAACCTATGAAAATCCTCGAAACCGAACGCCTGCTCCTGCGCCGCCTTGTCCCTGAAGACCTGGATGTGCTCCACGCCCTCTACAGCGACCCTGTCGTGCGTCAATACTTCCCCGAAGGCACATTGAGCATCGAAGAAACCCGCGAAGAACTGGAATGGTTCCTGAACGGCCACCCGCGCCACCCCGAGCTGGGACTGTGGGCCACCATCCACAAAGAAAGCGGACAGTTCATCGGCCGCTGCGGCCTGCTGCCCTGGACGATCGATGACCAGTTTGAAGTTGAAATTGCCTATATGCTGGCGAAGGAATACTGGGGTCAGGGCCTGGCCAGCGAAGCCGCGCAGGGGATTGCCAGATATGCCCGCCAGCAGTTGGGACTGACACGCCTGATCTGCCTGATCGACCACGATAACGCCGCATCCATCCGCGTGGCCGAGAAAACCGGCATGGCCTTCGAAAAAGAAGGCTTTGACGACAAAGGCCCGTATGTGCTGTATTCGATGGAAATGGCCTGAGACAAGCGTCGATAAGAGGGATCAGGCGCGCTCGAGCCGATAGGGCAGGATGAGCGGGTCGAGGTTTTGCGGATATCCATCAGCTTGATAGGCAATCAGGTAGCCTTCGTACTCTGTGACAGAAAAGGGCCAGGGTGTAACGCGGATGACTTCGTTCTCGACATGATACTGGACGAAAACTTCTTCATCTCCGCTGTTGCGCGGGTGGATCGAAACGCCACCCGACTCGGGCGCATCCATGCAAAAGTCAAATGAGATCTTGTCGCAAAGGTTGGTGATGCGGTCTGTGCGATCAAACACTTCCCTGGAAAGGCCGTACTGTTTTAATTGTTTATCGATCTCTTGTGAGAATTCGGCAGTCATGGCCTGGCGTTCTGGCGATTCGTCATGGCTGGCCAGCCGCCTGACATGATACTTGGCAATTGTATCTGCGACAACATCGGAGTATTGCATATAGAAACTTCGCCGCGCAATTTCGTTCCACTCTTCAGCGTTCATGGCACCGATGGCGAAATTATCCAGGGAGCCGTAGCCGCGGTCGTGTAATCCTATTCCCATAATCAGGGAGCTGCGCTTGAAGGGGGGAGAATCAAAGTCAGCATTGCCCCAGAGCATTGCCAGTGTGCCTACCAGCCGCAGGTGTTCTGATTGCGGCGTTACGATTGCCCTGCTTTTTGATTTGAACATAAGCGTATTCCTGTTGCTGACGGTTTTTCTCTAACAGACATGGCTTAGGATTTCGTCCACGACACTGGCAAGCGGCCGGGTTGCATCGATTACGATGCCGCCGCCGGGTGTGTCTTCTTTCGTTCGATGCAATCGCGCAACGAGTTCCTTTTCCTCTGGTTTTCCGCCCCAGTCAGTTGGGTCTCGCGCCACGCGCTCATCAATCCGCCGATACAATGTGTCAAGGTCATCGACCTCAAGAACAAAAACGCCGTCAAATAAATCTATGAATTTTGAAAAATTCCTCGAACCACCACAGAAGAAAGAGATTGTTTTGCTGTGATCAGCGATCACGGCTTTAACTTTCTTTATATCCCAAAGGTGATGTTCCTGTTGCCATACAGCCCTGTCCATCTCGCTCTCATGGACAGGTTCATCTACCGGTTCCCCTGTCTTTGGATCGCCGCGATATTTCAGCTCCCGGTCACCGTGGAGAACGTGATAACCGCGCCGCTGCAATTCTTCAGCCACCGAGGTTTTGCCCGTGCCGGAGACTCCCTCAATAAGATAATTTCTCTTACCCATTGTCCTTAACCGTGCCGCCGCGCCAGGCGCGGACTCTGCCTGCCTGCGCCCTGCCGCAGGCATAGGTGGGAGCAGATTGTCAATCTCATGCTCCAAATTTTTGGGCTCCATCTGATGCGTTGAGTGCGCGTTCGAGCAGGTCACTTACTTTTAGTTCTTTGGCCCATTTGTGCAGGTAATCGAGATCGAGTTCTCCGGCTCTTGTTTTTAGCACACCTAAAATATCGCGCCATTGACGGTCTGATACTTCGTCACCCAGGCGATACCATTCGAGTTTGGCGAGGATGGTGTCTTCGGGGCTGGTGATGTAGATGCTTTGTTCAGGGTCAGTGGTGATGATGGATGCCCTGCGCCGTTCCAGTTGCATTTTATCGAAGGCGCGCAGCTTTTGAATAAAGATGTCTACTTTGAAGGCGGTTTCATAATGGACCAGGTTGAAACTGCTGTGATGTTCAATTGCATCGCGCATCATTTCGTCATCGGCATAGAAATCTTTGGATAGCGCCGCAACCAACGGCTGGATGTGTTCGAGACGCATATCTGCGACAATATCCACATCCAATGTGGAGCGCATCACGCCATGCAGAGAGCTGGCCAGCGAGCCGCCAACGGCGTAAAGGATGCCAAGCCCTTCGAGTGTTTGTGTGACAAACAGCGTAATTTGGGTTGAATCATTTTGCATGGTCGTAGACCTTTCGCGCTAATTCTTCACCGAGCATGAGTTCTGCCAGCATACGATGGGTTTGGGCGGGTGTGGCGTTGGGATGACGTTGCTTGATGCCGCTGAGCGCCAGGGTTCTCACGGTTTCATTCAGTCCGTTGAGAATGCCCATTTTTTTCGATGCGGACATGCGCTGAATAACCTGAATTTGCAGGGCTTCCATTTTGGGGTGTGTGTCAGTAAATAGGGTGTTCATCTGCCTTCCTGCCCTTCCACTACCTTTATTTCTGCTTCCTCGGCCTCGGTCAGGGCATGGCCGGGGCCGTCCCAGGTGCGCAGGTCGAGGCTTTGCTCAAATGGCATCTCTAAAAAATTCCGAGAGAGCGCAAGACGGTGATCAGAACGGCGATGAGAACACCAATACCCACAAAAACAATAGGCCGGATGTTGCCAATCAACCATGCAACCAGGCCGACTTTATACCCCAGGGTTTCCAATTTAGACTGGAGTTCTCCGACAGTCGGCTCGGTCAAAGTGCTGTCATCGGGAAAGACTAGCGTAGGCACGCTTTCATTGCCGTTATTGATGGCGCGAACGCGGGCGGCTGCATCGCCATCCTGATGAATGTCAACATATTCAAACTTGACCTTCGATTGGGTTAGCAGCCCTCTCACTGGCCCAATGTTTGGACAGGTCGGGTGACCGTAGAGAAGTATTGTGTCTGGCATTTATCCTACTCCTAAAGTTGATTTCTCCTTATCCCGCTGGCCGTCCGGGATACTTTTTTGGTTTGCTGTTAGATTTCGAGAACCAGGCCATCATAAGCGACTTCATAACCATTTTGGCTTGCAAACTCAACCAATTCTGGATGAGCAGGGTTACCTTCGTGTGCAATGTGTGTAGCGAAGGCGCGAGCGTTTGGTTTTAATAATTCTTCATTGCGCATACGCTTTACATGCTCAATGACCTGGTGGGCGCTTAAATGGTCGCTTCCAGGTTGACTCGGTCCATAAGTGTGGTCAAGTATCACAAGGTCAAACTTCATTTGAAATTGATGAAATGCTTGCCAGGTTTCTTCAAATAAAGTTGCCGTATCTGTAGCGTAGAAAATACTGCAACCATCAGACTCGACGGAATATAACATTGCTCCCATTTTGGGTGCATGATTTGCCGGAAAGGCAATAACGCGATAATTCCCAAAGCTAAAAGGCTGCAACGGTTCTATTTCGTGAATTTTCAGATTTAGCCATGCTTTGGCGTCTGGAGATAAAAGGCTGTATCCTGCAAGGTCTCTTTCAAATGTTTCAGATGCTCTTTGCAAGGTTTCAGCAGATGCGTAAAAATTCAGAATAGGTGTGCCGATTGTCCCATAATCGGGACTGCGAGAGAGCAGGTGGGATAAATCTAAATGGTCAGCGTGAGGGTGGGTTTGCAAACAATAACAGACATTGGTTAAAGAACAGCCATGTATTTGCGATGCTGCCATAATGTCAGGATTAAGGTCAATAAGCAAGTCATCGTTTACCAATACGGCAGACCGTTTTCTTAAACTGAAGCCGCCAAGCATTCGTGCTTGTTCGCAATTTTTACACTTGCAAAATGCTTCTGGAAAGGCATTCGCAGCGGCAGTTCCAAGAAAGGTGACAATCATATGTTGCTCTTTTACCTTATTGTGCGAGAGGTTGGTCAATTGCCCGCATTACCGGCGGCAGGCGGGCGTGGATTCTGTTCGGGAGCAGAGAAAACTCGAAACCAGAAAAATACTCAAAAATGCCGCAGAATCCCACACACTAGATGTGCGCTTTGTTCAGCGCGATTTGGAAGCTAACGAGCATTTTGGGATAACAAGTATAAAAACTGCTTGACAACACTTTCAGGGTTTTCATAGCATTCGTTTGCGTCAAATCTTTGTACCAATGAAATGCCATGTGCTAAAAATAATCTATCGCGTTTGTGCTCATGGGCAGACCGTGATGCTGGATGATATGGACTTCCGTCAATTTCCATTATTCCCAATTTGCCTTTATGGCATACAAGGAAATCGGGTTCTAAATTCTGCCTTTCTGTAAAACCTAATCGGGCTTTACAGTTTGGAAAAAACAAAACTTTTTCCTTTTCAAAGGCTTCCGCTATTTTAACTTCCGTTTTGGAGCGGAAATGCAAATTGTTCCAAATAATAGGATTTAGAGTTCCTGATGCTTGATTGTCTGTGACTGGTTTTATTTTATTATTAGTGTTATTTTCGTGAATTGGCTTCGGTTTAAACGTAGGCGCTTTTGTGGGTTCAATCAAGCCTAATTTTATTTGTGCGTCTTTCCAAATTTTATCTAGTTCTGTTGCGTCTAAATAACCAATGTGCCCATCTCCATCATAACAACCACTAACGCGGCAACGATATGAACCTTGACTGTGATAAAACGACAGTTTCTTGCAGAAACTACAATACATCAAGGGACTTTCTTCAAACCAATAATCCCAAGAGTCGTTTCCTTGCTCATACCATTTTTCGCCAAGTAAACCCAATTGACGAGACCAAGAATCATCAAAAGGTTTTGTGCCAAGAATTAGAATTTCTTTATCCCAATCACTCAATTTTTCCTTGATAACAAATGCATATAGAAGTTCAGGAACATCGGCGGGTGTAACTATTGCTAAAGTTGGGGTGTCAATATCAAGAATGAAACCATGCTTTTTGGAATCGTAAGTCCATTTCCATCCGACCGAGGTAAAAAATGCTGCCCATTGTGCTTCCGCAAGTAGCGGAAATTCTTGATTATTGTATTTAACCATATTATATTTTCCTATAACAATTAGCCAGCACTCAACTACGGAGTAACCTGCCGCGGCCTGTTTAATTTTAGCACAGTGGCGAGCCATCGGCTCGCCACTGTGCTTCTACTTCACAAACGGAACCCCCTCGGCCTTCAGCGCGTCCAGGATGCGCTCGTGGTGGTTCGAAATGATCTCCATCTGCGCGGCCTCTGCTAGCGTGAAAAAACCGAAAGCGGTCGTCTCGTTGCTCAGGCCCGGCTGGCCGCCCAGCACCTCGACCTCGAAACTGAGCGCCACAATATGGGCCTTGTTGCCGTCCGGGTAGATCACCAGCCGGTTCGGGTCGCTGTAGACGCCCAAAAAGCGCGTCACCCGTCCGCGCAGGCCGGTTTCCTCCCATAACTCGCGCAAAACCGCCTCTTCCACGCTCTCGCCGGGGTCGACCCGTCCGCCGGGCAGGCACCACATGCCATTGTCGGCCCGCTGGGTCAGGAAGACCTTCTCGCGCCGCTCGTCAAACAAAAGGGCTGAACAGCCAACGCGAACTTCGCCTTGACTGCCCAGCCGGTCGCCGTGCAAAATTTGGGTTTTCATGCCCAAATTTTAACTCACAAATGTGCCGCTGCGCAAATCGGTCAGCGCCTGGCGGATCTCCTCCTGCGTGTTCATCACAAACGGCCCGTAAGGCGCAATCGGCTCGCCAAAGGGCGCGCCCGCGATCAGCATAAAGCGCATGTGCTGGTCTTCGGCCGCCCTGACCTTGAGCGCATCGCCATCCGCAAATTTGACCATGCGGACAGCGGGAACGCGCTCCCCGCCGCCTGTCTCGCCGTTTAAGAAGTCGCCTGCCCCCTCGAAGACGTAGGCCAGGGTCGTGTGCCCGCGCGGGATGTCGATCTCGAACTCGCGCCCGGCTTCGAGCTGCACCTCCATGTAAACCGGCTGGGCGGCAATTTCAGTCGCCGGCCCGCCGACGCCTTGATAGTCCCCGGCGACGACTTTTACCGTCACCCCGTCCTTTTCGATGCTCGGGATGGTCCCGCCGCCGATCTCCTGGTAGCGCGGCTGCGACATTTTCAGCCGCGCGGGCAGGTTGACCCACAACTGGAAGCCATAGATGACGCCGTTCGGCCCGCGCTGGGGCATTTCCTCGTGCAAAATGCCGCGTCCGCTGGTCATCCACTGCACCGCGCCGGGGCCGATCTCACCCGCGTTGCCCAGGCTGTCGCGATGGCGCACCTGGCCCTCGAGCATATACGTCACCGTCTCGATGCCGCGATGCGGGTGGGTCGGGAATCCGCGGATCGGCCCTTCGAGCGGGTCGTTGAAAGCGAAATGATCGAAGAGCAGGAAAGGGTCGAACAGGTTCGAGACCTTCGGCCCAAAAGAGCGCTGCAACAAAACGCCCGCGCCTTCGATCACGTATTGTGGTTCGATAACTTGCTCAATTTTACGAAGTTGTTTCATTTTTGTACCCTTAAATTTTCTGAATGTTTGTCTACGCAGGGGCGACCCGTCAAGGTCATCGTAAGTCGCAATCTATCACGGCGGGTCGCCCCTGCCAATTGTAATTCGGATTTGAACTATCCAGATTATACAATTGAGATAGTTTGATGTCAAACTATCTCGGCCATTCTTTAACAACTCTCTTACAAACGGGTTTTGCCTTCTTGATCGGCTGCTTGTGTCACTGCTGGGTTTCGACAGGCTCGACCACCAGCAGTTCCTTAAAACAAAAAAGCCAGTGAGCTGAAAAGCTCACTGGCTTTTGCTTGCTTGCAGGGAATTACAGCGAAATTTCCGCCTTGATCATTCCGGTCTCAGGGTCGGCTTGCATGGAGGAGAAGCCCAGGTGGCGGCACAACTTCTGCATCGATTCGTTTTCGGGCGAGATGATCGCGATCACGCGTTTGATCTTCTCGCTGCGGGCGACATCCAGCAGGCGTTTGAGCAATTCCTTGCCCACGCCCTGACCCTGGAATTTGTCGTTAACCAGCATCGTGAAGCGGGCTTCATCGTTCTCGCCGCGGAACTTGCTCAAGCGGGCGACACCGAAGACGGCTTTCTCTCCAGCTTCATCCCCTTCGACGACCAGCGCGATTTCGCGGTCATAGTCGTTGTGGGTCATGCGCGCCAGGCGCTCGTGGGTCACACGCTCGCTCAAAACCATCGGGGAGAGATAGCGCAGGTAAACGGTGCGGTCAGAGAGCGCTTCGTGGAACTTTCGCATCATCGGCTCGTCTTCAGCGCGGATCGGGCGAATGCTCACTTCGCGGCCATCTTTCATCGCCCACTTGCCGACGTACTTGTTCGGGTAGGGGCGGATCGCCAGCTTGGGCAGTTGATCTTCGCTCAGGCTCAAGTCGTGCAGCAGCACGCGTCCGTCCAGGGCCAGCAGGCCTTCGGGCGAAGCGATCAGCGGGTTGATATCCAGTTCGGCGATCCAGGGCTGCTCGACCACCAATTGGCTGAAACGCACCATCAGTTTTTCGAGCGCGATCAGGTCAACCGGCTTGCGTCCGCGCACACCCTTGAGGGCGTGGAAGATCTTGGTGCGTTCGATCATGCGGCGCGCCAGGGTCGTATTCAACGGAGGCAGGCTCAGGGCGCGGTCTTTGAAGATCTCGACCAGTTGGCCGCCCATGCCGAAGAGCAGCACCGGGCCAAACTGCGGGTCGATGCTCGAGCCGACGATCAGTTCGTAGCCTTCCATCTTGACCATCGGCTGGATGGTGACGCCCAGGAAGTCTTTGGCCGAAACCAGGCGGGTGACCGATTCTTTGATCTCTTCGTAGGCAGCTATGGCAGCCGCTTCGTCTTTGATGTTGAGCTTGACGCCGCCGACATCGGTTTTGTGGGTGATGGTCTCAGAGTGGATCTTGATCACGACCGGGAAGCCGAGCTGCTTCGATTTGGCAGCGCATTCTTCGGGAGTGGTGGCGATCAGCATGGGTGTGACCGGAATGCCGTACGCGCCGAGCAGTTCCTTCGATTCGACTTCGGTCAGCAGGGTGCGGCCCGATTTGCGCACGCCTTCGATGATCTGGCTGGCTTTTTCGCGGTCGGGGCCGCTGCCTTCTTCGTCGAGCGGCAGGCTGGGGGTTTCGTAGAGGGTCTTGAGGGCGTGGCTCGATTGCCACATGTAGGTGAAAGCGCGCGCGGCATCATCGGGATAGGCGAAGGTCGGGATGCCGGCCTTGTTCAGGATGGCCTCGCCCGCGGCGATTTCCTGTCCACCCGACCAGGAGGCCAGGATGGGTTTGTCGTAGCTCTTGGCGTAAGACTTGAGGGCTTCGGCGGTGGCAGTCGGGTCGGTCATGGCCTGCGGGGTCAGAATGACCAGCAAGCCGTCGCTGTTCGGGTCCTGGGCGGCCACTTCGAGGGACTTGGCATAGCGCTCGGGGCTGGCATCACCGATGATGTCGATCGGGTTGTTGTGGCTCCAGGCGCTGGGCAGGAACTCGCTCAGTTTGTCCATGGTTTCCTGCGAAACTTCGGCCAGTTCGCCGCCGTTGGTCAGCAGGGTATCGGTGGCCAGCACGCCGGGGCCGCCGGCATTTGTCAAAATGGTCAGGCGCGGGCCCTTGGGGCGCGGTTGGCGCCCGAGCACTTCGGCCATCGAGAAGATTTCGCTGATGTTGTTGACGCGCAGCACACCGGCGCGGCGGAAAGCCACATCCAGCACTTCGTCTGAGCCGGTCAATGAACCGGTGTGGCTGGCCGCTGCTTTGGCGGCGCCTTCAGTGCGGCCCGGTTTGATAACGATGATCGGCTTGGTCAGGGCTACTTCGCGCGCGGCGGAAAGGAAGGAACGCGCATTGCCGATGCTTTCCATGTAAATCACGATGCTCTCAGTGTGCGGGTCATCGCCCAGATAGTAGATCAGGTCGCCCCAGTCAACATCCAGCATCGAGCCGACCGAAACGAAGTGCGAGAAACCGACATTTTCCTTGAAGGACCAGTCCAGCACGGCGGTGCAGAGCGCGCCAGATTGGCTGATGAAGGCCACGTTACCCTTGCGCGCCATGCCGGCGGCGAAAGTGGCGTTGATGCCGCTGACGGGGCTCATCACGCCCAGGCAGTTCGGGCCGACGATGCGCATCTTGTATTTGCGCGCATTTTCGAGCAGTTGGCGCTCAAGCTCGACGCCTTCGGGGCCGATTTCCTTGAAGCCAGCCGAGATCACGATAACACCTTTGACGCCCATTTCGCCGCACTCGGCCACAATGCCGGGGATGGCGGTCGAAGGAGTGACGATCACGGCCAGGTCAACCGTATCGGGCACATCCTTGATGCTCGGGTAGGCCTTGATGCCGAGCAGGCTGGAGCGCTTGGGGTTGATCGGGAAGACCGCGCCGCCGAAGGGGCTGCTGATCAGGTTCCACAGGATGGTGCGGCCGACGCTGCCTTCTTTTTCGGTCGCGCCAATGACGGCCACGTTCTTGGGGGCAAAAATGGACTCAAGTGCGCCCTGGGTGTATTGGTAGACGTCGTGCGCCGGGTCAAATAAGTTTTTCGGACGGTTGATGGAAGGTGTTGTCATAAGTTATTTTCCTTTTAAATTAACTGGCCGGGGCCAGGAGATGTGCCGGTTAAAAAGCCCGTTCTATTATACGGCCTTCGCGCGTCAAACCCTGCCTGTAAGTGTCATGAATTTCGGGTTAAGAATGTCTATATTTTTTGGCTTGCGGGTACAATAGGATTGGGAAATGCCCGTTTTTGCGGCACAGGCGGTTGTTCGGCTGAATCAGAGTTGGGCGGCTTTGCCAAATATAAAGGGAAAGTAAACAATGGCAGATATGTTTTTGTTCATGCGGCATGGTTGGAAAAGTGTTTGGAAACAAAAAACCATTTGGCTTTTCAGCGCACTACCTATTTTTAATCAATTATTTAATATTTTCGAATCGAAAGAAACCCGAATTTGCTCTTGCAGTGTATTTCGGTAATATTAGGTTTTATTTTCATCATTCTGTCTTTTATTAGCATCATTGGAGTACCATTTCTTGCATACCGCTCTTTGATTGGGGCCCCAGCAACGATTCGAGAAACTTTATCGGCGGTTAAGAAATTTTCTGGTAGGGTAATCGGGTGTTCTTGTCTTGGCCTTCTTGCACTTTCACCAATAATTTTTTGGATTTTGGCTACTTCCATAGACAATTCAACGCACACCCTTGAAATTTCAAATAATATAAATTTAGTGATTTTGCCTCTTTCGATTTTTACTGCGTTAGGACAATTCACCATTATTACATTTTTTGAAAAGGATTGGGGTATTCGACAAAGCTTAGCTAAGGCTTGGAATCTTTTCACAAGCCACTTCTGCGTTCTTGCAATTCTCGGACTGATCTTAACGGTAATATTTAACGTATATCTTGTAATTTCAGGCTTATTGACCGTATTAATTCAATCAGGCTTTGACATTGCATCAATTAGCAATTTCAATATGCTTGCTCCGCAAGCATCCTGTGCGACCTGTTCGCTCGAAACTACTCGCAAGGGTGGAGGTTGAGCGGCGAAAGTCGTTTTTTGATTTTCGTAACTGCATATCCATGCAGGTAAATGATACTGCGCAAGCGGTATCTCTATAACCCCTGCCTCCCTAGTGAACGGGAGACAGCCCCTTCCCTCGGCGTGCGCCTGGTAAACGCGGGTCGAAAGCGGGAAGTCAAGAGCAAAGCTGCCAAACCGGATGGCGGAAGTGCTCGGGCAGGCGACTATGGATAAGACAACTGAAGGTGTATTGAGGTGCCGTCATGCGGAACCAGCCAAAGCCGGTTGAAAGGCTAGCCCAAAAAGGGAACGGTCTCAAGGTTTATCAGGCAGGATTCTGATAGGCGTTCACTCACAACGAGACCCGGCATAAAGCACCGTCCTAACGTCGCGTAAAATGGATGTGCGGAACAGAGTAACCCGTTTGATGCTCTCCAAACCATCGGAGCAGGTAACCAACCGCAAGCCCAAACGGGAGAGATGGCCCAAGAAGCGAATGCCTTCGGGAAAGCCGAAGGATATGCTGACGTGGGCCGGGTGTACGGGAAGGCCAGGGTACTCGATGAGCAAGGGTCTTATGACACACGTTTCTGACGTAGTGAAGACGGAGCGTTCTACGAACGTTCGGCTCTGAAAGGGCACTCGCCAAGCCGCAGCTATCGGAAGGTTCGGTGGTTGTGGTGCTGATGACAACAGCCCGTATGCTCAAGAGCCGGATGAAGCGAAAGTTTCATGTCCGGTTCGGTACCGGCGGTGGGGTGGTTGCCCACCCCACCGACCGGAATTAAGTAAAAACTTGTTATTTGTATTAATAAATGGTATTGGCCAAATCATCTTTGTTCCATTAAGCGCGTCTATGTTTGTTTCGGCATACTTGAAATACAGTGATGTAAAATTACCTTTTCTAATGAGGATAAGGTAGCCAACAACCGTCTCCCAACAAAGCGCATCTGACGTGGGAGACCGTGGTACGCTTCGCGGTCAAGCATTCAGGCAGGGAATAAACCCATGAGCATCCTGTCCTTCGATCAAGTGCTGCCTACAGGTCTATGCAGAAACCAGCATAGCCAAAAATTTATTAGAACGGAAACAAATCCCTATGAAAATACGCCCCACCAAAGGACTGACCTTTGAAGATGTCCTGCTCGTCCCGCGCCGCTCGCCGATCAAGTCGCGGCGCGATGTCAGCACCCGCACCCGCTTGACGGATCACATTTCGCTCAACATTCCGGTGGTCAGCGCCAACATGGACACCGTCACCGAAGCGCGCATGGCAATTGCCATGGCCAAGAACGGCGGTATTGGCATCCTGCATCGTTTCATGACCATCGAGCAGCACGTCAACCAGGTGCGGCGGGTTAAACGCGCCCAGGGATTTATCGTCGAATCGCCCTATTCCATCCAGCTTTCGGCCTCGCTCGAAGAAGCCCGGCGCTTGATGGAACGTTACGACGTGGGCGGATTGGCCGTGCTGGATGATGAATCCGGCAAACTGGCCGGACTGATCACCCGGCGTGACCTGCTGCTGGCTCCCGAAAGCCTGGCTACCGTTAAACAGGCCATGACTTCCCGTGAACGCCTGATCGTTGCCCCGCCCGGGGTGACCGTTGAGCAGGCGCGCGAGGCCCTTTATCGTAATCGCATCGAAAAACTGCCGGTCGTAGATGCCGACGGCAGTCTGTTGGGGCTGATCACCGCCCAGGATGTGACCCAGCCGCGTGAAAACCCCTCCGCCAGCCTGGACGGCAAAGGCCGCCTGATGGTTGGCGCGGCGATTGGTGTCACCGCCAACGAAATGGAGCGGGCCGCGGCTCTGCTCGAAGCCGGGGCGGATGCCCTTGTGCTCGATATTGCCCACGGTCACGCCGACCACTGCATCCAGATGGTCAAGAAGATTCGCGCAGATTTCCCCGCGGCCCAGATCATCGCCGGCAACGTCGCCTCGCGCGACGGGGCGCGTGAACTGGCCGAGGCCGGGGCCAGTGCCATCAAAGTGGGGATCGGCCCGGGGTCGATCTGCACCACGCGCATCGTGACCGGTTTCGGCGTCCCGCAATTAACGGCGATCATCGATTCGGTCGAAGGTGTGCGTGAATCCGGCATCGACATCCCGGTCATCGCCGACGGCGGCATCCAAAAAGCCGGGGACCTGGTCAAGGCCCTGGCAGCCGGCGCGGAGACGGTCATGGTCGGCAGCCTGTTTGCCGGCACGGAGGAAGCCCCCGGTTCGCCGGTCATCCGCGACGGACAAAAGGTCAAGGTCGTGCGCGGCATGGCCTCGCTGGGCGCCACAATGGGACGCCGCGCCGCCGAGCGCGGGCAGGACGAAAGCGCCGAAGACGCCGAGGACTGGGACAAGGTCGTGCCGGAAGGTGTCGAAGCGGTTGTGCCGTATCGCGGTCTGGTCTCCGAAGTGCTGACTCAACTGGTCGGCGGGCTGCGCTCAGGCCTGAGCTACGGCGGGGCGCACAACATCAAGGAATTGCAGGAAAACGCCGAATTCATCGAGATCACCCCGGCCGGCCAGCGCGAATCCGGTTCGCACGATGTGCGCAAGATCTAAGCCCGGGTTTCCCGGTCTGCATCATGGTTGGGGATTATTCCTGGCCTCGCTGCCGGGCAAAAAGACCGCGACCGTCTGTAAAACCGATCAATACAACCCGGCTCTTTTCAATGAATCATGTATTGAATCATGTATTTTGATTTTGCTGCCAACTTTCCGAAGTGTGGAAGCGTAAACCAAGTAAACCATTTCTGGAGGACACCATGAGCCCTGATCAAGTTTTACCCGCCCCCGTTGCCCCCGTCCAACAGGCCGAGCGCATCCAAATTGTGGACATCCTGCGCGGTTTTGCGCTGTTCGGAATCCTGCTCGTCAATATGATGATTTTTAGCCGCCCATTTCAGGTGATCCTGTTTCCGGTAGAGCCGTCTTTGCCCTGGTTTGACTACGCCGCTGAATGGCTGATCCATTTCTTTGGCGAAGGAAAATTCTATGCCCTGTTTTCGATGCTCTTCGGGCTGGGATTGACCCTGCAAATGGAACGCATCGAAGCGCGCGGCGGACGCTTTGTCCCGCTTTATCTGCGCCGTTTGCTCGTCCTGCTTGGTATTGGCCTGGTTCACGCCTTTCTGATTTGGATGGGCGACATCCTGATCATGTATGCGCTGCTCGGCTTCCTGCTTGTCCTCTTCCGAAAGGCCAAACCGCGCACATTGCTCATTTGGGCGGTTATTTTGATTTCCATCCCTCTGTTGTTCAACGCCGCTGCCGCTGGACTGATCGAATTAGGTCGCTCCACTCCCGAGGGTGCAGAGCAGATCGATATCGCCTTTGCCGAAGCCACTGCCAGTTTTGCCGCCGATCTTGATCGCGCCAATCGCGTCTATTCGAGCGGGAGCTTCCTCGAAATCACTGAACAACGTATCTATGACTACACCAGCATGGGCTTGTCTGCGTTTTTTGTAATGGGCTTCAATGTTTTGGGCATGTTCCTGATTGGTGTCTATTTTGGCAAGCGCGAAATTTTCAAAAACCTGCAAGCCAACCGCGGCTTCTTTCGCAAGCTGCTCTTCTGGGGATTACTGATTGGCCTGACCGGAAACGCCGTCTATGCCACGCTCATCATGCCGCTCCCGCGCATCGAACTTTCCGGGCCGCTGCTGCTGGCGAGCGCTGCACAAGCGATTGGTGCGCCGCTCTTAACCCTGGCCTACATTTCCACATTTTGCCTGCTGGCGCTTTCGCCTGCCTGGGGCGAACGGCTCAAAATCCTGGCCCCGGTCGGACAGATGGCGCTCAGCAATTACCTGACCCAATCCATCGTTTGCACCCTGATTTTTTACGCCTATGGCCTGGGCTTTTTTGGACAGATGGGCGCGGCGGCGGGCATAGGCCTGACCATCGTGATTTACCTGATCCAGATTCCCCTTAGCCACTGGTGGATGAAACGCTTCAAATATGGTCCCGCTGAATGGCTTTGGCGCTCATTAACCTATATGAAGTTCCAGCCAATCCGCAGGATGGCATGAGAATTATTGCCGCATCGGCAAGGCGATGCGGTCTTCTCTTTGGGAAGATGGTTTTGAGCAGGTTCGGGATTAATATCGCGGCAACCCATGGAAAATTGGCGTCAGGCCCGCTGAAATTAACCGGTGGCAGGCAGCCGGGCGAGGAAGCGAAAATGAACAGATTGTTATCAAAAAAAACGAATCTACGTTTCGTAACCATCTTAATTCTTGGATTCCTGCTTTTGATGACTTGGTGGTTGTGGTCGGCATCCCCCGATACGGTCTTTAGAATCGTCCGCTACAATGTCTCCGGGGTTGATGATTATAAAATATTTGCGAGCAGGCCCTTGCAGGCAAGCCAAACCTCCTTTCATTTCATGGAGAGTTCTGATATCTCACGGGTTCCACAGATGGTCGACCTTGGCGAGAAGGGGAATATTGCTCTTGATACACTCTTGCAATCGAATAATACCACTGCGTTTCTTATCATCAAAGATGACACCATACTCTTCGAAAAATATTTTAACGGTGGCGCTCGATTGTCCCCATCGTTATCCTTCTCGATGGCAAAATCATTCCTGTCTGCGCTAATTGGAACTGCGATTGATGATGGTTACATTCAATCTGTCGATCAACCGGTGACAGACTTTGTTCCGGAATTGGCGGCGAACGGTTTCGAGCGTGTAACCATTGAGCACTTGTTGCAAATGACTTCGGGAATGGATTACGTGGAGAATGATAATCCTTTTGGCATACATCCTCGTTTTTACTATACCAGGAGCCTGGAAAGCGAAATCCTGAAATTGAAAGCGGGAGGAGAGTCGGGCCAACAGTTCACCTATAAGTCTGGAGAAAATGCTCTTCTTGGGTTAATCCTGACCCGAGCCTTGGGCGCAAAAACGATCACTGAATATATGCAAGAACGGCTTTGGGAACCGCTGGGCATGGAGCATGATGGCGCGTGGAGCATCGACCACGAAGGGGGCGGTCTCGAGAAAACCTGGTGCTGCCTGAGCGCTACCGCAAGGGATTTTGCCAAGTTGGGCCGCCTCTATCTAAACGGTGGAAACTGGAGTGGCGAGCAGGTTCTCTCCCAGGAGTGGGTTGAGCAGTCCACAAAAATCGATACAACCGAAGGAAGCGCATGGAACTATCAATACCAATGGTGGTTGGTATCGCAAGAAGGCGTCGACTATATGGCGATCGGGCATTTGGAACAGTATCTTTACATCAATCCTGAAGAACGAGTGATCATTGTTCGCCTGGGCACGGGCGGAGGTGAGCTGGATCGGCAGGATTGGTTGGAAATCCTGGAATTCCTTGCCAAAGAGGCGAGATGATGAAGCTATTGGCTTTTTGTCTGCGCTCGGTTTGAGCGCAGGCAGTTCTCTGCGGAAGGCTTTTTGCTCGCAGAAAACTGTCAGGGTTGCAAACTGATTGCCCTTGTTGGTGTATTGCAGATTGCTCTTATTGTGGTGTAAACTTACAGGGAGCGCTGATTCCCAAAGAAACCGATTAGTTTTGTTGTGCATGAAAATTGCAATAAAAGCGATTGGCTTGGAATGTGTTTTTTGCAGTAGTATGAGATGCGACTTTTGAATAATACAGGTTTTGATCCTGGATGAATTTTTTATAAATACTCAGGTCACCGAAGCTTATCTTGGGGTATTGGAGTTGGAAAATGCAGAATAGCGTAAAACCTGAAGAAAAACGCGAAACAAACAAAAAGCAGCCGTTTCAATTGCTGCGCTATTTTTCCATAACCAGCCTGGTCGCTTTTTTGTTGGTTGCGGTTTCGCTGGTTACGTTCTATCGTCAAATCGCCGTTAATGAGTTGATTGAAATTGGGGGTTCCAAGAACGCAGCCATCACCCAGTCTTTTTCCAATGTGATCTGGCCCGAGTTTGAAGAATTTCTTGGTTCCGCATCCAGCCTTAGCGCGGACGAGATCCGCGCCCACCCTGAAACTGCCCGGCTGCGTCAGGCTCTCCTGGAGCAAACCAGCGGGCTTTCAGTCATCAAGGTCAAGATATACGATCTGAAAGGGATGACGGTCTTTTCCACCCAGGAAAGCCAGATTGGCGAGGATAAAAGCCAAAACGCCGGTTTTCTGGCCGCGCTCAATGGCGGTTTGGCCAGCGAATTGACCCATCGCGACACCTTCAGCGCTTTCGAAGGCGAAATTGAAGACCGCGACGTGATCTCGAGCTATGTCCCCATTCGACGTGGCGGCTCTGCGGTGGAAGGTGTTTTTGAAGTCTATGACGATGTGACCCCTTTGCTGGAGATGATTTTGGTTGCCCAGCGCAACATTGCCATCGGCGTGGCGTTGATCCTGATCCTGCTGTATGGCATCCTGTTCCTGCTGGTCAGACGGGCAGACAACCTGATCCGGCAGCAATTTATCGAGCAGCAGCAGTCTCAGGCAGAAATCCAAAAAGCATACAAGAAGGAAGAAAACGTTAATGAGTTTTTCCGTTTCACGCTGTTGAATATTATCGAGTATGTTAATCGCGGTAATGAGAAGGAAGAGCTGCTTTCTTACCTGGAGCAAATCAAACAACAGTTTGACGAGTTGAAATACTGGATTCCCAAAAAGGAAGATTAATCTTCCTTATCAGCCACGCAAAATAAGATCAAGCCATCTATGTAGCGGACGAAAGCAAAGACCCTATTCCTGTAATTACAAAGCTCTGGCAGGTCTTATCCGCCCAGTTCGCCCCGGCGACTGCTGGGACATGGGTCTCGCCCCCAAAGCCATTTTGGGGGACCCCGACTCTTTTCAGAGATGGAAATGGAGATGGAGAAAAAATGAAACTCTATCGGTTTGTGTCATATTCCTCTTTAGCGGTTATCCTGATCGCGTTTCTTCTTTTGGGTTCTTTGCCATTTCGCTTCCCGGATGCAATGATTGCCTGGGAACCGGTGGTTCTATTGCTTTCACCTGCTGTAGTGCTTGTTGCGCTTCTTTTCGTGAAACCCCTGCTTTCCAGCAAGGGTTTCTTGCTTTTAAACCTGCTTTTGGCTGCGATTGCGATTTTGCTGACCATTGCGGGCAGGATGTCACCCGTCCTGCTGGGAATCTTTTTCCTGGCATGTTTTACCCTTTATCTTTCCAAAAATATTCGCCGCAATCGCTTGTAGAACGAAACAACAATCTGCGCGTAAGAAAAAGATTCGCGCCCCTGTCAAAAGCTATGATAAACAACAGTTGCGCCGGATGTTGGATTTTGCCACCCTATTAGGCCGGACTTCTGAAATGTGTTCTTGGACATCTAATGCTCAGGAAGGGAAGTCTGAAAGGTGAACACGTTAATGAAAAACCGAATTTTGGATTGGCAAGGCTGTAAAAATGTGCGCGATTTGGGCGGACTGCGCACCCGGGCCGGCGGACTGACCCGCTTTGGGCAAATTGTCCGCGCCGATACACCTTCCCGGCTGACGGTGGCGGGCTGGGCCGCGCTCTACGATTACGGCATCCGTACCATCGTCAGCCTGCGTACCCACGGCATGACCGAACCCGAACTCGATGTTTCAGCGCCCTATCCCGATATCGCCATCGTCCAGGTGGAGATCGAAGACGTCACCAACCGGGACTTTGTCCAAAAATGGGCCAGCACCGACTTTTGGAGCACCCCGCTCTATTATCCGGATGCGCTCCAGCTTTGGCCGGAACGCCACGCCGCGGCGGTTGCCGCTATTGGGCAGGCCGCGCCGGGGGGTGTGTTATTTCATTGCGTCCGCGAACACGACCGGACGGGCATTATCTCCCTTTTGCTGCTGGCCCTGGCCGGGGCTGCCCCTGATGACATCCTGGCCGATTACGCCCTCAGCCTGGACCCCGAGCGCGAGACCCTGCTGGCAAGCAGGCAAACCAGCACCCGCGAGGTTGTGCTGGGCACGCTGGAGCAACTGGACGCGGAGTCTTACCTGCTCTCCGGTGGGGCCAGCCGCGAAGAACTGTCCGCAGTCCGCGCGCGGCTGTTGGGGTAAGAGACAAAACCTGACGGTCTCCGCGAATCCGTTCCTGGCAAGGCGCATTTCTACGCGATTATTTGGCCGGGACAGGTTCAGGTGAGACCTGTCAGGTTTTCTATTTGTGACAAATATCAGTTGACCAACGCGGCGGATTTTTGCTATAGTAGTGGGGATCATTGTTGAGAGAGATAAGCCATAATGCAACCATTTGGCTTTTTACGATACCCGATCATTGTTTTATGCAGACGGTTTTATAAAAACATGGCTGGGCAGCGCCAGCCACCAGACAACCAAAACGGAGATTAATCATGGCCAAGAAGGAAGAACGAGACGTAGAAAAAATCTATTCCACCAAGGATTTCGTTGCCAAGCTCAGGCGTTTGGCGGATGCCCTGGAAGCGGGGGAGGCTTTCTCGATCCAGGTCGCGGGCGAGCGGATTTATATTCCTGCCAGTGCCAGCATCAGCATCGAGCACGAACGCTCAGACGACAGCGAGGAAGTCGAATTCCAACTCAAATGGGACTTGCGCCAGGCTGACGAAGAAGGTCAGGATGACAAGGATGAAGACGAAGAAAGCGAAGACGACGAAGATCAGAACGACGACGAAGATGAAGAGCAGAAGGCTGACGAGAAAGAATGAAGACCTTCCGTCGAAAAATCACAGAATATGAAGCCAATCTCTACAGCGTTGAGCCGCTCTCATTCTGGGCCAGGCTGTTCGGCTCGCGCAAAAAGGGCGGCGAGTTGGAGTTCAAGGCCTATGATGATGGCGAGAAACTGCTCGAGGTGGAGCTTCACGCGCTCAACGCGCCGCACGGCGCGGCGGTCTCTGTCCTGATCGACAATGCCCCGGTTTGCGAGGTCATGCTCAGCCAGGGGCATGGACGCCTGCTCTTGAGCACTGCCCAGGGAGAAAGCCTGCCGGAAGTCAGCAACGGCAGCCAGGCAGAAATCCGCTATCAGGGAGAGACACTCCTCAGTGGCATATTCATGCCGGATTAAAAGCCCTGGCGAAGTTTTTTCTGCTTGAATCATAAGACCTATCAGGTTTATTGCGTGTAAGATTCGTGACAAACGCCAGTTGACCGGACGGGCGGATTTTTGCTATAGTAGTGGGGATGGTTTTTGCTTTTCGTATTCAGGCAGAAAGTGGAGAAAATGAAACTGTATAAATTCGTTTCTTACATATCGTTGGCGATTGTCGCGTTTGCAATACTTCTTCTCGCATCTTTGCCATTTAGATTTCCGAATTCAAGTATCGCCTGGGAACCAGCCATTCTCTTTCTGAGTCCCGCGGTTGCGCTCGTCGTGCTTCTTTTCGCTAAGCCGCTTTTTTCTAACAAAGCCTTCCTTTTTCTGAATGTAGCGTTAGCGGGAATTGCCATTTGGTTAACAATTCAGAATCGCATGTCGCCTATTCTGTTAGGAATCTTTTTGGTGGGATGTTTAGCTTTGTATTTCCCCAAAAACACACATCAACGATCCGCATCGTAAATGAATTCGTAACTATTCAGCCGTATGTTTTGGCCTTATTTTGCTATCAATTTGTCATTTCGAAGAAGTCGCGTAGCGGCGGCTGACACCAGCCCTGGCGGACGGTGCCAGGGGAAATCTTGCACATATTGGGGAAGATTTCTCACCGCTACGCGGTTCGAAATGACAACTGATGCTGCGTGATCTTTGTAAGGTGAAGTATGTCATCCAAGCGCGTATTGATTCCCAGCAAGCCCCAGCGCCTTCCAAGAAGAGGCTTCATCTTCACCCTCGCCAGATTTGCGGGCTTGCTACTTAAATCGCTGGTCTGTTGCTGCTCGGTATTGCCGTCGTAGGCTTCGTCTTCATGCTTGTGCGGATCACTCCAACATTGGCTGGATCGGTCCGAAACCTTAACCAGAATATGGCCGGGTTTATATTTCTCGTATCGCTGGGTTCCCTGTTGTTCTTCCCGATCGTTGGCCTGGCTGCTGTTGCAATGATTGGCATTGGTTTTGCCTTGGGCTTTGTTGGGACGGGACCCCGTGTCAACATCGATAATCAAACCAAGAGTTCTACTGATAAAAAAGAAAGCGAATCATCGGGCGAGTCAGAAACAGGAAATGGGAATGCTGGATAAATTCCGCCGCCCACGCGCTCCAACCGGCGCGCATTCCCGCAGACCCACCAGCTCTGCTTCGTGTAGGAAATTTCGACAAACGCCAGTTGACTCGCCGGGTGTATCTTTGAAGCCCAAGACCTGACAGGCGGAGTACTGAGCCTGCCGAAGTGTCTCACCTGAAACTACCCAGTCTGAATAATTGCGTGGGAACGCGCCCTGCCAGGCGCGGATTCGCGGAGACCTGTAAGGTTTTCTAGTAAACGCCAGTTGACTGTCATTGACCGGAGTAGACTTTACCAGTCATGGTCGGACGTATGTTTACCAGTCATAGTCGGACGAGTGTTTACCACCCATGATCGCCCGTATGCTTACCAGAGCAGCGGTAAAGCTGTGGCACAATTCCTACAAGGGAA
>JAKLPV010000027.1 GCA_022013685.1 Anaerolineae bacterium
ACGACTCGCAGTCGTAAAAAAGGCTAAAACTTGAGCTTTCGGTGGTTGTCGAGCCTGTCGAGACATTCGTTTATGAAGTTTTAAAGGTGCTTCCTTGCGCTTCCAAAGCCGCAAGGCTATCGCTTGTTGTCAAAAGTCCAACAATAAGATGCAGCCTTTTATCTGCCCTTCGACTGTGCTCCTCGTTGTCACTCGTCGCTCCGCTCAGGGCTTGTTGACCTGATAGATCGTAAAACGCTGGTTTTTGAAGGCGATCTGCAATTCGACATTCGGGTTGCAGGTTTTTATTTCGCCGGGGTCGATCTGGCCGTTGCGTTCCTGTTTTTCGTGCATGACAATGAAATCCCCTTCACCGATGCGGGCGCAGTCTTCGATCAGGATGGTGTAGCGGTCGGTCAGCAACTTCATCAGGCGCGGCTTGAAGAAGATGATGGTGCTGTCGGCTGCGGTTTGTTCGCGGACGTAGACGAACATCTCGGCGCTGACGGGGTCGAACGGCCCGTTGATCTCTTCGCGGCTGAAGAGCCTGCCGCCTGCGCGCTGAAAGCTGACCACGAGCGAGAGCAGGGCCAGTGTGCCGAGTAGCGCAGTGGGGAGTATCTGGTGTTCAGTATCCAGTATCCAGTTTTCAGTCGGCAAGCCCTGAGCGGAACGCAGTGAAGTCGAAGGGCGGTGTTCAGTTTTTCGGGGACGAATACGGTGAAAAAGGTCTTGCAAGCCATGTGCGGCGAAAATCAGAAAAAAAGGCAGGATGGGATAGATAAAGCGCAGCCCCTGGCGTTCGGGCCAGGTGATGAAGATCGCCATCGTCAGCAGGGAAAAAGTCAGGGCGGGCATTTCGGCGCGGGCTTTTTGGGAGATGCCCCACAGGCAGGCCAGCCCCGTCAGCGCAAGGAAAAGTGTCGAGAGGGGCAAGCCGTTGAAGAGCCAGCCGGGCAGGGTCAGGTAGAAGAGAAAATTGTCAAAAAGACGGGCCGGGCTGAAGAACAGTTCGTAGTGCTCAAAGTAGGAGCTCTGCCCGCCGGGGAAAAGGATCAGGCTTAGGCCGAAGAGCGCCAAAAACGTCAGGTAGGGCAGGCTGATTAAACGGAATCCTGGCTGAGGGTTGGAACGCCGCTGCAAAAAATCGACCAGCGCGAGAGGCCCGAGCAACAGAATCCCGTTGGTGCGCAGGAAAAAGCTCCCAAAAATCAAAATTCCAAGCGCTATTTTTTGCCAGGCGAGTGAGCGGCCGGTGCGCCACTGGATGTCGAGCAAAAACAGGCTGGCGGTGGTGGCCAGCAGAAAAGCAAAGTCGGCCTGGATCAGGTCTTGGGCTTTGAGCAGGCTGGGGTTGAAGGCAAGCACGGATACGAGGGCGGCGCTCAACGGCAAGTTGAAGCGCTGGCGGGCGTAGGCGTAGAAAACAGCCAGGAAAGCGACGAAGGCGACCGTGTTGACCAGTTTGAAGGCGGTGATGCTCAGGCCTGCCAGGGCGTAGATGGGAGCCAGCATGAGCGGGAAGCCCCACGGATAGGCGGCCGGGCCGACCGGGTAGGTCGATTGGGCGATGGCGCGTCCGTTTTCGGCGACGAATTCGGCCATGCGGCCATCGAGGATGGCGCGGGCTTGCAGGATGTAGGAGGCGAAATCGTCCCACCAGAATTGGCCGGTGCTAAAGAGAGAGATGCTCATTATGCCCGCGATGAGCATGATGAGGGCGATGGTGGCGATGTCTTTTTTCATGGGGAAGGCCCTTCGACTTCGGGCTGCGCCCTCCGCTCAGGGCATGGAGAGGGTTGATGTTCCGGCGGGCGGCAGCAATATCTGAATGGTTGCGCCTTTGCCCGGGCCTTCGCTTTCGGCCCAGATGCGCCCACCCTGGGTTTCGATCAGGCCTTTGGCGATGGTCAGGCCGATGCCCAACCCGCCAAATTTGCGGGTGTTGTGCGGCTCGACCTGGTAGAATTCCTGGAAGATTTTCACCAGTTGGTCCGGGGCGATGCCGATGCCGTTGTCGCTGATCGAGACCTGGATGTTACCGCGCTGTTGGCGGGCGCTGATGGTAATTTGGCCTCCGGGCGGAGTGAAGCGCACGGCGTTGTTGAGGATGTTGACAAAAGCCGGGGCCAATTTTTCAGGGTCGGCGGTAACAAGTAAAGTTTGGGCTGGCAGGTCAAACGTGACGAGGTGGCGCATTTCTTCGGCGATCTGGCGCATTTCGGCGTAGGCGGCGTTGAGCACCTGTTGAACGGGAACGACGCGCGGTTTGAAAGTCAGTCCCTTGGCTTGCAGCAATTGCAGGCTGGTCATGGCTTCAATGACGGAGCGCATCTGGCTGGCGGCGGCCAGCACCCGTTCGGCGTGATCAGAGACTTCCCCGGCTTCTTCTTGCAGGAAGGATGCGTAACCGATGATGATCCCCAGCGGGGTGCGCAATTCGTGTGAGGCCAGCGCCAGGAAGTTGCTTTTGAGGCGGTCGGTTTCACTGATGTTTTCGTAAGCGCTTTGCAGGGCCTGGATCAGGCGCGCATTGTGAATGGCGATCGCGGCCTGGGCGGCCAGGGCGGAGAGCAGCTTTTCATCTGCGGGGCCAAAGTCGCCGTTGCGTTTGTTGAGGGCTTCCAGCACGCCAACCCCTTTGTCGCGGATGCGCATCGGAACCCCAAGCAGGGATTTTGGTTTGAAATCAACCTGTTGCGACACCGAGCGAAAGTGACGCGGGTCTTGCTCGACATCGTTGATCAGGATGGCTTTGTCTTCGCGGAAGATTGTCCCGGCCAGGCTGCCGTCGATCGGGACGGGGATTTTGGCAATTTCCCCCGGGTCTGATCCGCTGGATGCGGCAAAAAATAAGCGGTTGCGTTTTTCATCATACAGCAAGATGGAGGCGGCTTCACATCCCAGGATGTCGGTCGCGGCAGTGATCAGGGAGTCGAGTAATTCATCCAGGTTAAGGGTGGAGTTAAGCGTCAGGCTGACTTCCATCAGGCGGGCAAGTTGTTTGGCTTCCAGGCTGGGGGGCATCTTAATCATGCAATAAGTTTAGCGCGAATCGGCCTGTTTACAAGGGGAACATAAGTTCTAATTATTTGATAAATTAAAAGCATAAAGCCACAAAGTTTGTAGCACGCTAACTCTTTATGGCTTTATGGGGCTGGGTGGTTTTTAATCCTGGCGGACAGGCAATTGTTTGAGTATCACCAGCAACCCGACAAACAATGCGATGGCCACAACGCCCGCCAGGCTGGCAATCGTTCCTCCCCAAAGCGGGTTGTAACCAGCCACCAGAAAAATGAGCGGAAGCCCAGCCCAGGCGTTGACTGCGCCGTGTCCGAAGGCGGGCGCCCAAGTGCTGCGTGTGGCGAGATACAGCCAGCTCATCACCGCGCCGAGAGCAATGCAGAACAGGATCATCATGAACACACCTGCTATCGGGTAGCCGGGATAGTTATGTCCCTGTAAAATGGCGGGGGCATGCCACACGCCCCAGATGACGCCGCTGACCAGGATGGCCTTCCACTGCCCGAGCGGCAGCAGTTTTGGCAGCAGGAATCCGCGCCAGCCGATTTCCTCGCCCACTGTGGCAAAAACGTTGATGGCCGGGCCGAGCAAGAGCCCCTGAGCGATCTGGACGATGAGTAGAATTTCGAGAGTCATCCCGGAATTGGCGGGCATTTGCGCTACCATCTGTTTAAGGAGCGACATTTCAGGGTCATATTCTGCCAGGCGGAACAACACGCTTAACGGAATCGCCAGCGCGGCCAGCACAGGCGGGATGAACCAGGCCGCCAGGTAATAGCGGAATTTGCCAAAACGTTTCAGACCCAATGTTCCAAACGGTTCTTTGAGCACGAATAACGTGGTGACAATCGCGGCAATGCCAGGCCCCCACATGGCGATCATCCAACATAGCAGGCGAATCATACTGACGGTCTGTTCGCCCATTCCGCGAAAAGCCAGCGGCAGGGTGAATAAAATCCACGAAAAGCCAAAGGCGATGGCGAGGTACCAGGTGAGAGCTTTTTTATCGAGCATGATGTTTCTCCAGATGAACAGCGGGGCGACCCTTCAAGGTCAACCAAGAGTAATTTTTAGCCAGGACAGGGCGCCCTTACCGGCCGCCATACGAAGGCATCGAGCGGGTGCGTTTTACCCGGTCTGTCAGCGGGCGTTTGGCGATGACATTGATCTTATTGGCATTTTCGAGAATATGGGTTGAAACCACTTCCCAGCCCTCTTCGCCCCAGGCGTTAAGCAGGGCTTCCAGTTCGTCGGCTTTGACGCCGCCCAAAAATGAACCGACAGTCTGTACGCGATATTCCCATTGTTTGATTTCATCTGTCATAGAGATCTCCTTTTGATGATGTCACCGCGAGCTGCGCTGTATACTGCGTTCATCGCAATGACATTACCCTACAGCCTTGCAACCAAGGCGCTGCGTTTGAATTGACTGACGCTGACATAGATCAGCGCCGCGTCCACAACCCAGACGAGCGTTCCGATCACTAGTACTGTGCCGGAACCCAGGATCAGCACTCCGCTGATCTGTCCGAAGACCAGCGCCAGCACAAACAAAACCAGCGACCCGCTCATTTGATAAGCTTCCATGAATGTTTTGACCCGGCTCGAGATCAAGACGGTTGCCGAAATGCCCAGCACCGCCAGCGCCGGCGTCAGCCAGAACATCATCGGCCACCATGAATCCAGCGGGAACCAGATTTCGCCGAACAGCGGAAAACTGGCTGCATTGACCACCACGATGTACAGCGCGTGGGTCAGCCACGAGAGCGCAATCGCGGGCAGTACCGCCGCCAGCACTTTGCCGAGAAACAGTTCCATATCGCTGGTGGGCGCGTACAGCAGGGCTTCGAGCGTCTTGCGTTCGCGTTCGCCAACGAACGAATCCGAGCCGACCACCGACGAAAACATCAGAGGCAAGATCAGCAGCATCGGGGCGAACATAAAACCGGCCATATAAATTACGAACATTTGTTCTAGAGACTTGCCGTCAAACAACGTCTGCATCGTGGGCGGCAGGTTTGCCAAAAGGGTGTTGATGTCACCCATCTCGCGCTCAATATCCTCGGCTGGGATCACCTGCGGCAGGATGATAAACAGCATTGGCATCGCCACTGCGAAAATCACGGGCAGCGCAATCGCCGGCCCCCAGGCCATTTTGTTCTGGCTCACTTCCATCAAATCTTTACGGGCAATCGCCCAAATACTGCGCCAGTTCATACTTCACCTGCCTGCAATGCAAAATAGATGTCCTCGAGCGTGTAATCTCGCGGGTTGACTTTAAGAATCGAAGCCTTCTCCTGCACCAGGGCGGATACCACTTCGGGGATGACCTCGTCCGCCTCGACCTGGATCGCGAGCGATTCGTCCTCACCCACTACCTGCATCACGCCGCGAAGGGCTTTGACCTTTGCTGAAAGGTCCGCCGCTGGCGCGCCATAAAAGGTGACATCCACCCAGCGGACGGGCCATAGCTTGCGGGAAAGTTCTGCTAGCGAGCCGATCGCGAGGATCCGGCCTTTGTTCAGGATCGCCACGCGGTCGCACAATCTCTGGGCGTCGAGCAGGTTATGGGTCGCCAGCACCACCGTCTGGCCGTTGCGGCGGCTCAGGCCGGCGATCAGATCATTAACCTGCTGGGCAGCTTCCGGGTCGAGTCCGCTGGTCGGTTCATCCAAAAACAAAAGCGGTGGCTGGTGGATCAAGGCGCGGGCCAGGGCAAGCCTTTGCTTCATCCCTTTGCTGAAGGTTTCAACTTTGTCATCCCCGCGCGCAGAGAGATCGAAAAACGACAGCATCTCGTCCACGCGCCCGGGCAGGTTGGCTTCCGGGATTTCCGCCAGCGTGCCAAAGAAACGCAGGTTTTCACGGGCGGAGAGCCGCTCATAGAGTGCGGGTGTTTCGGTCAACACACCGGTCTTGCGCCGGATCTGTTCGCCCTGCGTGGCGGGGTCGAAACCAAAGACGCGCATTGTTCCGCCGGATGGGGGCAAGATGCCGTTCAGCAGGCGCACGCAGGTGGTTTTGCCTGCGCCGTTTGGCCCGAGCAAACCAAACACTTCGCCCTGTTCCACGCGGAAGGTGATCCCATCCACTGCGCGGTTCAGGCCAAAAGTTCGTTCAAGGTTGATAACTTCAATAATAGTTTGCATCTTGAAACCTGATTTTCTATGTGAGTCTGTGTTGAAATAAAACTCGTGAGTTGCACAAAAAGCGAAAGCTATTTTTAACCAGAGGCATTCTGCGGGCAGTTTTAAAGTTGTATCAAGGTCTGAGAAAATTGTTTCATGTGAAACAATTTTCTCAGACCTTGATACCTGGCACTATTTTTCCAGTCTTGCGAATACGACATACGAATACACCACTGGTACGAGGGCTGCTACCAGGAGCGCAATCATCATCAGCCAGAATCCACTTTCTCCCAGGAAGGCGCTGACGATGACCAGCGCGCCGCCAATCCTGAAGGTTTGCGCACCCAGCTTGTGAGTCTTTTCCCAGACTTCGTCACTGGAGAGAGTCCAGGGAGTGCGGATGCCGATGAAGAAATTCCGTTTGGCTTTTTCGAGCAGGAAACTGATGCCAATGAACAACAATCCTACAACCGGTAGCAACATGTAGGTCATGTTGAACAGGTAGCCCAGGGAGGCCGCCAGCGTCAGTCCATAGACATACAGCATGTAAACCACAAACCCAATGATGAAGGCGTTGTATAACCCGCGGAATTTTTCGATGTTGGCCTTGAGCGGGTCAATTGCCGGGACCGCCGCCAGCAACAGGGTGAAGCCCAACGTCGTCAACGGCATAAGCCAGACGCCCCAGAACTTGGACATATAGCCATCGATTTCCCCGGCAGCGTTCCAGTGTGAGGGCATCGGGTCGGGAAGTTGGGCGTACAACACCAGCCCAACCAGGGCGGCGATTGCGATCAAGACAAATGAAATGGTGATACTGAGTTTGGTAGACATTTGAAAATCCTTTTGTAGTGCCTGCATCACGTTTCACGTGAAACGTGATGCAGGCCGGTTTTGTTATTTTTCTTTCGGTAAATTTTGCTGCGCCAGTGAAACCATACCGCTCATACCGCCCAGGTTCATCGTATCCACCGCAGAGCTTGGCACAATCACCAGAGCGCCTTTTTCTTTCAGTCCTTCGAAGAGCATGTTCATCGCGCGCAGGTGCAGGGCGGTGGGATTGTTGATATAGGACTGCGAGGCTTCGGCAAATGAAGCGGCGATCTGTTTTTCAGATTCACCCAGGATAACACGCGCCTGGCGTTCGCGCTCGGCCTGTGCCTGGCGCGACATGGCATCTTCCAGATCCTGTGGAATGACGATGTCGCGGATCTCGACTGACTGCACGGTCACGCCCCACGGGGTAGTGCGCTCATCGATTATCTTTTGCAGTTCCTGGTCGATGGTGCTGCGCCCGACGAGAATGTCTGCCAGCATCATGCGTCCGGTGATGTCGCGCAGGGCGGTCTGTGCGGCCCAGTCGACGGCGGCCTGGTAGTTCTCCACTTCGAGGGCGGCTTTTTCAGCATCCCACACCACCCAGAACAGGACGGCATCCACGTCCACCGGGACGGTGTCCTTGGTCAGGGTTTTCTGGGCTGCGAAGGGTGTAACCATCACGCGATGATCGATCCAGGTTGGGATGGTATCCACCAGCGGGACGATCCAGAACAGGCCGGGGCCGCGCAAGCCCTGGAATTTGCCCAGGCGCAGAACGACCGCTTTTTCCCACTGGTTGGCAACTTTCAGTGCGAAAAGAACATAGATGCCGATCAGCATCCAGCCAACGACCCAGCCGCCGATCAATGCGTCAGGTTGTTTGCCGTCCATCAGGATCGCGCCCAGGATCGAAATGATCAGGAATACGCCAAAAATCGTCCCGGCAATCGGCGGGATGCGTTGGTCAATTTTGGCAGCGCGCAGGGCGGTTGTAGCGAGCAATCTTGAGTTCATGGGTTTCTCCTTGTGTTTCTTTTTCGGTTATTCTGTGTTCCGGGTCTCCGGCTTTCCAGTTTTTGGAAATATCCGTTTCCGCGGTTAAGTGTTGTTTGTTTCCTTTTCTTCTTCCTGCATTTCTTGAAAAATCAGCAGGCTTGTTTTGCGGCTGAATCCCAGGCGCTTGGTTTCGGCCAGGTAGCGCCGCGCCAGGGCTTCGAGCGACTCGTGCCGCAAGCGTTGATTCGTCTCAGGCGGTGGCTGTTCAAGGATGAAGGTGCCTCGTCCTTGCTGGGTCGAGATGACCCCGACTTCGTCAAGGATGCGGTAGGCGCGCGCCACCGTGTTGAAATTGACGCGCAAATCCTGCGCCAGCGCCCGCACTGTGGGCAGCTGGTCGTTTTGCTTGAGTTCACCAGATGAGAGCAGGCGTTGGATCTGTTCCACGATCTGGTTGGTGATCGGCATATCGGAGCGAAAGTCAATTTGAATATTCATGCTACTTTCTTCCTGAAATTGTATTATTGTATCTTTGTATAATTGTACAACTTAAGTAAAAGTTGTCAAGAGGCGGCAGCTTGATTTTTCTGCATATTGTTGCTGGTTGTTAAAAAGTAAATGCCCGGTTATTTGCCCGGGCATCTGCTTGTTATTTTGTTGGAGTTCTGGCTGATGTCACGAAATGCTCTGCAGGCGTTTGACGGCCCTGCCCAGCCTTTTGATTCCATCTTCGATCTTTTCTTCAGTGTGGACAACGAAATTGAGGCGCAGCCAGTTCAAACCGTCGGCTTCCTCCAGAAAAAAACCGCTGCCGGGCATGAAGTCCACGCCCTCGCTGATGGCGAGCGGCAGCAGCGCATCGGCGGATAGATTCTGCGGAAGTTTCATCCACAGGAACAGGCCGCCTTGTGGCGGGTCGATCTGGATCCCAACCGGCAGGTGGCGCTGAATCGCTACCAGCATCGCATCGCGCCGCTTGTGGAAGATGCCGCTGGAGCGGCGCAGGTGGGCCTGATAGCGCCCAACGGTGACGTAATCTTCCAGCGCGCGCTGGATCAGGCCCGAGGTCGCCAGGTCGTTGACTCGTTTGAATTTGACCAGGCTGTCGTAGACCGGTCCGTCTGCAACCAAAAATCCCACCCGCAGCCCAGGCATCAGCATTTTGGAGAAGGTGCTGACGTGGATCACCCGTCCGCCGGGGTCGAGCGCTTTCAGCGCGGGTTGTGCCCGGCCTTCGTAGCGCAGATCGCCGACGAAATCATCCTCGAGGATCGGGACGTTGTAGCGGTCTGAGAGCACGATCAACTGGTGGCGGCGCGCTCCGCTCAGGCAGGTCCCGGTCGGGTTGTGGAAGTTGGGGATGGTATAGATCAGCTTCGGGTGATGCTGCTGGAGCTGCTTTTCGAGCAGGTCAACCTGCATCCCCTGTCCATCCACCGGAACGCTGATGATCTTGAAGTTTAGCGCGCGGAACAGGTCGAGCGCGCCGGAATAGGTCGGGCTTTCGACCAGGATCGTGTCGCCCGGTTCGAGCAGGAGCTGTGAGACCAGCGCCAAGGCTTGCTGCGACCCGGCGGTGATCAGCACGTTTTCGGGGCTGATCTGCAGTCCCTGGCTGGCCAGAATGTGCGCGATGGTTTCGCGCAGCGGAGCGTATCCGCGCCGGTCGCCGTAGTCGAGGGCATCGATGCCATCGCGGCGCATGACCGCCTGCAGGACTTTGCGAAAATCATCGGCAGGGAACAAGCGCGAGTCGCTGACCCCGCCTGCAAAGCTGATCGGGTCCGGGTGCCCGGCGGAAAGGCGCATTCCTTCCACGGCGGCGCGCGCGCCAAGTCCGCGGTCGGGCAGGTTTTGCTGCCAGAGCGGCCAGGAGGCGTCTGCGCTTGTTTTGGAAATTTTCGGGAGCGGGTTTGTCGGCAGAACGTAAGTCCCGCTGCCGACGCGCGAGAAAACCAACCCATCGGCTTCGAGCGCGGAATAGGCGTTTTCAACGGTGATGCGGTTGACGCCCAGGTCTTGCGCCAGTTGGCGGCTGGCCGGCAGACGGGTCTCCGGCGCGAGACTGCCCGAGAGAATGCCCTGGCGCAGATGATTTTCGATCTGCGCGTAGAGCGGGAGCGGATTTTGACGGTCGAGGGGAATGCGCATGGGGTTTGTGTTGAGCGTTTAATGTTGAACGTTTAATGTTGAATGTTACAAGAGTGGAAGATTGACCTAAGATCGAGTAGCCGCTGGTTATGCCGCGTATACTCACCATGCAACCTTCAACATTGAACATTAAACCCGTAAATGGTATGGTCAATATATCATTATTTTTTATAATAAAATAGAGCCAATTTTGGGTAAAAATGCCCGATCCATTAAATTGGATTGGTATCTATTCGATATTATTGGCTCTTAACATATACCAATTTTGTCCTAGAATCATTACCGTGAACAATCCCTCCCACCTGACGCGCGGCTACAGCATTGCCGTCATCAGCGCTGTGATCCTTTCGACCACGGCCATCTTTATCCGCTACCTGACCCAGACCTATGCCATCCCGGCCCTGGTGCTGGCGTTCTGGCGGGCCGGATTTGTGGTCTTGACCCTTTTGGCCGTTTTGGGCGTTTTCCGCCCGGCCCTGTTGAAAGTTGAAAAGCGCCATCTGGCTTATCTGCTGGCCTACGGTTTTCTGCTGGCGGTTTTCAACTCGCTCTGGACACTTTCGGTGGTACTGAATGGCGCGGCCGTTGCCACGGTGCTGGTCTATTGTTCGGCGGCTTTTACGGCCCTGTTGGGTTGGTGGCTGCTCAAGGAGCGCTTGGATTGGGTGAAAGGCCTGGTGATTGTCGTAACGTTGACAGGCTGCGCGCTGGTCTCGAACGCATTGGATATAACAGCCTGGGAAGCCAACTTTCCGGGCATCCTGACCGGTGTGCTGGCCGGGTTGGGTTATGCGCTCTACAGCCTGATGGGCCGCTCGGCCTCCCAGCGCGGACTCAGCCCGTGGACGACCCTGACCTACATCTTTGTTTTTGCCGCGCTTTTCCTGTTGGGATTCAACCTGTTTTTCGGCGGTTTCATCCCCGGCGCGGCGATTTACCCGGCAGATTTGCTCTGGCTGGGAGATGCCTGGCTGGGCTGGGCGGTGCTCTTCCTGCTGGCCGCCGGGCCGACGGTGGCGGGCTTTGGTCTGTACCTGGTCAGCCTGAGCTACCTGCCCTCCAGTGTGGCCAACCTGATCGTGACCCTCGAGCCAGCCTTCACAGCGGTCATCGCTTATTTTCTGCTCGGAGAACGCTTGACGCCTGTCCAGTTGCTCGGAAGTTTGCTGATCCTGGGCGGGGTGGCCTTCCTGCGCCTCTATGAAGGCCGCCTGGCGGAGAAACTGCCAGATCATATCTCCGCTGCCAATTTGACATTGGATGTGGAGTCCAAAGTCTCCTGACTTTGGATTTTCATCGAAAACCTAAACTGCCAAGCCAAACATCGGCTGCCTAATTGGCATTGGATGTGGAGTCCGAAGCCTCCTGACTTTGGGCTTTCATCAAAATCCTGCACTGATTACTACGCCCGTCTTCTGTTTATCGCAATGGGCGGCATGGTAGAATAAAATTGCAAATTAATGAGGAGAAGTCTTATGGAAACAACCAAAGGTACGTTTGCTGTCAAAAAAGGTCTCGCGCAGATGCTCAAGGGCGGCGTGATCATGGATGTGGTCACTCCCGAACAGGCCAAGATCGCCGAAGATGCGGGTGCGTGTGCTGTCATGGCGCTGGAGCGCGTCCCGGCCGATATCCGCGCCGATGGCGGCGTGGCGCGCATGAGCGACCCGGAACTGATCATCAAGATCAAAGAAACCGTCAGCATCCCGGTCATGGCCAAGTGCCGTATCGGTCATTTTGTCGAAGCCCAGATCCTCGAAGCGCTCAAGATCGATTACATCGACGAATCCGAAGTGTTGACCCCCGCAGACGAGGAACATCACATCCTGAAGCACAATTTCACGGTCCCGTTTGTCTGCGGATGTCGCAACCTGGGCGAGGCCCTGCGCCGTATCGGCGAAGGCGCGGCCATGATGCGCACCAAGGGCGAAGCCGGCACCGGCGATGTGGTTGAAGCGGTCCGCCACGCCCGTACCGTGTTGGGTGAGATCCGCCGCATTCAAAGCATGCCCGAAGAAGAATTGATGGCCTATGCCAAGAACATCGGCGCGCCCTACGAACTGGTCAAGGAAACCGCCCAGCTCGGCCGCCTGCCGGTGGTCAACTTTGCTGCGGGCGGCATTGCCACCCCGGCCGATGCCGCGCTGATGATGCAGCTCGGCGTGGACGGCGTCTTTGTCGGCTCGGGCATTTTCAAGAGCGGCGACCCGGCCAAACGCGCCGCGGCGATCGTCAAGGCAACCACCCACTTCCGCGATGCCGGCATCCTGGCCGAAGTCAGCAAGAACCTCGGCGAGCCGATGGTTGGCCGCAACATCTCACAGATGCCCGAAGGCGAGAAGATCGCCGGACGCGGCTGGTAAGACGACGGAGGACGAAAGACGAAGGACGGAGGCTTTGGTCATCCGTCCTTCGTCCTCGGTCTGAATTTATGAACATCGGCGTCCTCGCCCTGCAGGGCGATTTCTCAGAACACATTAGCATGCTCAAGCGCCTCGGCGTCGCGGCCAGCGAAGTGCGCCTGCCCAAGGACCTGGTCGGGCTGGATGGGCTCATCATCCCGGGCGGAGAATCGACCACGATCGGCAAACTGGCCGTTGCCTACGATCTGATCGAGCCGCTGCGCCAGTTCGGGCGTGAAAAAGCCATCTGGGGCACTTGCGCCGGGGCCATCTTCCTTTCAAGGGATGCCCGCCGCGACCAGCCCCTGCTCGGACTGATGGATATTACCGTTATCCGCAACGCTTTTGGTGCGCAAGTTGACTCTTTTGAAGCTGACCTTGAGATCGACGCCCTGAAACAGGCTACCCACACCGAAGCGCCGTATCATGCAGTTTTCATCCGCGCCCCGATCATTGAGAACGTCAGCGGTGAAGCCAAAATCCTGTCTGCTCTGGCCGATGGACGCATTGTGGCTGCCCAACAAGGAAAACTGCTGGCCACCTCCTTCCACCCCGAACTGACCGGTGACACGCGCTTCCACGAGTATTTCCTTTCGCTGGCTCGCTAAACCATGACCCCTCGACCCCTCGACCTGCTCGACCTGCCCACCCTGTACAGTTATCGTGATGAAGCAGTCAGCCTCGACTCTGCCCGTTTTCTAACGCGCGGTACCCCGTTGAGTGCCGCCGGCTTGGTTGCATATTTCAATCCCGCCCGCCATATTTACTCGGCGGTTCATGCGTTGGATGGAAAGACTCTGCTCGGAGGCGTGATCCACAGCGAGGGCGATCCCTTTGCCCGTTTGCTTTACCTGGCCCCGGCTCAGGAGTTGACTCACCCGGGCCTGCCCGCGTTGATCGAGCATCTGGCCGCCCAGGCCGGCAGTTGGGGCGCCTTTCACATCCTGGCCGAAGTGGACGAAGATTCTCAGACCTTCCCGGCCCTGCGCTCGGCGGGTTTCTCCGTTTATGCCTGGCAGCGTATCTGGGATGTCAGTCACATTGGCGCACAGGGCACCCCCGCCTCGTGGCAAAAAGCCCTGCCGGTTAATCTGCCGGCCATCCAGACCTTGTTTCATCAGATTGTTCCGCCGCTCTTACAGCCGGTCGAGCCGACGCCCAAGCGCGCCAGCGGCCTGGTCTGCAATGAAGGCGCAAAATGTTATGTCAGTCTTTCGCAAGGGGTGGCCGGAATGCTCGTCAGTCCGCTGATCCACCCTGAAGCGACCGGCGTGCCGGAAAAACTCAGCGCGCTGGTGGGACAAATCCCCAACCGGCGCGGCAGGCCGGTTTACCTGTGCGTGCGTTCTTACCAGGCCTGGCTCGAACCGGTGCTCGAAGACCTGGGCGCTCAATCGGGCCCACGCCAGGCGGTGATGGTCAAGCACCTGGCGCGCATGGTTAAAAATGAGCAGACCGCCCTGGCCGCGCAGCCTGCCAGCGTTATCGCCGCCTCGCATATCCGTCATGTGCAGGCCAAGGGCAAAGAGCGATCTTGAAATTTTTCTGAATTAAAACGGCCTCATCGCGCGATGAGGCCGTTTTTGTTGCGTTAAAAGGATTACTTTGCCAATTTCCAGGCGGCCGGCAGGGCGATCGCGGCCAGGGCCAGTTTGATGGCATCGCCCACGAGAAAGGGCAGCATGCCCAGGGCCAGGGCTTTTTCCAGGCCGAATTGTACGGCCAGCCAGCCAGTGCCGAGGGCGTAGATGACCAGCGTCCCGGCCAGGAAGGGCACGATCGAGGTGCGGATGCTGCGCTCCAGGCCGCGCTCGGCCAGCAGGCCGGTCACGTAGGCTGCGACCATGAATCCGAGCAGGTAGCCGCCGGTTGGGCCGAAGGCATAGGCCGCGCCCGCGGCTCCGCCTGCGAAAACGGGCAGACCCAATGCGCCGACAAGGCTGTAGAGCGAGAGCGAGGCCAGCCCGCGCCGTGAGCCGAGCGCAGCGCCCACCAGCAGAACGGCGAAGGTCTGCCCGGTCAGTGGGACGGGGGTAAAGGGCAGCGGAATCCGCACCTGGGCGAGCAGGGCTACCAGCAGCGCGCCAGCGCTAATCAGCAACAGGTCGCGGATCTTCTGGTCAACGGCGGGCAGCAAGCGGGTGGTAAGGGTCGGGGCGAGAGTGGTCATAAGTTAGTGCGTCTCCATATTCAAGGAAAGTGAAATTGCCTGTGCAAATTTTAACCCCGCCGACCCGCAAAACGTGTCACCCTTTTGTCACTTTCGGCTCACAGGGATAATGTGTCTATTGACCTGGGATTGTACATCCTTCTATCATACATTGGGAATGCGGGCAACCTGCACTACATTTATTCATGTCAATAAATACATCATAAATAAAGACAAGATTTCCTCCTATGTAAACAAATAGTTTATGTGTTCTCAAAATATTTTTATCAATTTTTAGTTCAACTGATTGTGGTTTTTTTGTGGTGTAAGAGAATGGAATGTAAGTGCAGTCTTTTAGAGACGAAGGTGGTCTACAAACAAGCAAAAGATATGTATAGGTGTTATTCTTGGAATATCCAAGAACCTGATACGTTCTTTGAGATGCTAGAAGATCAATTTTTCTCGTTTCATCACCATAGATAGAATGGAATTTTCCATCAAAAAAAATGTAGATGTCATTTGTACTCAGGTTTACAAAAATATATCCATACTCGTATTCTTCTGCCAATAATGAGTGATCAATGGGTATTTCTTTACATGACTCGAAGTTACTCGCCTTGCATTCGGTGAGTAGATAACTTTGCATTTCAACGCCATCAACAAGATGTTTATAGGAATACAAACTATAGGAAATGCCTTCAAGATTATCTGTACGACTCTCCATTTCATAGACAGTGCTCGATTCTGTATCAAAAATATCTATCTTGTCGCTCAACTGTAGAAATGACCTTATTACAGCTTTCATCTTCTTTTCTTGTTCGTCGCATATCATTTTGTTTGCCGATAATCTATAATCCCAATAAATTTCCTTATATTCTGTGCCTCGCTTTTTGATGATTTGATAATAGTTCCAACTTGAAAACCAGTAATCTGCGTGAAATGTCATGAAATAAGAAGTTCCATTGCAGGTAATTGAGTCAACCAAGGATGGCTTAAACCAGCCGAGATAAGCTGTATTTGCAAATAGCCAAAAGATTGAAAAAAGGAGCAAAAACAATTTTAGGCCGGCATTGTTGACCAATCTCCAAAAGATTACGGTCACACTGTAGATTAGCAGCAGGATAACCCCACTCCAAAATGCTGAGGCGTTATGGGTGTTTGTAAGCGGTGGTGCCACCCAAAACCACCATAGGTATATGAGAACTGCCACTGGGATGATAAGAAAGAAAAAGCTACTGATGAGCCATTTAATCGCAGAAATTGCCTTCGACATGGGAATTCTCCAATGGGTGATTGGAAAAGAAAAGGAGCCGGATGAATTCACCCGACTCCAATTTTACCAATTACCAATTACTACTTTCCGAACTTGGCCTTGAGTATGCCTTCGAGGGTCGGCTGGCCGATCTCTTGCAGTTCGTAGCGCACGCGCTGGTAGGGCTTGTTGATTTTGATGACGCGGGTCAGGTCAATCGGGGTGCCGATGATGACCATATCGACATCGGCCGCTTCGATCGTGGCTTCCAGATCGCGCATCTGGGCATCGCCGTAGCCCATGGCAGGCAGGATCGGGCCGGTCTTGGGATATTTGACGTAAGTCGCGGCAATGGATTTGACCGCAAACGGGCGCGGGTCGACGATTTCAGCCGCGCCAAAGCGGCGGGCGGCGACATAACCGGCGCCGTAGGCCATTTCGCCGTGGGTCAGGGTCGGGCCGTCTTCGACGACGAGTACGCGCTTGCCCTGAATGGCTTCGGGGTGGTCGACGAAGAGCGGGGAAGCGCCTTCGATCACGATGGCGGTCGGGTTCATTTTGCGCAGGGATTCGCGGACGGCGATGACTTTGTCGGCATCGGCGGTATCAACCTTGTTGATCACGAAGATATCTGCCGCGCGGACATTGGTTTCTCCGGGGTGATAGGTGGCTTCGTGGCCGGGGCGGTGCGGGTCAGCCACGACGATCTGCAGGTCTGAGACGTAGAAGGGGAAGTCGTTGTTGCCGCCGTCCCACAGGATAATGTCGACTTCTTTTTCGGCAGCGCGCAGGATTTTCTCGTAATCGACACCGGCGTAGACGATCACGCCGTTATCGATGTGGGGTTCGTACTCTTCGCGTTCTTCAATGGTGCATTCGTGCTTGTCGAGGTCGGCGTAGGTGGCAAAGCGCTGAACTTCCTGCTTGACCAGGTCGCCGTAGGGCATCGGGTGGCGGATGGCGGCCACTTTGTAGCCCATGTCGCGCAAAATCAGCGAGACGCGGCGGGTGGTCTGGCTCTTGCCAGACCCGGTGCGCACGGCGCAGACCGAGACGACCGGCTTGGTCGATTTGACCTGGGTGCGGGCGCTGCCCATCAGGATGAAATCGGCGCCCAGGGCGTTGACCGTCGAGGCCTTGTGCATGACGTATTCATGCGGTACGTCTGAGTAGGCAAAGACCACCTGCTGAACGCTGTGTTTTTCGATCAGTTCGGCCAGTTCTTCTTCGGGGTGGATCGGGATGCCGGCCGGGTACAGATCGCCAGCCAGGGCGGCGGGGTAGCGGCGGTCGTCAATGTCGGGGATTTGGGTTGCAGTAAAAGCGACGACTTCATAATCCTTGTTCCCGCGGAAGAAGGTGTTGAAATTGTGGAAGTCGCGGCCGGCGGCTCCCATGATCAGGGTTTTGATGGGGGACATGCAGTTTCTCCTTAACAGAAAAGATGAATTTTCAGCGGCAGGTTTGTAGAAATACAAGTTGGCGATGATTTAAAAGTCTTCAGACTTTTGAATCAGTCCAAAATCGGGAGATTTTGGACTCCGGGAAAATATCTCCTGCGCTTCACGGGAGATTTCGAGAGCCTGTATCCTGTCACAAACGTCACTGATTTTTCGTCCCTGGCCTCGCCAAGTACGTCACATCACTTCTGGGGCTGTGATGCCCATAAGCGCCATAAATTAGGCTGAACTGCACTGTGAATTATAGCATTTCGGGAAAAAATCGGCGTCACGTTTTTCGGGTAACATTTTTCCCTGAATCATTCAGCCAGGCCGGAATTCGGGCTTGATCTTTAACGCACCAACAGGTAGGTAACTGTCAGGCGATACGGGCCGGGCGGTAAATTTTTCGGCTCGCACAGCAGGCGGAGTTGTTCGCCGATTACTGGTTGGATGGTATACCCGTTGATATACGAGGTCACGTCAGTGCCAAAGCTGTCTTTTTCGTAATCAAACTCGCCGCCGCTGAATTTGTGCATAAATCGCAGGTTGAGTTGTGCAGTGGCGGTATCGATCGGGGTGGTTTCGTAGTTGTCCACAAAAACATGCACCCAGACACAGATCTCCTTCCAGCCTTTAACCGGGATGGTCTGATCGAAAAGCACCTGGTAGCCGGGTCCAAAAGGCTCGCTGGCTGAAGCCAGGGGCTGGTTTGCGAGCAGTTCGACATATTTTGTTTTTGGGCAGAAAAAACACATGGTTTGCTCCTTTCATTGGGCGAATCAAAACACCATCAATATTATCCAACAATTTTTCATCAAAAACAACCTGCGCCGGACCGCTTGGTGGTAATTCAGCCCAAGAACGGAACTTTGCCCCCCTCCTAAGCGTTTATAATAAATAAACGAGGAGAGAAACAATGAGCGCCTTATTCTTTGAAGATTTCCAACTTGGTCTGAAAGTCACCTCCGCCGGACGGACGATCACCGAGCACGAGGTCTCCGCCTTCGCCGGACTTTCGGGCGATTTCAATCAGATCCACACCGACGCCGAATTTGCCAAAGCCACTCCTTTTGGTCGGCGGATTGCGCATGGCCTGCTTGGGCTTTCGATTGCATCCGGCCTGGCTGTCCAGACCGGTATCCTTGGCGCAAATGTGATCGCCTTTCGCGAGGTCGGCGAGTGGAAATTTGTCAAACCCATCTTTATCGGCGATACCATTCACGTCGAAATGGAAGTCGCCGAAACCAAAGCTTTTCCACGCCTGGGAGGCGGGCTTGTCACGATCCTGGCGCATGTCAACAATCAGGCCGGAGAGACAACCATGAAAGGCTCCTGGACGGTGCTTATCAAGTTTAAGCAGGCTTTATAACCAGACTGGAACGCCATGACTGACCCTGAAGAGAAATCACCCCCCGAGTTTGACCCCAATCGCTTCGCGGCCACCCGCCGCCTGACTCCTGAAGAATCGGGTAGTATCCGCTCGAATGAATCAGGCACTATTTTCCCGAATGGGGTACGCTCCGATCGCACCTCCCCACCGCCGCTCTATCCGGAACCCGGAAACATGCCGCTGCCGGAACGTGTCAGCGAAGTTGACTTGAACGCTACCCGTGTCACCCCTTCTGCCTGGCAGCCGACCGTGCAACAGCGTCCGCCCGGCCAAATTCCGCCGCCCCCGCCTCCTGCCGAGGCCGAAAAAGAGCCTTTTGATTTCCGGCGCGGGTTGGGATGCCTGACACGCTTGCTGGTCATTTCGCTATTTGTAACGGTTCTTCTGACCCTGATCGTTGCCATCGGCGGGATGCTGGCTTACGCTTCGATCGCCGCTTCCCTGCCCTCCGTGGATGACTTGCGCGAACGCGCTTCGCAGTTTGAAACCACCCGCATTCTTGATCGAAACGGTGTCCCGCTCTACGAACTGCTTGACCCCAATGCCGGACGCCGCACTTACATTCCTCTTGAGCAAATTTCGCCTTACGTTCTTGCTGCCACGATTGCCACCGAAGACAAGGAATTTTACAACCACCCCGGCTTCGACCTTGTCGCGATTGCCCGCGCCCTGTGGCAAAACCTGACTTCCGGCGAGATCGAGTCGGGTGCTTCGACCATTCCGCAGCAGTTGGCGCGTGCTTTGCTGCTCAGCCCCGAGGAGCGCTTTGACCAATCCTACAATCGCAAGATCAGAGAAGTTATCCTGGCAGCTGAAATCAACCGCCAGTATTCGAAAAATGAAATCCTTGAACTCTATCTGAACGAAAACAATTACGGTAACCTGGCCTATGGCATTGAAGCCGCATCTGAAACTTATTTCAGCACGACTGCCGATAAGTTAACCCTGGCGCAAGCCTCCTTTTTGGTTGGCCTGCCTCAATCCCCCTCAATTTATGACATCCATACCAACCGTGAAGCCACCTTGGGGCGCCATAAGGATGTGCTTGTCCTGATGTATACACTCAGCCAGGAAACCGGCTGCATCACTGTCAGCAACAGCCCGCTGCCGATTTGCGTTGGCGTACAGGAAGCCCTGTCTGCTGCCCAGGAGATCGAAGATTACAACTTCCCGCGGCCTGATGTGACCATGCGTCACCCGCACTGGGTTCAGTTCGTGCGCGAACAGTTGGAAGCCCAGTTCGGTTCGCAGACCATCTACCGTTCCGGATTTACAGTTTATACCAGCCTGGATGTACAGTTGCAGGATACCGCCCAGCGCATCGTCAGCGAGCAGGTTGCGACCCTGGTCGACAAAAATGCCACCAACGGTGCTCTGGTCGCCATTCGTCCCGAAACGGGTGAAATCCTGGCGATGGTCGGCTCGGCGGATTTCTACAATGCCAATATCGACGGCCAGGTCAACATGGCCACCAGCCCCACCCGCCAGCCCGGTTCATCCATCAAGCCGTTCACTTACCTGGCTGCCTTTGAAAAGGGTTGGACACCATCGACGCTGATCTGGGATGTGCCCTCTTACTTTACCCCTTCTGGCTTGCCTGATGATCCCGCTGAGCTTTACGTGCCCGTCAACTATGACCGAAAATTTCACGGGCCGGTGACGGTGCGCGCCGCCCTGGCGAATTCCTACAATGTTCCAGCGGTTAAAACCCTGGCTTTTGTCGGCGTGTATGACGATCCGACCACCGATTATGCCGACGGGCTGGTCGGTATGGCCCAGCGCTTGGGCATCACCAGCCTGACCCGTACTGATTATGGCCTGGCACTGACCCTAGGCGGCGGCGAGGTCTCGGTCCTGGATATGACCAGCGCCTTTGCCGTGATTGCCAACAACGGCAAGCGCATTCCGCCGGTTGCCATCCTGAAAATCACCGATTTCCAGGGTAATGTGGTTTATGAGTACCAGCCGCCCGCCGGACAGCAGGCCATCCGCGCGGAACACGCTTATTTGATGGCCTCCATCCTTTCGGATAACGAAGCCCGCGCTCCAATGTTCGGGCGCAATTCGATGCTTAACCTGCCCTTTCCTGCGGCAGCCAAAACCGGCACCACCAACGATTTCCGCGACAACTGGACAATGGGCTTTACTCCCGACCTGGCGGTGGGTGTTTGGGTTGGCAATGCCGATTACACCCCGATGCAAAATACGACCGGCCTGAGTGGGGCCGCACCGATTTGGGCGGAATTTATGCAGGCTGTTATTCCACAGATTACGGGCGGCAATCCACGCCCGTTTACGCGCCCACCCGGCATCATGGATCGGGTTGTTTGCGCCATATCTGGGGCTGAACCATCCAAGTATTGCTCACAGCAGCAGGCTGAAATATTTGCCGTTGACCAGCCGCCCCTGCCGGCCAATGAAGACCTGTGGAAAGAAGAAATTATCGATACCTGGAGCGGCCTGCGCGCCAGCCCGGCCTGTGGAGACCAATTTGTCAAAGAACAGTTGACCTTGAATGTCTCTGAGATGTTTGCCCGCCGCTGGCTGCGCCGTGAAGCCGATGGCCAGAATTGGGCCGAGGCCAACGGGTTTAAATCACCCATCTTTTTTGCGCCTGACGGCGAGTGCAAAGGCGATACCCCGCGCCCGACCCTGGAGTTTCTTGGCCTGCGCGATGGCGATGTGATCAAAGAAGAAGATCTGGAACTCAAAATCGTTGCTTCTGGCGATGGTTTTACCCTCGTGCGCATCGAATTTGGTTACGGGAACGATCCACAGGAGTGGGAAGTGCTTTTCGATGGACGCAATGAAATCCGCGATGCAGGTGTTGTCTACAAGTGGAAAGTCGATGACCTGAAGAATGATCGAGTCACCCTGCGCCTGCGCATGGAAAACAACAACGACGGTTACGCCGAGCGCGTGATAAGCATCCGCATCGATCTCCCTGAACCGACTTCGACTCCTACCCTGGAGCCAACCTTTACCTCGACCTTTACGCCAACGCCGGCCCCGCCCACGGAAACGCTTGTCCCGCCGCCGACCGCGACGCCTGTCCCACCCACTGAAACGCCCGTGCCAAGCCCGACTGTCGCTCCCTAAGAGAGATTGCCATGTCTGAATCAATGATTCTTGCCACAACTCTTGAAGAACTTCGCCAGGCGCGCGCTTTGCTGGAGAATCCGCTTGGACTGGTCCCGACGATGGGCTACCTGCACCGGGGTCATCTTTCCCTGGTCGAGCGCGCCCGCGCCGAGTGTGCCAGCGTGGGAGTCAGCATTTTCGTCAACCCAACCCAGTTTGGGCCAAAGGAAGATCTGACGAACTATCCGCGTAACTTGGAAGGGGATTTGAAACTGCTTGAAGCCGCCGGGGTGGACCTGGTCTGGATGCCGACCCCGGAAATTGTCTACCCACCCGGATTTCAAACCTGGGTGGCGGTCGAAGGGCTGACCTCGCCGCTGGAAGGGGCCATGCGCCCCGGTCATTTCCGCGGGGTGACAACGGTGGTTGCCAAACTGTTCAATGCCTTCCAGCCCCAGAAAGCCTATTTTGGGCAAAAGGACGCCCAGCAGGCAGCCGTCATACGACGGATGACCCGCGACCTTGATTTCCCGGTCGATATCACCATCTGCCCGACCCTGCGCGAGGCCGACGGGCTGGCCATGTCGAGCCGCAACACTTATCTTAACCCGCAAGAGCGCCAGGCCGCGACGGTTTTGTTCCGCGCCCTGAGCGCCGCCAAAGCTGCCTATGATTCTGGCGAGCGGGATGCCGAGAGCCTGCGTGTTTTGATGCGCGAGACAATTGAATCTGAGCCGTTTGCAAAAATGCAGTACGTCTCCTGCGCCGATTACGACACGCTCGAAGAACTGCAAACCGTCGGAGACAAGGCCCTGCTCTCAATGGCAGTTACTCTTGGCAAAACGCGCCTGATTGATAATTTTGTGATTGGAGATTGAGCTTTAGGCCCTTCTGTGGGCCCCACAACAAGATGTTGTCTTCTGAAAACAAACCCGCCCTGCCTCAAGGGATTATCCCAAGGCAGGGCGGGTTTGTTTTAGGTTTGCGCCTATAGGCTGTGCCTACAAGCCTTTTGAAAGGTGATAATACAGATCGTTCCAGCGCAGTTTGTCTTTGAAGCCGTTGACGCTGGTGTTCTCGTCGATCACCAGGAACTCGATCCCGGCCATCGCGGTAAAATCCTTCAGGTGCTCGGATGTTACAGCGTAGCTGAAGCTGGTGTGGTGCGCGCCGCCGGCGTAGATCCAGGCCGCGGCAGCGGTCTTCAGGTTCGGACGGGGCAGCCACAGGGCGCGCGCCACCGGCAGTTTGGGCAGCGGCTCGTCGGTCGGGACGACATCCACAACGTTCGCCACCAGCCTGAAGCGCTGACCCATATCCATGATCGATGCGCCGATGGCCGGGCCGGTGTTGGCATCGAAGATCAACCGCACCGGGTCAGACTTTCCGCCGATCGAGAGCGGCAGGATTTCGAGCTTGGGCTTGTTGGATGCGATCGATTCGCAGACCTCAAGCATGTGCGCGCCGAGCACTTTGTCGCCGCTGGCGCTGAAGTGATAAGTGTAATCTTCCATGAACGAGACGCCGCCCGCGAGCCCGGAAGCCATGACCTTCATCGCGCGGACGAGGGCCGAGGTCTTCCAGTCGCCTTCCGCACCGAAGCCATAGCCATCGCGCATCAGGCGCTGGACGGCCAGGCCGGGCAGTTGGGCCAGCCCGTGCAAATCTTCAAAGGTGGTCGTAAATGCCTTGAAATTACCCGCTTCGAGGAAGTTGCGCATCCCGACTTCGATGCGCGCGCCTTCGCGCAGGGAGGTGTTGCGCTCGCCGCCAGGGCGCAGGGCTGGAGCAACATCATACTCATCGAGATAGGCCTGCATCATCTTGTCGATGTCGGCGTCACTGGCATCGTTGACCGTCTTGACCAGGTCGCCGACCCCGTAGCCATAGACATCGTAACCAAGCTGGATCTGCGCCGCGACCTTGTCGCCTTCGGTGACGGCCACATCGCGCATGTTATCGCCAAAACGGGCGAGTTTGGCGCCCTGCCAGTCGGCCCAGGCGGCGGCGGCCCGCGCCCAAACGCCCAGTTCGCGCTGGACTTCATCATCCTGCCAGTGGCCGACGACAACCTTGCGCTCCAGGCGCAGGCGGCTGCCGATGAAGCCAAACTCGCGGTCACCGTGGGCGGCCTGGTTCAGGTTCATGAAATTCATGTCGATCTCAGACCAGGGAATCTCGCGATTGTACTGAGTGTGCAGGTGGGCAAAAGGTTTCTTGAGTTGGGTCAGCCCGCTGATCCACATTTTTGCGGGCGAAAAGGTATGCATCCAGGTTACGAGGCCGATACAGCTCTTGGACGAATTGGCTTCCAGGCACAGCTCACGGATGGCTTCCGGCGTGGTAAGAACGGGCTTGAACACAACACTGACCGGCATGTGCGCCGAAGCGCCGAGCGCCGCGGCGATCTCGCGCGAGTGCGAGGCAACCGTTTCGAGGGTTTTCGGGCCATACAGGTGCTGGCTGCCGGTCACAAACCAGATTTCGTACTGTTTTAAGTCAATCATAATTATGTCTCCTTTTACGAATTTTTTGTTTGCCCATAATAGGCATTTGCGCCGTGTTTTCTGAGATAGTGCTTATCCAACAATTCCGGCTGCATGGGCGGGATGCCCGGCTCGAGCAGCATGGTGTGCAAGTTCATGAACGCGACTTCCTCCAACACCACGGCATTGTGGACGGCATCCATGGGATCAGCGCCCCATGCAAATGGGCCATGACTGTAAACAAGAACAGCGGGGATGGCATCGGGATCCTTGCCCTGGAAGGTTTCCTTGATTACCAAACCGGTTTCCTTTTCATATTCGCCCTCGATCTCGCTTTTACTCATCTTGCGGGTGCAGGGAATTTCGCCATAGAAATAATCAGCATGCGTTGTGCCAAGTGCCATGACGCCGCGGCCGGCCTGCGCAAAACTTGTCGCCCAACGGCTGTGGGTGTGGACGACGCCGCCAACATTCGGAAAGGCTTTATACAGTTCAAGATGCGTCGGCGTATCGGAAGAAGGTTTTAAATTTCCATCGACAACCTTTCCCGTTTCCACTTCCACAACCACCATGTCCTCGACCTGCATCTCGTCATAGGAAACACCTGATGGTTTGATCACCACCAGCCCCCGCTCGCGGTCGATGCCCGAGACATTACCCCAAGTAAAGGTGACCAAGCCGTGCTTGGGAAGCAGCAAATTGGCCCGAAATACCTGTTCTTTTAGTGGTTCCAACATCTCTTATGCCCTCAGCCCATCCACAGCGGCTCTTTCGATGACAAGGCCACGCTTGTAACGTTCCATGAACGCCGCAAAGCCAGCCACATCCGTTTGAGCCGGGGCGATCGTTGTGCCATTTTGCTCTGCAAAAACTTTGCTGGAGAGATAGGTTTCCAGGGGTTCATTGGCTGTCTTGTTGAGCATATAGGATGCAAGCAGGGCAATTCCCCAGGCACCGCCCTCGCCGGCGGTCTCCATCACCGAAACGGGCACATTCATCGCCGCCGCCATGATCTTTTGACCGACTTCCTTTGTTTTGAAGAAACCGCCGTGACCGAGTAGCTGGTCGATCTTCACTTTTTCCTGCTCGAAAAGGATGTCCATCCCGATCTTCAACGCGCCGAGCGATGAAAACAAATGGACGCGCATGAAGTTCGCCAGCGTAAAACGACTTTCGGGCGTGCGCACCAAAAGCGGGCGGCCCTGCTCGAGGTGCGTGATGTGCTCGCCAGACAAATAATTGTAGGCCAGCAGGCCGCCGGCATCCGCATCGCCGGTAAGCGCCTTTTGGTAGAGCATTTCAAACAAACGGGATTGGCTGATCTCAACGCCAAGCGCATCGGTAAATTCGCGAAACAATTCGACCCAGGCGTTCAGATCGGAGGTGCAGTTGTTGCTGTGGACCATGGCGACCGGTTTTCCGGTGGGCGTTGTCACCATGTCGATCTCGGGATACAGTTTCGAGAGCGCCTTCTCCAAAACAATCATCGCAAAAACGGATGTTCCCGCTGAGACATTCCCCGTCCGTGCGGCCACGCTGTTGGTCGCGACCATGCCTGTGCCCGCGTCGCCCTCGGGCGGGCACAGCGGAATACCCGCAGGCAGTTTCCCGCTGGGGTCGAGCAGCTTTGCGCCTTCTTCGGTCAACACACCCGCCGCATCCCCGGCAACAAGAACTTTGGGCAGGATGTCTTGGAGCTTCCACGAGATGTTTTCCGCCAAAAGCTGTTGATTGAACTGTTCGATCATGTGTTTATCGTAATCATTGATCTTGCTGTCGACGGGGAACATGCCCGAGGCTTCGCCAACGCCCAGCACCTTTTGCCCGGTCAATTTCCAGTGGACATAACCCGCCAGTGTGGTCAGATGGCTGATGTTTTTGACATGTGATTCCTTGTTCAGAATCGCCTGATCGAGGTGTGCAATGCTCCAACGCTGGGGAATATTGAACTGGAACAGGTTTGTAAGCTGCTCGGATGCCTGGCCGGTCATGGTGTTGCGCCATGTCCGAAACGGGACGAGCAGGTTGCCATCCTGATCGAAAGCCATATAGCCATGCATCATGGCGCTGAAACCGATCGCGCCAATCGCCTGGAGCGGGGTGTTGTATTTCTCGAAAACATCCCTGGCCAGGTTGCGATAGCTTTCCTGTAAACCTGTCCAAACATCTTCGAGGCTGTAGGTCCAGACGCCGTTTTCGTAGCGGTTTTCCCACTCGTGGCTGCCCGAGGCGATTGGCGCATGATCCTCGCCGATCAGCACCGCTTTGATGCGCGTTGAGCCGAGTTCAATGCCAAGAACAGTCTTTCCGCTTGCAATTGCTTTTTGGGTATCGTTTTGATCCATGTTCATCTCCTATTTTAGGAAGACGAAAGACAAAGGAGGAATGACCATGCCCCTTCATCTTTCGTTTCTCATCTTTCGTCCAGCCTGACCTTACCCCGGATACCAAACTTTGCGCGGGTCATCTGCCGCCCGCACGTAATCAAAGGCCGCATCGATCATGCGCGGCAAATCATATTCAGGCCGCCAGCCCAATAAAAACTTCGCTTTTGTGTTATCGAGCCAGGTGGAATGATACGGGGTCTTGATTTCCACCCTCGGCAGGCCGCGAGTCTTGTGCAGATATTTGCCCATTTCGCCATAATCCACCGGCTCATCCATGCAAACATTGAACAATTGCTGGCGGGCTTTGGGGTGGTCGATGGCCAAAAGCATCGCGCTGACCAGATCTTCAACATGCACAAAATTACGTTTGACGGGAATCCCCTGCGGGTCGAGCATGACCGGGATCGCCTTCGCGCGCGCGTATTCGTCCGCTTTTGCTGCGCCAACGAGGTCGCGCCAGCGCGGGCCGCCGAAAACATCCTCGCCAAACGAGAGTTGATACTTGAAATCATCTTTTTCCATGATCCACGCCGCGCGCAGACAGCAGCCGTTTAGATCGTACTGGATGTAATACTGCTCGAGCATAACTTCTTCGAGCACTTTGGAAAGCGCGTAACAACCGGGGTAAGCTGAATGTTTCTGGGTCTCGGTCACCGGCAGCGGATGGGGGTAAACGAAATGCCCAATCCCCGCGTCGCCGCCGATCAGAATGAATTGGCGAAAGGTCCGGCTGCTGCGGCAGGCTTCCAGCAGCCAGAACAAGCCTTTGACCGCCACATCCATGATCTGCTCCGGGGTCTCCTTGACGGTTGCCAGGTGGACAACATGTGTGACGCCGTCCATGGCTTTTTCGACCACTTCGCGATGCTCGATCGAACCGTGAACGTTTTCTATGCGGGCATGCGGCTGCAGTTCGCGCTGATGGCACAAGGCCCGCACCCGAAATGAATCGAAGTTCGGGTCTGCCAGCAGGCGCTTGATGAAAGTCTGACCGACTTTTCCGGTTGCGCCGGTGACCAGGATCAGTCCGGGGTTTAGCATTTCACCCATTGCCCATTGGCATTGCTCGACTCGATCACGCTGTCGACAAAGCGCACGCCCAGCAGACCGTCCCAGGCATTCGGGAAGTACAACGCCAGCGGGTCGGGTTCCTGGCCCGCCCGGCGGGCGGCGATCGCCTCGGCCGCGTCAGAATACAGGTTGGCAAAGCCTTCGTGGAATCCTTCGGGGTGACCGGCCACGATCCGGCTGGAACGCGCGGCCAGGGGCAGCGTTTCGGGGCCGTTGGGCGTCCGGTTTTGCGAGGGGCCGCGCAGGGGCTTGAAGGTCAGAGCCTGGGGAAATTCCTGCATCCATTCCAGGCTGCCCATGGTGCCGCTGACACGGATCCTCAGGCAGTTTTCTACGCCCGCAGCAGCCTGGGTCACCCAGAAATTTCCGCGGGCGCCGTTGTCAAAGCGCAGCAAAGCGCCGGCATAATCGTGGATCAGCCGTCCGGGGACGATTGCCCCGATCTCAGCGGCGACTTCCGACACTTCCAGGCCGGTAATGAAACGCGTCAGGTTGTGGGCGTGGGTTCCGATATCGCCCATCACCCGCGAGGGACCCCCGCGCACCGGATCAAATTTCCAGTTATCCGGTGAGAAGACTTTTTCTTCATCCGCCTTGCCGCCCTGAACGTACTCGACCTGCACCAAACGGATCGTACCCAATTGGCCATCATCCACCATCGCTTTGGCCTGTCGAACCATCGGGTAACCGGTGTAATTATGGGTCAGGCAAAAGACCAAACCCGTTTCCTGGACCTTCTTGTAAAGAGATTCCGCTTCCTGGCGGGTGTTGGTCATCGGTTTGTCGCAGATGACATCGAATCCGCGTTCAAGCGCCCACATCGAATAGTCATAGTGACTGTCATTTGGAGTCATGATCGCAACCACATCCGCGCCATCCGGGCGGGCGGCCTCAGCGTCGAGCATTTCGGTTACGCTGGAATGCAGGCGATCGGCAGGAAATCCCAGCTCCAGGCCGGCTTTTTTCGATTTAGCGGGGTCGGAAGAAAAAATCCCGCTGACGATCTCGTAACGATCATCCAGGCGGGCCGCCTGGCGGTGCATCGCGCCGATAAAAGAGCCTGGTCCGCCGCCGATGACTGCCAGGCGCAGCCTGCGCCCCAAAATGGAAATAACAGGGTTGAGTGCCATTTATTGCTCCTTTGCCAAAAATTCCCGGATAGCCTGAACCACCAGTTTATGGTCTTCTTCCTGCGGCAAGCCAGAAACCGTGACGGTGCCGACCATGCCCGTGCCTTTGACGATGACCGGGAAACAGCCGCCGTGCGGGGCATATAGACTTTCGGGGATCAGATAAGATTCTTCGATGCGCTTGCCTTTGCTTTTTAGAAGTTGCCCCATATAAAACGAGCTGTGCCCAAAGCGGTAAACCAACCGCACCTTGCGCCTGATCCACTCGTCGTTGTCGGCCGAGGTGCCTGGCAGGCTGGCGTGGAAAAGTTGGTGCTCGCCGCGGGTAATATCGATCGTGACCGCGAGACCCTTGTCTGTCGCCAATTCGACCAGCAAGCTGCCTAATTTCCAGGCAGTCAGTTCGTTAAACTTCGCAAACCGGAGATCTTGTTCTTCTTGCAGCAGTTTCGTTAAAACATCTTCCATGAGCTTCCCTATATGGCGCTGAATTGTACGTTATCGTTACCGTTATCGTTCACATATTATTATAACAAAGGTATAATAGAAATTACAAGATAAAATTCATTCCCGGGAATCAAGCTATGGCAAAGCAACGCATCCAGAAAACCACGATTAAAGACATTGCGCGGATGTGCAACGTCTCCACCCAAACCATTTCACGGGTGATCAATAAACGCCCGGATGTTTCACCGGAGACACGCGAACTGGTCGAAAATGCAATTGCAGAGATGGGTTACCAACCTTCCGCGTTGGCGCGCAGCCTGGTGCAGCAACGCAGTTATACGCTGGGAGTCATCCTTTCTGGCCTGAGATATGTGGGGATTTCGCTGATTCTGAACGGCATCACTGAAGCATGTGAACAGTCGGGCTATGCTTTGTTCGTGGAAGAACTGCCCCGTTTTGACACCCCCAATATCGTTCCGATTATTGAATCGCTGATGGCGCATCAGGTGGAAGGCATCATCTTTGCCGCGCCCGAACTGAACGAAAATGTTAAAATTGTCCAGTCACAATTACCGACCTCGCGCCCACCGATCATCTTTTTGAAGTGCCAGCCCAACCCAAATTACACCACCATCGGCATCGACAATTACGGCGGCGCGCGTAAGGCTGTAGAGTATTTACTCTCCACCGGGCGGCGGCACATTGGATTGATCACCGGTCCGTTGGAATGGCTGGAGTCCCGTCAACGCAAACAAGGCTGGGAAGATACATTAAAAAGTGTGGGGGTGGACGCAGGCCCACAGAAATGGTCGCAGGGTAACTGGTCGTCTGCCAGCGGCGAAGCCGCTTTTGCCGAGCTGATCCAAAAATATCCCCAGATGAATGCGGTATTTGCCAGCAACGACCAGATGGCGCTGGGGGCGCTGCATTACTGTCACAACAACGGGATTTGTGTCCCGAAGGATATGGCAATCGTTGGTTTTGACAACCTGACCGAGTCTGCCTACTTCCATCCATCCCTGACAACCATTACGAATCCCCTGCGAGAACTGGGCATCCTGGCAATCAAAACCCTGCTGGCTCAAGTTGACGGCCACACCGAGCCAGAGAATGTAATCACCCTGCAAACGGATTTGATTGTGCGCGCCAGCACGCCATAAAAGATACACAGATCGGTGGATATAAAATCGACGGCTCCCGCTACGCAAGCGGGGGCCGTCTTATCAAGGAGGAAAGAACCAGGTTTTTAGCTTTTGTTTTTGTTGTAAACATCGAAGAAGACGGCCATGAGCAAGACGAAGCCTTTGATTGCTTGCTGCCAGTCGATGCCAATGCCCAGGATGGACATGCCGTTGTTCATCACGCCGATGACGAAGGCGCCGACAACTGCGCCGATGATGGTTCCGATACCGCCGCTGGCTGATGCGCCGCCGATAAAACAGGCTGCGATAACATCCAATTCAAAGTTTTGACCCGCCTTGGGGGTGGCGCTGTTCAATCTGGCGGCAACGATCATCCCGGCCAGGGCTGCCAGCACACCCATGTTGACAAAGGTCAGGAAGAGGAGTCGGGGGGTATTTACGCCCGACAATCGGGCGGCTTTTTCGTTACCGCCCATGGCATAGATGCGGCGTCCTATGACGGTCTGGCTGGTGATGAAAGAAAAGATCGCAATCAAAACCGCCAGGACGATCAGCACGTTTGGCAAGCCCTTGTACGAGGCCATCAAATAGCACAGACCCAAGACCGCGCCGGATATCAGTACGTTTTTTGCGATGAAAAAATACATTGGTGTGACTTCAAAGCCGTAATGTAATTGATTTTTTCTGGCGCGATAATCCATCACGACCAGAAGCGTGACAAGCAGAACACCGATTATCATCGTGGTGATATGAAAACCTTCAAAGTTGAAAAAATCGGGAATGAAACCGGTGCTCAAACGCTGAAAAGGGATTGGGAAAGGTCCAACCGCTTCGCCCTGCAAAATGAGCAGGGTCAGGCCGCGAAAAATTAACATGCCCGCCAGGGTAACGATGAAGGCCGGGATTTTTATATATGCGACCCAATAGCCCTGCCAGGCCCCGACCAGGGCGCCGATCATCAGGGAGATCAGCATCGTAACACTCCAGTGGATGTCTAACTTGACCATCAACACTGCCGCAATCGCGCCGACAAAGGCTGCCACTGAGCCAACAGAAAGGTCGATCCAGCCGGACACAATGATGAGCAGCATTCCCAGCGCCATGACAATAATGTAACTATTTTGTAAAACCAGGTTGGTGATGTTGACCGGCTTCATCAAGATGCCTTGCGTGGCAAACTGAAAGAAAATCATGATGATGACGAGCGCAAGCAACATGCCATATTCGCGGATATTGCTCTTGAAAAGGGCAGCCAGGGTTTTCATTATTCAATCACCTCTTGTTGTGTCATGATGCACTTCATAATCAATTCCTGCGATGCTTCCTTTGCCGGCATTTCGCCAACGATTTTCCCATCCCGCATCACATAAATACGATCACATATTCCCAAGATTTCGGGTAATTCCGAAGAAATCAGGATGATCGCCTTGCCTTCTTCTGCCAGGCGATTGACGATGGTATAAATTTCAAATTTGGCGCCGACATCGATGCCCCGGGTGGGTTCATCCAAAATCAAGATTTCGGGGCCGGCGAAAAGCCATTTGCTTAGCACAACTTTTTGCTGGTTGCCGCCTGAAAGGTTAACCGCCTGCTGCATAATGCTCGAGCATTTAATGTTCAGTTTTTCGCGATAATCAGTGGTCGCATTCATTTCTCTGGGTTCATTAACGACCCCACCCTTTGAAACAGCTTCCAGGTTGGCCAGGGTGATATTATCTTTAATCGCATCAATGAGCACCAAACCATAGGCTTTTCTGTCCTCGGTGGCGTAGGCGATGCCATTTCGAATGGCCTTGTCGATGGTGCTGACGTCAATTTCTTTGCCGTGCCTGTAAACCTTGCCGCTAATGCGCGTTCCGTAAGCATGGCCGAAAATACTCATTGCCAATTCTGTCCGACCTGCCCCCATTAAACCTGCGATACCAACAACCTCGCCTTTGCGAACATGGATATTGACGTTGTTGCTCACTTTGCGGTCTTCATGAATGGGGTGATATACATTCCAATCGCGTACTTCAAAAATCACATCGCCAATATTGGATTCGCGAGGCGGGAAACGATGGGTCAGGTCACGCCCAACCATACCGCGAATAATGCGGTCTTCGGTAATCTGGTCTTGGTGGCAATCGAGGGTCTCGATTGTCGCACCATCGCGCAGGATGGTAATAGAGTCGGCCACCTTGGAGACTTCGCTCAGCTTATGTGAAATCAAAATGGATGAAATGCCGTGCTCTTTGAACTGAAGCAGTAATTGGAGAAGTTTATCGCTATCGCTTTCGTTCAGCGATGCGGTGGGTTCATCCAAAATAAGCAGTTTTACCTTTTTTGCCAGTGCCTTGGCAATTTCAACCAATTGCTGCTTGCCAACGCCCATATCGGTGATCAGCGTTTGTGGTGATTCGTGCAGGCCAACCCGTTCAAGAAGTTCTTTTGTTTTTGAAACCGCTTCGTTCCAATTGATAATACCGTTCGCAGCGCGTTCATTGCCAAGAAATAAATTTTCTGTAATTGAAAGAAATGGAATAAGTGCAAGTTCCTGGTGAATGATAACCAGGCCAACATCCTCTGACTCGGTAATATCCCGAAAACGGCATTCTTTCCCCTGAAAATAAATTTCGCCGCTATAAGAACCGTAAGGATAAACGCCGCTTAGTACTTTCATCAGCGTCGATTTTCCGGCCCCGTTTTCGCCAACCAGGGCGTGAATTTCACCCTGCTGAACGCTAAAATTCACATTATCAAGCGCTTTGACACCCGGAAATGTCTTTGTGATATTGCGCATTTCCAAAATAACATTTGACATAATCTTTAATTCCTTAACTTCTGTCAGGTTACTGTTGCGTGCAGCTTGAGTTCCATTCTACAATGAAAAATACCTGTTTATTATAACAACCTTGCAAAAAGAAAGGGTGTACGGGCAATGATGCACCCGCACACCCTTGCAAGAACAATTTACTTGAGTTGGTCAGCGGTGTAGTAGCCGCTCTCGATCAGGAATTTCTCATAGTTGGTGACATCCACGCTGAAGGGGATCAGCAGGTAAGAAGGCACAATCTTGACGCCGTTGTCGTAGGTGGTGGTGTCATTGACGGGCACTTCTTCGCCCTTCAAGGCAGCATCGACCATGGCAGCGGTCTGCTTGGCAAGTTCGCGGGTGTCTTTGAAGACGGTGTAGGCTTGTTCACCAGCGATCATGGCTTTGACGGAAGCGATTTCAGCGTCCTGGCCGGTCACAACGGGCATGGGCAGGTCAGCGGTGCCGTAACCAACACTCTTCAGGGCAGAGATGATACCAATGCTGAGACCATCATAGGGGGACAGGACAGCATCGACGCGCTTGTCGGTGTAGTTGGCGCTCAACAGGTTTTCCATACGGGCCTGGGCAACGATACCGTCCCAACGCAGGGTTGAGACTTTGTCCATGCCGGTCTGGCCGCTAACGACAACCAGCTTGCCGCTGTCGATGTAGGGCTGCAGGACGGACATGGCGCCATCATAGAAATAGAAGGCGTTGGTGTCGTCGGGGGAGCCACCGAACAGTTCGATGTTGAAGGGGCCAGCGGCATTCTTCAGGTCCAGGCCGGTTTCGATCTGGGTGCCCATGATGACGCCGACGCCGAAGTTGTCGAAGGTGGCGTAGTAATCGACATTTTCGGTCTTCGAAATCAGGCGGTCGTAAGCGATCACGAGAACGCCAGCTTCTTTGGCTTTGGCAAGTGTGTCAGACAGGGTGGTGCCATCGATGGCGGCGATAACGAGAACATCCACGCCTTTGGTGATCATATTTTCGATCTGGGCGAGCTGGTTCGGGATGTCATCATCGGCGAATTGCAGGTCAGTTGCGTAACCCATATCTTCGAAGACTTTTACCATGCTCTCGCCATCGGAGATCCAGCGAGTGGATGTCTTGGTGGGCATGGAAATGCCAACGGTCTTGACATCGTCGGCAGCCGGTGCGGCAGCCGGTGCACAGGCGGTCATAAATACTGCGATGAGCAACACGAGCGTCATTGCGAGGGTGAAACTTTTCTTCATTGTATATTCCTCTCTTCTAACCTTGGGTGAAAGTTTTTGTTCTCGGCGCAAACCGCCGGGAAGGTCAGTGAAAACGCTATCATGATGCTTCGTTATCGATAACGTTATCGATAACAATATTACTTGATATAATTTGGTTTGTCAATATAATTATTAATGCCCAAAGGAGAGGTCAATGAGTGGTTTTTCTGAGTATCCTGATTATGATGGACTCGGCCTGGCTGAACTGGTGCGCCAAAAGCAGGTTTCACCCCTCGAACTGGTGGATGCCGCCATTGAGCGCATCGAGCGCTACAACCCGGCGCTGAATGCCGTTATCTACAAAATGTACGAAGCTGCCAGGGAAACCGCCAAAAAGCATCCCGCTGATGGCCCTTTTGCAGGCGTGCCGATGCTGCTCAAAGACCTGCTCTCGACCGTCGAGGGGATACCGACTAGCAGCGGCAACAAACTCTGGAAAAACATCCCCGCCCGGCAGGATAGTGAACTGGTGCGGCGCTGGAAAAAAGCCGGGGTGATATTCCTGGGCAAAACCAACACCCCCGAATTCGGCCTGACCCCCTTCACCGAATCGCCCACTTTCGGTCCGGCCCGCAACCCCTGGGACACATCCCGCACACCGGGCGGTTCCAGCGGAGGTTCGGCAGCCGCCGTGGCGGCGCGCATGGTGCCGTTCGCTTCCGGCGGAGATGGCGGTGGCTCGATCCGCATCCCGGCTTCGGCTTGCGGGCTGTTCGGGCTGAAACCCACCCGTGGACGGACCCCCATGGGGCCGGATATCGGCGAGGCCTGGAACGGATTCGCCATCGAGCACATTCTGAGCCGTTCGGTGCGTGACTCGGCCGCCATGCTGGATGCCACCCAGGGCAGCGACATCGGCGCGCCCTACGCCGCTCCGGCGCTGGGAAGTTTCCTCGAAGCGGTCCGCCAGGCGCCGGGTAAATTGCGGATCGCCTTCAGTGGCAAACCGCTGCTCGGCAAAAACGTCTCGCCCGAAGTGCTGGAAGGGCTTGCGTCCAGTGTAAAACTCCTGCAAGAACTCGGTCACGAACTGGTTGAAGATGCCCCACTCATCGATGGCGAGGCCTTTTCGCTGGCCTTCGTCAAGATCCTGGCTGCCGAAATGCGCGCCGACATTGAAGAAGCCGCCCGCGCCGCGAACAAAAAGGTTTCTGTCGACGATTTCGACCCGTCTTCGTTCGGTCTGGGGATGCTGGGCGGAGCTTTGAGCGCCGAAGAATACGCCAGCGCCTCGCGCTATTTGCAAAGATCGGCCCGCCAGGTTGCGCAATTTTTTGAATCGTATGACATGCTCCTGACCCCTGTCCTTTCGCAGCCGCCAGTAGAGATTGGCGCGCTGCAACCCGCCGCTGCCGAAAAAGCGCTGATCAGTTTACTTGGGCGCATCAACGGCGGCAACCTGCTCAAAATGCTTGGCATCCTCAAGCCCCTGGCCGCCCAGACTTTCGAATTCATCCCCTGGACGCCGGTCTTCAACGTCACCGGCCAACCCGCCATGTCGGCACCCCTGCACTGGACGGAGAGTGGCCTGCCGGTGGGCATGCACTTCGTTGGCAAATTCGGCGATGAAGCCAGCCTGTTCAGGCTGGCCGGGCAACTCGAACAAGCTTATCCCTGGCGCGACAAAATCCCGGCGGGGTATTAATAATCAAATGGAAGGTCGAGTAGCCGCGCAGCGGCATACCGAGACCTGAATTGAACAGCAAGCGCATCCGGGTCTCGATACGTTCCTCGTTTCGCTCGGAACTACTCGACCCTCAAAAAAAAATATTACGGAGACTTTCATGACAGATTTCAACGGCTGGCCAACTATCGTGCTCGAAAACCAGTTCCTGCGGCTTGAAACCCTGGCTGCTTCGCCGCGCATCGTGCGCTTCAACCCGATTGGCAAGCCCAATATGTTTGCCAACCTGGGCAACGAACCCGTCCCAACCCCCTACGGCGACTTTTACTTTCGCGGCGGGCATCGCCTGTGGCACTCGCCCGAGGCCATGCCGCGCACCTACATCCCCGACAACGATGGCGCGCAGGTTACCCACATCCCGAACGGATTACGTTTCGACCAGCCTGCCGAAGCGTGGACGCACATCGCCAAAAGCATGGAAATCCGCTTGAACCCGGAGCGTCCGCAGGTCATCATCCAGCACGAACTGCGCAACGACGGCCCCTGGGATGCTGAACTGGCGCCCTGGGCGCTGACCATGTTCCGCCAGGGCGGCACGGCCATCTTCCCGCAGCCGGTCGGCAACACAGACCCGGCCGGTTTATTGGCGAACCGTCAGATTTCGATCTGGCCTTATACGAAAGTGAACGATCCGCGTTTGATCCTGCGCGATGACTTCATCCTGCTGCGCGCCACCCCCAGCCTGCCCCCTGTCAAAATCGGCTATTTCAACCCGGCCGGCTGGCAGGGATACCATCTCGAGGGCGTGCTCTTTGTCAAGCGCTTCGACCCGCAGCCCGGCGCGATCTTCCCCGATGGCGGATGCAACACTGAAAGCTACTGCAACCACCAGTTCATCGAACTCGAAAGCCTCGGAGCGCTGACCCGCCTGCAACCCGGCCAGACCGTGACACACAATGAAACTTGGGAAGTGTATGACAGCCTCGACCAGCCCTTCATGAGCAAGGAAATCATTGCCTTGCTGGAATCGGAATATTCTTAATCGCTCCAGGTGCGGCGGCCGACTGCGGATGTAACCAATTCCACCGACAGGCGCGCGGTCTGGTTGCCGGTATCGAGGATCGGGTTGCTCTCGACCATGTCGATGCCGAGCAGTTTGCCGGTTTCGTAGGCCATTTCACAGGCCAGGTGCGCTTCACGGTAGGTCAGGCCTCCCGTAACCGGCGTCCCAACCCCCGGGGCGTGGCGCGGTTCGAGCGAGTCCATGTCAAAGGACAGGTAGATCCCATCCACATCCTGAGAGATGCGGGCGATGGCCTTTGAGACGGCCTCAAACATGCCCATGCGGTCGATCTGCTCCATGCCCATCACCAGCACCCCGGCCTCGCGCAGCAGCGGTTTTTCGCCGCTGTCCAGGTCGCGCGCGCCGATGATCGCCACCCGGCGCGGGTCGATCACCGGGACGGTTTCCTCCCACAATTGCACCAGACGCCGGTCGCCGTATCCGCACAGGGCGGCCAGCGGCATGCCGTGGATGTTGCCGGAGGGGGTTGTTTCGGGCGTGTTGAAATCGGCGTGGGCATCGACCCATAAGACGCCGATCTTGCGCTGGCGGGCCGCCCCGCGGATCGAGCCCAGGGCGATACTGTGGTCGCCGCCCAGCACGACTGGAAAGCGCCCGGCCTGGATGGAAGTTGCCACCGCGCCCGCTGTGCGGCGCGCCATCGGGACGATGCAGTCGATGTAGCGCAATTTGGGCTCGTTAACGTTGCAGGTTTCAGCGATCGGCACTTCGACGTTGCCCTTGTCGTGGACTTCATAGCCGAGTTTTTCGAGTTCCTGCTGCAGGTGGGCATAACGGATGGCGCTGGGGCCCATATCGACCCCGCGCCGGCCCGCGCCGAGATCGACCGGGACACCGATAATATCTATTTTCATTTTGTCTCCTTTTTCTTTGGCAAGCGCAAATTATACCTACCCGCGTGAATTTTCTGCGGTATGATTTGGGCATGAATCATTCTTCCTACCAATCCCCCTTTTCATTTCGTTACGCCTCGCCCGAAATGCGCCAGTTGTGGAGCGAGGAGCACAAGCGCCGCTTGTGGCGTCAGATCTGGGTTGCCCTGGCTGAAGTGCAGCAGACTTATGGCCTGGTAACGGCTGAACAGGCTGCCGACCTGCGCGCCCACGTCGATCAGGTTGATATCGTTCGCGCGCTTGAGATCGAGGCCGAGATTCACCATGATTTGATGGCCGAAGTCCGCACCTATGCCGAACAATGCCCGCTGGGCGGCGGGGTCATTCACCTCGGCGCGACCTCGATGGATGTCGAAGACAATGCCGATGCCTTGCGTTTGCGGGCGGCGCTTGAGTTGACCCTTGAAAAATTGTCTGGCGTGTTGGGGTTGTTTGCTGCGAAAATCGAGCAGTATGCCGGGACCCCGCTGATCGCCTTCACCCACCTGCAGCCCGCAGAACCCTCCACGCTTGGCTACCGGCTGGCGATGTACGCCCAGGATCTGTTCGAAGACTACCAGGTTCTTCGCCAGCAGTGCGAACAGGTGCGCGGCAAAGGCTTCAAGGGTGCGGTCGGCACCGGGGCGAGCTACGGCGAATTATTTGGGCTGGAAAATGTCCCGCTTTTCGAGCAGACCATGTCTGAAAAGCTGGATCTGCCCTTCTACCCGGTCGCCACCCAGACCTACCCGCGCAAGCAGGATTTCAATATCGTTTCAGCGCTCTCCGGCCTGGCCGCCAGCCTGTACAAGTTTGCCTTCGATCTGCGCGTGCTGCAATCGCCGCCGATCGGTGAACTGGCCGAGCCGTTTGGCGCGAAGCAGGTCGGTTCGTCGGCCATGCCTTTCAAGCGTAACCCGATCAGGGCCGAGAAGATCGATTCGTTGGCCCGTTACGTGGCGGGACTTCCACGCCTGGCCTGGGACAACGCCGCCCACTCGCTGCTCGAACGGACTCTGGACGATTCGGCCAACCGCCGGATCATGCTCCCCGAGGCCTTTCTGGCCGTTGATGAAATTTTGCTGACCGCGACGGGCATTCTCAAAAACCTGCGCGTGGACGAGGCCGCCATGGCCCGCAACCTGTCGATCTACGGGCCGTTTGCGGCCACCGAACGGGTGCTGATGGCTGCTGCCAAAGCCGGGGCCAGCCGCCAGGACATGCACGAGATTTTGCGCGAACAGGCCATGACCGCCTGGGAGGCCGTTCGCCGCGGCGAAGCCAATCCGCTGGTTGAGAACCTGAGCGCTGACGCGCGCCTGTTGGCCTTTCTGACCCCCGCGCAGATCCGCGAGCTGATGGAATACAGCCACCACGTCGGCGACGCGCCGCAAAGGGCGAAGGCGTTGGCGAAGATTTGCAAACAAATTGCTTGATGACGAGAACCGTCTTTACAACAGCAAAGATGTGGCCCGATGTGGCTGCATCTTTGCTGTTTTGTGGCGCTTTCCGATAGTGGAAAAAACCGATCAGGTGGTGAGTGCTTGATGCGGGGGCCTATCACGGGAATTCCTAAAGAGCCTATCGAAAAAAACGTTAAAACGGATAAAAGTGTTAGAATTATTGTTCTAATAATTTTGCTTGCCTTTTGCTATCATACTTGCCAATAAAAAAGGAAAAGAGCACATATGAAATTTCTGGAAAATAAATGGGCGTTCGTCACCGGCTCCAGCCGGGGTATCGGTCAGCAAATCGCGTTGGGCCTGGCCCGGCGCAAATGCAACATTATTGTGCATGGACGCGTTGAAAGTAACGCCGCAGAAACCATTCAGCGGCTGAAAGAATTTGACATCCAAACCCATGTTGTTGCAGGCGAATTGGACAGCCCGCAAAATGTTGAAGCCCTCATCCGGGCAGTTAAGGCCGGGCCTGGTTCGGTGGACATTCTTTACAACAATGCTGCCATCCAAAACACATGGAAACCGATCTGGGAAATTGGCCAGGATGAGTGGCTGCAATCCTTTCAGATCAATCTCTTTGCGATGATCGCCTTGTGCAATGCGTTCGCGCCCGCAATGAAGCAGCGTGGATATGGGCGCATCATCAACCTTACTTCCGGCATCAAAGACATTCCCCAGTTGGCTCCCTATAGCGTCTCAAAAGCCGCAGTGGACAAATACAGCCGCGACCTGGCTGCAGAACTGCATGGCACGAATGTGCTGGTCAATTATCTCGACCCGGGTTGGTTGAGGACCGATCTGGGCGGTTCGAACGCTGAAAACGAAGTCGAAACCGTCTTGCCGGGAGCCTTGGTGCCGGCCCTGCTCGAAGATTTTGGGCCAAGCGGGCGTTTCTATGCAGCCCAAGACTACAAGATGCTGGAATTTTGATTTACCGGGATATTTTCTTGGAAACCAATCTTTCTGAACGCTACAACGATGGGCTTGTTCCCGCACCAAAATCGGACAGTGAGCCGAAACGCTTGCGTCCCCCCGCCTGGCGGCCCACCCCGGCCCAGGTAACCTTGGCGCGTGGAGCGTTGAAGAAAAATCTGCTCATCCTGACTTTTATCCTGCTCCTGATTGGCTCGTTCGTGGAGTGGCTGACACGATGAGCTTTGTGCGCTGTGCCCTGCCCCATCCGGTCTTCGTTGTTCTGACCGAGCGCTGCCTGGCCAAAGCTGCCGAGGACTATCCCGGCATTCCCTTTCCGCAAAATGCGGCGGAGGTCGAGGCGGATTTTCTCGAGGCGGAGCAAGGCGTCCTGGTTCTGGTGGATGAAAAACAAGCGGACAACCCGCGGCTTTCCTTCTGCACCCCGCGCTTTGAACTTGTCTGCGGGCTGACTCAGCAAAAGGATGCCTGGTTTGCCATTCGGATGGCCCCGCTCGGACTGCGCACTCACAACCAGCTTGTGCGCGGCGCAGTACACGTCGCGCCTCAGGCTTGGAGCGTGGTTGATGATCTGTCCGAACTCAACGGCCAGGCTGAGAACATTGCCCAGACCGGCCTCGACGCTATCTTGAGCGCCTGGAAACAGGCGCGCCAACCGGTCAAGAGTAAACCGCTCGCCCCAAAATCGGGAATATCGGCGGCGCAGCAAGCTTTTCTGGCGAACGTGGACACCCTGATTGACCTGGCCTGTGAAGTGGAATTGGAACAGGCTGCCCGCCAGGAGCGAGCCCCGGTTCGGGCCGCCGAGCCGGTCTCCGGGTCGGTTTGGCGGTTTTCGCTCGACAAGCCGGCCAGTTTTCGGGTTGGCGATTATCTGCAAGCGGGGAACGGAGCAACAGCAGGCGAAGCAGACGGGGTGGTCGTGGAAGCCCGGGGTGATGTGCTCGTGCTGCGTTTTTACAAGCCAATGGAACCCAAACGAGTTCAGCAAATTAAATGGCTCGCGCCAAAAATCTCCACCAAACAATACACCATCCAGCATGAAGCTGTGCGCGCCCTGCGCAACAATGAATCGCTAAACCCTCATCTGCTCGCGCAGATCATTGAAAATCGTTTTGCGGACTATCCCCTCCCAAAGGCCGCCGCCCGGTCGGACAAGTTCAACCCGGCCCAGCAGGCGATGATCGAACGCGCCCTGCTCGTACCAGATATGCTTCTGGCGCTGGGGCCGCCTGGAACTGGAAAAACAGAAACCATTCGCGAGATTGTTGCCCGTGAGGCCGCCCTGGGCCGGAAAGTCTTGGTGACATCCAGGAACAATAAAGCCGTGGATAATGTCCTGGATGGGTTAACGAACGTCCACGCCCTGCGCATTGGCCGGGAGGAAGTGGTCGCGCCTGAAGTGCGCCCGCTGCTGGTCGATCGCCAATCCGACGCGATGAAGAGCAAGATTTTGGAAAACGTTCAGCCTGTTCAGGCCAGGCTGGATAAACTGAACGACCTCTGGCCGCAGATCCAGGAGGCTTTTGCGCGGCTTTCTGAATTGACCGGTGACTGGCAAAGCGCGCATGCCGCACTCGATAACGAGCGCTTCCAGCTAACGAACTGGCAGGCGGCATCTTATACACGCGTGGAATATACGCTGGCCCGCCAGGAAAAAATCACCCGCCAGCTAAACGCCGATTTGGAAGAGTTGGCCCATCAGGCCGAAACCTTGCAGCGCCAACTGGAGATATTCCAGAACTTAAGCAAACTTCCCTTATTGGGCGGTTTTTTCATCCTTTGGGCTGAAGGAATCTCCAAAAACTGGCAGGAGGTCGCGCGGCAGCACCAGGCAGTCTTGCAGAAAATGCGCAAATCGCTGCAGACAGCACGCCAAATATGGGAATCGTACCGGCAGTTTGTCACAGCGGGAGAACAGGCGCTGCAATTCAAACGCGCCATTGTCCAGGCCGAAGTAAAGATGGAGCTGACCCAGGAGGAAATCACCAGCGCACTGGATGAACTCGCCGAACTGGGCAAAGAGCTGCCCAAAGCGCCCGCCCAGCCGGAGACGGTCACGCCCTCCGCGCTGGAGTCCCTGTTCAAGGAATGGCAAACCTGGCATGAATATCAAACCCGCCGCCGTGAATTGCTTGGCGAGTGGCGCGAAATGCTCCAGACCCGCCCGCAAGCCCTGTACCCAACCCTGATTCGCAGCGCGGATGTGGTCGGGGCGACCTGTATCGGTATTGCCACCGATGCGCGCTTCGAAGACCTGGATTTCGACCTGGTTATCGCCGACGAGGCCGGGCAGATCCAGGTGATGGATTTGCTCGTCCCGCTGGTGCGGGCGCGGCGCGCCGTTTTGGTGGGCGATCACCTTCAGCTTCCGCCGTTGGTCGAACCGGAAATTGTCCAGAAAATTCGCGAGAACGAACCCGAAAACCAGGAACTCGGCCAATGGCTCGAAAAAAGCCTGTTCGAGCGCCTGATCGAACGCTCTGAGACTCCCGACAGCCATAAAATCATGCTCGATACCCAGTACCGTATGCCGCGCCAGATCGCCGATTTTATCTCCGGCCAGTTTTATGGCGGCAAATATCACACCGGCGCCGACAAGCCGCATAGCGATCCGTTTTTCAGCGGCAGCCCGATGGTTTTTGTAGACACCAAGAAGGAAGTCCGTCATTACGAACAGCGCGCCGAGGACAGCCAGGGCTATTTCAACCCGACCGAAGCGCGCCTGATCTGCGATCTGTTGCAGGCCTACCAGGCCAAAGATGTCCAGGCCGGGGTGATCGTGCCGTATAAAAAACAGGCCGAGGTTATTCGCCGTGAAATGCGCAAACGCGACAGCGGGCTGAGCGAGGACGACTTGATCAGCCGGATTGCCACGGTCGATTCCTTCCAGGGGAAGGAGCAGGATGTCATCTTGTTTGGCTTCACCCGCAGCAACGCTGAAGGCCGAATCGGCTTCCTGGCCGAGTTGCGCCGCTTGAACGTCAGCCTGACGCGCGCACGCCGCCAGTTGATTTTGGTCGGCGACTCGCTGACCCTGTCCGGCACCCCCGACCCGGACTTTGCGCGGCTCTTCAAAGCCTTGCTCGAAAGCGTCAAAAAGACTCCCAAAGGCCATATTTATGCCAGCGAACTCTCCCGCCAGCTCCAATAAGTACCTGCTTTACAGCCATTACAAAGCCCTCGACCTGGTGCAGGAAATGGGATTGATTCCCGTGCGCGTGTTCCGGGTGTTGTACCCGCTCTGGCGCGTGCGCGTCGATGGCCGCCAGCGGGTGACAGCCGAGTTCGACGAGTTGGAGTGGTTTATCGAGCGCGGAATCCATGAAGGCGACCTGCACTCTGTTTCGGAACTGGCGGATTTTCTCGGGCTGGAGGCGGCTTTCGTTCAGAAACTGCTCCAGCAGGCGCGCGAGATCGAGCATATCAGCGGCAGCGACGGGCAGCTTTCACTGACCGCCCTTGGCAGCGACTCTGTCAGGGATCGGGTCCGTTACGAAGATCGAAAACTCGGCGCAGAGTTGTATTTTGACGCTCTGGGCAACATGCCCCTGACCCTGGAACATTACAAAATACCGATCCTGGAAACCCTGCCCGATAAAACACCCTTCCAGGCTTTCCACCATTTCGACCAGGCCTGGAACACCGACGCGCTGGAACAATTGTTAAAAAGCCCAAACAAAGACCAGCTTAACCTGCCCGATGAGATCAGCGCCGCGCAACTGGTCAGCCGCGACCCGGTCTATTTGCCGGCCTATTTCGTCGAGGCGCATGAGAACAAACCGGAAGGCTTGTTCAGTCTGCTGGTTTTCAGCCAGGTGCGCGGCCTGCGCGACACTACCCTGGAATATGCGGTCAACCGCGATCCCAAAGTTTTTCGCGCGCTCGCAGCGCGAACAAACAACCGGGCCGAATCGGTCCAAAGGCATTTCGAGCAGAGCGGGCTGAGGAAGGACGCCTGGTACCTGAACGAAAATGGTCCCTGGGGCGCACAGGTGATGGTAGACGGGGATGTTTTCCTGCCCGGGCCGGCTGGCGATGAAGACGAGAACGGCCGCCTGACCTTACGCAGTGTCGGGCGCTATACCCTGATCTTTGATTGGTGTATCTGGGTCATGTGCGACGACCCGAAAATCCGCGCCCAGGCCGCCGCCGAGCAATTGCTCGAATGGCTGCAAAACGCCAATATCCGCCCATCACAGTTCGAGACCAGGCAGAAAATCGTCAGCATCGGCCAGCGCCTGAGGGTCGATAATCCAAGCATCCAGGACTTGCTCACCCAGGCCCGGCGCGACGGCCTATCCCGCGCAGCGGAGCGCCTGGAAGAAATGGATGATGACGAATGAAGCTCAATCTTTTTCTCGTTTTGGGGCTGTTCTTACTTCCATCTTGCGTTAACAGCCCGGGGATCGCCACGCTTTCGGCGGATTGTAAAGATGCGGGACAGACTCAGTCGGCCAGTCTGGAAGAAACGTCAAGAGGTTATTCCTACCGGTTCCAAATCCACCTGCCGCCCTGCTTCGATCCTGCGTCTGAAAACCCGTATCCGGTCCTTTATCTTATTCCCGGGCGAGGCAGCAGTTCTGACGCCTGGTTTTCTGCCGGGGTTGGCAAGATCGTCGATGAGCTTATTCTTGATCGGGAAATCCCCCCGTTCATTCTTGTTGTCACACAGGATACCAATAGCGATCCATACGCCAGCGTGATCGTACAAGACCTGATGCCCCATATCAAAGAGCATTATCCCATTCACCCTGAGCGGCGCTACCAGGCCGTGGCGGGCGGATCTCTTGGCGGTATTGCCGCGTATCGCATTGTTTTCGCAAACCCTGAACAATTTTCAAGCGCCGCCATGTTTGGCAGCGGGGTGATCTCTGGCGAGGAAAAACAAGTGCGAACCTGGCTGGAGCAAATGCAACCCGCAACAAAGCCGCGCGTTTTTCTTAATTGCGGTACTGAGGATGTGCTTATGTTGGAGCGCGCCGAAATCATGACCAAGCTATTATACGAGCATGAAATTTCTCATGTGCTGCATGTTGGACAGGGTGACCATTCTTATACCTATTGGGCCTCGATGTTCCCAACCTATTTACGCTGGCTGGCCGAAGACTGGCAATAAATCGATTTTTACTGCCAGCCGGTTGCTCTTTACCAGCCTGAGCGGCCCGTTGCGGTCAAGATTATTCGAACGGATGTAGTTGGGGGAGTAAAGATGAGTTCCTGCTGCGTTTTCGGCGTGAAGCCAAAGCATGGCACAATACTGCACTATTCTTATCCGAATTGGATTACAATCAATTCATGGACAAGGTAGCACAAGAACTCGTTTGCCAATCTAGTTTGTTTCAAGGTATCAGCCCGGCGGGGATAGAGCAGGCGCTTGCCTCTGGTGTGTTGCGTTCGGTGGAGGAAGGTGGTTTTTTCTTCATGCAGGGTGACCCGGCTGCCCATGCCTACGTGCTGTTGAGTGGGCGAGTCAAAATGGTGCAAATTACACCCAACGGACAGCAGATCACCCTGCGGATCATGACATCTGGTCAAACTTTTGGGGGGATTGCGATCTTGCAGCCACAAGCGGGGTATCCGGCAACTTCGCAGGCAGAAGATGATAGCGCTGCCATAGCATGGGATACCGCCCATTTGCGTGAGTTGACGAAAACCGAACCTTCGATTTCCCTCAATGCAATGCAATTGATGCACGGCTATATTACCGAGCTGCAAGAACGCCAGCAGTCGCTTGTCACTGGGCGAGTGGAGCAGCGTATCGCCCGCATCCTGCTTAAGCTGGCCTCTGAATCCGGGAAAAAGGTGCAGGATGGAGTCCTGATTAATATCCCCCTTACCCGCCGGGATGTAGCCGAGATGAGCGGCACTACACTTTTCACTGTCAGCCGCACGCTGAACGAGTGGGAACGCGGTGGTTTGCTCAAAATTGGGCGAGAGAAAGTCATCATCCGTGAACCGCATGGCTTGGTAAAAATAGCGGACGACCTGATGAAATAGAAAATCTTCGAAACTTGCTCAAAACAGCGGGGGAAAAATACCCTGCTGTTTTTATTTGTGCCAGCGCAAAGACTATCCAGAGCAAAAAGTGTAGTATAGGATAAATCAACTGCGTTTTGTCTGAATTGCGCCATGTTTATAAAATAAGGAAAATATTCATGAAAACTCTTAAAACTCTTTGGGGTACCCTGTTAATCCTGGTCATCTTGTCTGCTTGTGCGCCAGCGGCAGATGTTGTTCCCGTTAATACCGAATATGTCTTGACCACCGCCATGCATGGCGGCAAATTCGTCTACCTCGGTGTGGATGGCGATATTAACGGGCTGTTCAACCCGGCTCTGCACGCCAAACCGGGCGAGCGTATTACGATCCTGCTGGTCAACAGCGGTGAGGGAAAGCACGATATTGTTTTCCCGGCGCTGAATGTCCATTCGGACACGATCACCAAACGGGGTGAAACAACATCTGTTACCTTTGTCGTCCCGGAGAAGGATATCGCGCTCGAATATTACGATTCCAACCATGAGAAAGTCGGCATGAAGGGCGTTTTGCTGGTAGGAGATATTATCTCCAGTGAGCCGCTGGCGGCAGCCGAGGTCTCTGCCGCTGTTTCTGCGCCGAGTACAACCGGCGTGACCGTGGAATACACTCTGGAAAGCGGCCTGATGGAGGGCAAGATGGTCTTCATCGGCAAGGGTGGCGAAATTGACGGGCAAATGAACCCTGATTTGAAAGTTAATCTTGGCGATACTGTCAAAATTATTCTTTCCAGCGGCGAAGGCGCGATGCACAACTTCTACATTGATGAACTTAACGTCAAATCAGCTGATTTCATTGGAAGCGATAGCGTCACTGTCGAGTTCATGGCTGCCGAGGAAGGAACATTCGAATATTATTGCGCCGTTCCAGGTCACAGGCAGGCGGGCATGTTCGGAAAATTCATCGTCGGCTCGGGCATTTCAACTGTGCAAACCACCGGCGGCAACACGTACACCAGTTCCAGCCCACAGACAGCAACCGTCAGCGCCGGCCCGGCTGACGCGAATGCAGTAGATATTATCCGTGACCCGAGTGACGTTCCTGCCCCAATCGGCAATCGCGGCCCTGAGAAAATAATTGTCGAGTTGGAAACCGTGGAACTGGTTGGTAAACTGGCAGACGGCGCCACCTTCAAATATTGGACCTTCAACGGCACAGTCCCCGGCCCATTCCTGCGTGTACGCGTGGGCGACACCCTCGAAGTACACCTCAAGAACCTGCCCGATAGCATGATGGCGCACTCTGTGGATTTCCACGCAACTACAGGCCCCGGTGGCGGTGCAGTTGTTACCCAGACCATGCCTGGCGGCGAAACCATGTTTACCTTCAAGGCAACCAACCCTGGTTTATATGTTTATCACTGCGCCACCCCGATGGTTGCGCATCATATCGCGAACGGCATGTATGGGCTGATACTGGTTGAGCCTGAAGGCGGCCTGCCTGCTGTTGACCGTGAGTTCTATGTGATGCAGGGCGAACTGTACACCGCCCAACCCTTTGGAACTGCCGGCGCGCTGACCGACGACATTACCAAATTGCTGGACGAAAACCCCGAATACTTTGTCTTCAATGGTGCGGCCATGGGATTGGCCAGCGAAGAGCACATGCTCCGCGCCAATGTCGGCGAGACCGTGCGTATCTACTTTGGCGTCGGCGGACCCAACTTCACATCCTCATTCCACGTGATCGGCGAAATTTTCGACCGTGTCTATGATCAAGCCTCCCTGACCTCCGACCCGTTGACCGATGTGCAAACCACGCTTGTTCCTCCCGGCGGCGCGACGATGGTCGAATTCAAACTGGAAGTGCCGGGCCGTTATATCCTGGTTGACCATGCCCTATCGAGGCTGGAGCGTGGCCTGGCTGGCTTCTTGATGGTCGAAGGCGACGAGAATACTGACATCTTTGACGGAACCATTACCCCCGGCAGCGGACACTAATCTAATGGAACACCCGTGCCTTTCTCCTCAAACTTCGATCGCAGACCTGTTGGCCGCTTCCCCACGGATGGCAAGCACGCTGCTCGACCTGCGCGTGGATTGTATCGGGTGTTCCATGAACCATTTTTGCGATTTGCAAGAGATGTGCCACCAGTATGGTTTGGAACTTGAAACCGTTATGAAACAATTATCAAAAAAACTGGAAGTCCACGCCAACCACTGATCTGGGTATCGCCTGTAACTTACAAAATGGCGCAGACGGTCCCGCCCGGACGGGCAAGTTTGTTCATCGAAGCCTTCTTTGGCTGGGTTTGTTGTAAACTCATTCTCCAGCTTTGAGGGTTTCTTTGCTTTTCTGGAGTGCGAATTTTGAATTGCACAAATTCGCGTTTAGTTGTATGATTTAGGTAGCCCCAAAAATCTCAATATGAGGGAATAGAAAGAGACAGAATGAGCACTCCCGCAGAAATCTTTTGCCCGGTTTGTAAACTAAAAAACGAAGTATCTGCCAAGGTATGTGTCCATTGCCAGAGTCCGCTTGTAGAAGTAGAGCACCGCACAACCAAACGCATGCCTGGGGTAACGCAACTATTCGACACGGATGAACTCGTTAAAAATGCCCAAATTCCCGAAGATGGGATCGTGATTTTGTCGCAGGAAAGCGGCCAGGAAATAGCCGTCAACCACGAGGAAAAATTTATTCTTGGCCGCACGGTGGAAGGTGTGGAAGAAACCATTATTGATCTGTCTGCCTTCGGCGCATACGGTTTGGGCGTTTCGCGCCTGCATGTATTGGTACAAAAAACGGCAACCGGCTACGAAATCAGTGATATGGACAGCACCAACGGCACCTGGCTAAACGACGAGGAACTGGTGCCTAATAAATTCTATTCCATCGCCAGCGGCTCACACATTCGCATGGGAAAAATGTACGTCATCGTCCTGTTTGGCAAGAACAAATAAGGTTTGTTAAAACTTTCATGAATGCTCAGTCTGATGTAGAGAAGAACCTGTCTCCTGCGAGCGGCAAGGGAAAACACCCGCCCCTGGTGCGGATTGTTGCCCTGTCTGTCTTGGGGTTGGTTGTTATCTGCCTGGTTTTGTGGATGCTGGTTTTCAAGGAATCAGGGCTTTTTGCCGGGCCACTGCCCAACCTGACCGCCACCGCGCTGGCCGCGAATGATCTTGCCTGCAAAAAACTGGTCGAACAGGCCATGAGCGAAACGGATAAATTTTGCAAAGACATTGGCACGAACCAACTATGCTACGGTAATTTTTCGATTGATGCCGAGCTTGCAGACGGGGCAAGTGAAAAATTTTCACAGCGCGGCGACGTGATCGACGTTGACCTCCTGCGCCGCCTGTCTGCCGCGCCGCTTGACCTGGTGAAGCAGGCCTGGGGGATTGCTGTTTTTAAAGTGACGGCCAACCTGCCGCGCTCCCTGCCTGGCCAGACCATTACCTTGCTGGTCTTTGGCAACACCACTTTGAATAAAGACGAACCCGGCTTGCAAACTTTTTACTTCTTCAGCGATACGGGCCAGGTTGTTTGTGACGCTGTTCCCTTCGATGGTTTGCTGATCAGTATGCCCGATGGGGTTGGGGCGCGTTTCAATATCAACGGCTCCGAGCTTGTGTTGACGGGTACGGCCAGCATCACGGCCAACCTGGGCGGTGAAATGAACATCAGCCTGTACGACGGTTCGGCGCAAGTGACTGCCGACGGCGAAACGCAAGTTTTCGGACCGGGAGAACAGGTTTCGATCCCCCTTGGCGGCGAAACCGGCCTCGACCCCACCGGGCCGCCCTCCGAGCCGATTCCGCTCTCAGAGGAAGACCTGGCCCTGGCCTGCACCATGACTGGGGAAAATTGCGACCTGACCCCCATCCCGACACTTTCGATGACTGACCTGGCCGCGACAATCGAATCAGAACTGGGGAATGGGACCGCCGCCCCCGCTGAAACCTTGCCTGCCTCGACCACTGGTCCCGCCAATACCGCCATCGCGCTCGCCAGCCCGACATCCTTCCCAACTGCAACCCTGGCCCCGCCGCGCACCGCCACCCGCGCGCCTACTTTGACCCCAAGACCCAACCCGACCAACACCCGGACACCCTCTCGCACGCCAACCCGCATCGCAACCTTCACGCCAACGGTTACGCGTACATTTACGCCAACGAGTATAGCCACTTTCACCCCCACGAATACCGGCACTTTTACACCAACCAACACAGGCACGTTTACCCCGACCTTCACTGCTACCTTCACGCCAGTCGATACAGCCACTTTCACTCCGACCTTCACCACTACCTTCACGCCAACCAACACGGACACGTTTACCCCGACCTTCACGCCAACTTTCACGCTGACAAACACACCAACTCATACACAAACCCTTACACGGACGAATACACCAGCAAACACACCGGCGATAAACTGTTCACTAATCACTCTGGGAAATTTATCTTTTTCAGGCAATCTTTTAACAATGGTCATAAATAACGGTAGCACAAGCGACATTCGCTTAACATTTTTGAGTGCAGACTGGCAAGATGTGCCCATCGAAACGCAGGGGATAAAAGCTATCAAACTAGTCAATCAGGATATTTGGGAACCAACCGTCTTAGAACCTGGAACAGAACCCATAAGCCAACACAGTTTCACAGGGGCTGGTGGACAGCGACAGGTTGGGAATGGAGCATCAGAAACGTTGCAATTAACCTTTGAAGCAAACCTGGCACCGGGTAGATACAGTTTGCAGGTTACGTTCGATGTTGGGTGCCAAACGAGCCAAAGCGGCACACGTCCCTAGCCCACACCAACCCAATGCCAGAGCTCCCCTTTAACCGCATCAACGAAATCCGCTCCGGGCAGGAGTTCAAACGCTACCACCTGCTCGAACAAGTCGGCGAAGGCGGTCAGGGCTGTGTCTGGTCGGCGCTCGACCGTGAGCACAACCAGATCGTGGCAATCAAGTTCTCAGAAACCCCCGAATCCACAGACAAAAGATCCCCGGAAGATATCCATCTCGAACGGCAAATCGGCAAGTTGATGCGCCTGCGTCATCCGTACATCCTGCCGATGGTCGATTACGGCACATCCAACGTGCTGCGTTACATTGTTTCGCCATACATCCCCGGCGGCGCGCTGGACGATTTGATCGCATCCGGGCCGCTCCCGGTGCACAAGGCAATCGCCTGCGCCGCCAAAATTGCCGCCGCGCTCGACTACTTGCATGGGAAAGAGATCGTTCACCGCGACCTGAAACCATCCAATATCCTGCTCGATTTGTGCCAGAACATCTACCTGTCCGATTTTGGTCTGGCGCGCGTAATTTCAAATAGCACCCAGGTCATGCACACCGGGCGCGGCACACCCTTCTATGCCCCGCCCGAACAGCACACCATGTCTGAAGCCCTGCCCCAATCAGATGTTTACAGCTTCGGGATTTTGCTCTATGAACTGCTGACCGGTCAGCTTCCCTGGCAGGGCGAAAAAGTGCTCGGCATTCAACAACTCCAGACCAAGGAAGAAATACCAGACCCGCGCACAATCGCCCCTGATTTGCCGGCGGGCCTGGTCGATGTATTCCGCCATGTCACTGCGGCTTTGCCCGAAGCGCGCCCTGCCACTGCCGGGCAAGCAATGCAAGCTTTCTATAAAGTTTTCCGGGCGCAGTCTGTCGAAACCGCCTCGCCGGAGGACTGGCATGAAGATACGATCAAGAACCTGAATGCCCTCGAAATATATCAAAAGAGCATCCAGGGATGGAAAGCGCCGGGCAACACTGTCCCGCTTAGCCTGACTTCTTTTGCCATCATCGATTTAAGTCAACAGGCAGAACAGGCCTTGGAAGACAGCCCCCAGTTTATGCTCAATTCTGCCATCAGTTATGGCTACATGTGGGAAGAATGGTGGCAGCGCACCGCATCCATGCAAGACAGGCTGGCTGTGGCCGAGGGCTTGTTGCAAAATGATGAAGAAGATGTGCGCAGGCGAACTGCCCACCTGCTTGTCCAGGATCAGGAAATTCGTTTACAAAAATTTTCAAGCCAGGCTCCTTTGATCAAGTCGATCCTGAAAGGGATCGGCATGACTCAGGATGTCGAAATACGCCATAGCCTGCTGATGTTCTTGCGCGAAACCCTGCCCATATCAAAAAAATGGCAGCCAACCGCGTTCAGTGAGCAGGAAGATGCCCTGGTCGCCTACCAGGCTCTGGAAGACTCGCCCACCGGCGATGAAGCCGCTCAATTGATCGGTCACCTGCGCGCAGAACAAGCCCTGCAAACCGTTTTCAAGGCTGCCGCGCCCAACCGTCGCCTGCCAGCTCTGCTTGCCGCCTTGCAAAGCGCCGGAAACTTGCCCGCTTCAATTCCAACCTATCCGCGTTTCGAAACGCTTGCCGAATGGATTCTTACACAGGTCTTTACCCACCCCGACCGATTGGCCTTGCTGGCCCTTTCGAGCCTGATCGGAGCCAGCCTGGGGTTTGGCGTCTTTACCTACACCGTTTACCGGTTAAACATTTTTCTCGATACAGCCCGCTTCCTGACCGCCGTCCAGCACGGCCTGTTCATCGGCACAGGTTTTGTCCTGACCGTTCCACTGGTTCGGGTTATCACTGAACGGTTTCCACAAATCCCGGCCTGGCAAAGAGTGCTCAGCGCCGGCCTTCTGGGCAGCCTGCCCATAACCAGCGTTATCCTGCTCTATCACACCCTCTTGCTCGAACGCTACGAAGTTTTGCAACCCGGCAACCTGGGCAAATTGGTCCCGCTGCTGGCAGGCTGCGCCATCATCGCGTTTGGTTTTTCGCTTGCCAGCCTGGCGCGCGCGCGCTTTGTCAAGATATTAATATCCGCAGCAGCCATTATCCTTACCCTTTTTGGCTCATGGTGGGCGCACACCAACCTGGGTTTGCGTCCCTTCCCGGTGCTCTATTATGAATACACCTGGCCCGCAGGCCAGGTGTTCATACTGATCATCGTTATTGCCGCCTTGACGGCCATTGGGGCCTACCTGCCCAACATTAGCCCGTCTTCCAGGCCACCCGCAGGGCTACCCAATCCCCCATCGTCTTCGTCTCGATAAGGGTCATACCGTGCTTCTCCGCCGCCGCGGCCACATCTGCCGCCAGGTGGTTAAGAATGCCCGAAAGAATCAGCGTCCCGCCCGGCGTAACCAGGTCGGCCAGCCCGGCATCGAACAGGCGAATGAGTACCGGCCCCAGGATATTCGCCAGCACGAGCGGCGCGGATTTGTCTCCGAACTTTCCCGCGCGAATTTCATCCACCGACCCCAGCCCCAACCGAAACGCCTCGCTGTTTACGCCGTTATTTTCGGCGTTTTCGCGGCTGTTGCGAATTGAAGCCTCATCGATATCCACTCCCAGGGCGGTCTGTGCGCCCAGTTTCAGCGCCGCGATCGACAAATCCCCGAGCCGCAGCCTACATCGATCACCAGCGGACAATTTTCCGGCAGGCATTCCTCGACGAATTCCAGACATAATTGGGTCGTCGGGTGGGTTCCGGTGCCAAAAGCCATGCCAGGGTCAATTTTAATGGAGACACGTTCAGGGTCGGGCGATTCCATCCAGGCCGGCACGATCACCTGTCGGCGGCCGATCAAGATCGGTTGGTAACGCACTTTCCAGGCCTCCATCCAGTTTTGGTCGGCAACCGGCGTAAAAACGGGAACGGGCAAGGGCTGGATCATACCCAGGTAATAAAGCGACTCTTCCAGCTTTTGGCGCGTATCGTCCAGGCTTTCATCTGCCACGAGATAGGCGCGGACAGTAATATCGCCCACCGGCGTGCCCTCATCCTCATCGTCCATAAATTTGACCGCCTGTTCGGTCACAACGCCATTCGGCGCAAAGCGCGCCAACACATCAGCCACGGCTTCAGCCAATTCACCGTTGACAGTTAAAGATACTTCAAGCCAGTTTGACATAACTCAACCTTATTGATAGGATACAAACAGAGTGATTTTACCAGCCATCGCCTAAAGCGGTTATAATGCTGCGTGAAATTTTGAACTTATCTATGGAGATTGTCTCATGACACAAGAAGTACGCCCTATTAGACGTGTTGCGATTAGCACCGGCGGCGGCGACACCCCCGGCCTGAATGCTGTTATCCGCGCTGCTGTTCTCGCTGGCCTGAAACGCGGCTGGGAAATGTACGGTATTCGCGATGGTTTTCACGGCATGTTGACCCCCGAACAATACCCCGAAGGCGGCATTATCCGCCTGACCCGCGATCGTGTGCGCGGCATCACCCATCTGGGCGGCACAATTATCGGCACCAGCAATCGCAACAACCCGATGCGCTATCCGATCACCATGCCGGATGGCTCAAAAGAAGAAGTGGATCGCACCGATGAAATCGTGCGCGCGTTTGCCTTGCATGGCATCGACGCGTTGATCACGGTCGGCGGCGACGGTTCGCTCGAAATTGGTAATGTGCTGGCCAAGAAGGGCTTGCGCGTGATTGCCGTCCCGAAAACGATAGATAACGACCTCGATAAAACAGATGTCACCTTTGGCTTCGACAGCGCTGTTGCTTTCGCGGTTGAAGGCATCGACCGTTTGCACTCGACCGCCGCCTCGCATGGCCGGGTCATGGTCGTCGAAGTGATGGGTCGCTACGCCGGTTGGATTGCGGTTGAATCGGGCATTGCCGGTTCGGCAGACATCATCCTCATCCCTGAAATCCCATACGACTTGAGCAAGGTCTCGCAAAAGATCTATGAGCGCGAACAAGGCGGGCGATTCTTCACGATTGTCGTTGTGGCTGAAGGCGCAAAACCGATTGGCGGCAGATCCTCCGTTGTTCACAAAGAAGCCGGGCGGGCCGAGCGCCTGGGCGGTATCGGCGAGAAGGTTGCCGCTGAAATTCAGGAAATTACCGGCAAAGAAACCCGTGTGGTTGTTCTCGGCCATCTGTTGCGCGGTGGAACACCGACCGCCTTCGACCGCGTGATCGCCCTGCGCTTTGGCGCCGCAGCCGTGCGCGCATTGGAACAGGGTCTTTCGAACGTCATGGTCGCCCTGGATGGCCAGCAAATGAAATTCGTGCCGATCGATGAGGCTCACGGCCAGATGAAGTCTGTGCCGATTGATAGCGACATCATCCAGACCGCCAAAGACCTGGGGATCAGTTTCTGCGAACCCGATTAATCAAGTTACAAAAAACATGTAAAAAGCGGAACCGCTACTTGCAGCGGTTCCGCTTTTTTGTTCTCCCGGGACACCCGGTTTTTAATGCCCAATGAGCCAGCTCTTGCGGTGAATGTCACATGTTCCAAGCTGTCGCAGCGCCTCGGCATGGATCGCCGTTCCGTAGCCTTTGTGACGCGCCAGACTGTAGCCCGGATACTGTTCATCGAGCCTGACCATCATCTGGTCGCGGGTTGTCTTGGCCAGCACCGAAGCCGCCGCGATGCTGAGAGATTGACTCTCGCCCCTGGGCATCATCTGGTGCGGGTTTTTTAGCCCCGGCCAGTGGATGTAATCCATCAGCAGGTACTCGGGCAGGATATTTGCCTGTTGAATGGCGCGGCTGAAGGCCAGGCGTGTAGCCGGCAGGATGCCAATTTCATCTATTTCAGCGGATGAAGCCGTCCCGACCGACCAGGCCAGGGCAACAGATTTAATGGTCGGCGCGGCGCGCGAACGTTGCAGGGCGGTCATTTTCTTCGAGTCGCGCACACCGGCCAGGGTGAGTCTGATCCCGGGGTCGGCTGGCAGGATGACCAGGCCCGCTAGTACCGGCCCCGCCCAGGCTCCGCGACCGGCCTCGTCCATTCCCCCGATAAATTTGTATCCTTGCGCCCACAGGGCTTGTTCAAGGTGCAGGCTGGGTGTTTCAGGCATATTTGCCGAGCCGCCCATTGCGGCGGATGAGGAGCAGGTCGCGGAACATACGCCAGGAGTCGCACAAGACGCTGACCTTGCTCTCCGGGTTGAAGTACCAGGGAATGGGGATTTCAAGGATCGGCAGTTTGCGCAGCCTGGCGATGTAGAGCAGTTCGACATCGAAAGACCAACCCATCAGCGTTTGTTTGCTGAATAGTTCTTGGGCCACTTCTGCGCGGAACATTTTGAAGCCGCATTGGGTATCTTGAAGATCGGGCAGTACCAGCATGCGAATCAGGCCGTTAAAAACGCGCCCGGTGATATGGCGATAGGCCGGTTCATCGTACCGGATTGCGCCCGGGGCCTCGCGCGAGGCGATGGCAATGGGAACATCGATGGCTGGCGGCAGAAAACGGTTGACTTCTGCGATGGGCATCGAAAGGTCGGCATCGGCAAAGAAGCGGTATTCGCCGCCTGCCGCCAACATGCCTGTATGCACGGCGCGGCCCTTGCCTGGCAGATCCTCGTGAATGCTCCGGATGATGGGGTGCCGGGCGGCGAAATCGCGCGCAATTTTGAGGGTGTTATCGCGGCTGGCGTTTTCGACAACCACTACTTCAGCGCTGTAGGGCTGGGTCTCGAGAAATTGAACCACCTGCGCCAAAGTTTCGGGCAGGCGGGTTTCTTCATTGTGGGCCGGGATGATAATGCTCAGAAAAGGGTTAGACATTCAATTGTGCGGTGACGTAGGCGAAAAAGAAGACGACGATGCAAAGCCAGGCCAGCAGGATACCCAACAGGATACCCAATTGCGGCAAGGTCAGGCCCATAATGCGTTGTTTTTTCTTGCGAGTTGGTTTGACCTTGGAAGGCTGCTCGGTTCCGAGCGCATTTTCTGATTCATCATCCTCGAAGGTAAATTCTCCCAGAGACCCATCGCCTTGTGATGTTTCCTGTTCTTCCTGGAAGAAACCTTGATTATCTTCAGGCTCAGCCTGGAGTTGGGCTTCTTCTTCGCTGGCAGGTGCTTTTGCCTGTTTGATGGGTTTACCGGTCAGGGCGACCTGGGCGATCGCTGCGCACATTTCAGGGCTAAGACTTGCTTTTGCCTGGGCCAGCGAGGCGGCGAATCGATCAAGCGCGTCACTCATTACAATGCGCACGACGGGGCGGACAGATTCGATGTGCGTGCCAGGGTTTGCCGAGAAAAGGACTGATTCGACGTGTATCATGCCTTTTAGCCCGGCCCGGTCGAGGAAGACTTGCAGAACTTGTCCCATGCGGGCGGTACGGGCGACATGGTTGACTTTTGAGGCGACAAATTGGTCGCCAGTGATTTTCCCCCACTCGTCCTCTTTGGCCCGGAAAACGCCTTGTTCGGTGATGACGTTGACCAGCAGGACGACCGGTGGGCCGATCAGGATCATCGGCAGTTCGACATCGGTGCCGCCCAGGGTGATGTTGCGCATCAGGATGAAGCTGCGTCCGAGGTGTTTTTCAAGCACGGGGATGATTTTCTCCTGGGCCAGTACGCGGTCGTACCAACTCAGGCCATATTTGAGCGTGCCCTGTATGCGATTGGCGAAACTGATTGAGCCATCTTCGTTGCGGAATGGTGTCTTATCGATAATTTTCATGCCAGCCTCCATGCCATTCTTGCGGCTAAAAAATGGGGACGTTTTCGAGAAAATCTCTTTCAGCATTTGGAGCCGTGCTGATGAAATCTCCCGTCGCCTGAACAGTTTTATCTGTTTCAAAGGTGCCCGCCAGGAATTCCTTGCGTTGACCGGTGACACATTTTTTACCGCTTTTGATTTTTTCAAACAAGTTCTTGCGGGATATCAAGACATGGTCTGAAAAAGCTGCGCCGCGGCGCTCGAATGCGCGAGCCATTTCGATTTTACCGTCTGGCGCGTAACGGACGGTTTCGATTACGATGTCAAATTTGGCGCGAGCCATAACGTGCCTCCGGGGAGTTGGTTGTTGGTATTCTATTTTAAGCCATTTCGGAGTTGCTGGCGGAGGCAAAAGTTGCCCAACATTGTAGGATAAGAGTCCTATCAATTGAGGCAGGCGCTCAGCAAAAGCAAGCGCCCGCCTCTGAATGCGGACTTAATCTCAACCCCGCACAGGACGAGGTCGCTGGCCGGTGCGATACGATCAGCCCTTCGTTGATGATTCGGAAACAAGCATTTCTTCTGTGTTGATCCGCACCTGAACATCCTCCCCATACCTGATCTGATGGATTGGCAGGGCGATTACCTCCAATAGCGATGGGTTTTGGAAGTGGCGCAGTTTGGTCTCGGGGTGCGGATAATAGATCCAGCCATCGTATTCTTGTTCTCGAAAAATGACCTGGCAGCGCGAAAAGGAAAAGGTTTCGGATGGGTGCAGATCCGTCCAGGCGACATGCTCAAAGGTGTATTGCGGCTTCAGCATCGTGAAGGTCAACGGGCGGATGTCGATGTTGAGCGTCCCGTTGAAATAACCGTCCAGATCCAGTCCGCGTGCTTTGAAGAGTGGACGCTGTCGTTCGAGCGCGCCGTAAGGATAATCTTTCGAAGGCCCGGAGGCCACTTGATAGCCCTCGACCACTGTTCCAGAAATGGAAATCCAATAGGTTGTCATCTTGAAATTGTAACGTCAAAGAGCCGGGAATCAAACAGGGCTGGTCATTGATTGTGATGACCAGCCCTGTTTGATTCTATCCTTCTGCCGGCGATGCAGCCGGGGCAGGTTCTTCTGCGTCTGGTGTTTTTGGCAGGCGGAATTTGATCCAGACGACCGGCAGCATCAACATCATCGCGATCAGCGGGATGTAGAACGGTACTTTGGGGCCGAAAGTCTCCCAGAGTAGGACACCCACATAAGGCGCGGGCAGAGAGAGTATGCCCAGGCTGGTGGAGAACAAGCCAAAAGCGGTGCCGCGCAATTTTTGCGGAACAACTTTCGAGATCAGCGAACTGTAAGCCGGGCCAACCAGCGCCTGCCCAACCCCAAGCAAAATCCAGGCAACGGTGAACAGGGCAAAGGTTTGCACATTGAGCATGACAAAAATCGCGCCGCCAATTAACAGGTTGCCCAGCACAATCCCGACCCGCTCTCCATATTTGTCAGAAAGCGTGCCGCCCACCACCATGAAAACCATCGAAGCGACCGATGCAATTGCGCCCAGGATGCCTAGCTCGGTCATGCTGATGCCGACAATGTTATTCAGGTAAAGCGGAAAGAGGTTGCCGACCATGCTGAAGGTCACATCGCCCACGCCGTCTGAGATAAATATCCAGGTAACGATTCCGCCAGCGGTCAGCAGACCAAAAATCGAAGCCATGCTGGTTTTTAGGTGTACGAAGGAGGGTTTTTCGGTGGGCGTGGTTTGCTCTTGTCGAATTTTGCGCGCCATCAGGATACGAATAACGGTTGCGGTGCCATACAAAGTGGTGGCAATCATAAACATCAGGCGGAAACCATAATTATCGGCCAGGTAGCCGCCCAGGGGCGCGCCAATCACGCCCACAATCAGGAACAGCCCCTGAACGATGCCATAGACCTTGCCGCGCGATTCTTCGGGGGATTCTTCTGCCACCAATGCCTGGAAACTTGGCCCGACAAACGAGGTCGCCATAGCCATGCCCACCATGGCGAGTAAAAGCCACTCCCAGGATGGGGCGAACGCAAAAACGAAATAACCCGCCAGACCGGCAATGCTGCCGATTGCCATGGCCTGGGCGCGCCCGATGGCGTCCGAAAGCCAGCCACCCAAGATTTGGAAGAGCAGCGGAGCGATCATCGACAGGGTGAAAAAAATGCCGATCTGGTTCATGTCTGCGCCGAGTTCCTGGACGTACAGCGGCAGCAGCGGCCCATACATCTGCCCGCCGATGTTGGCAACGATCATGCTGAATAACAGCACGGCCAGGGTTGTGGTCAGGATGGGCGCTTTCTTCTCGGTCATTTTGAATCCTTCTGAACATGGATGTTGATTTTGTTTATATTCAACAAATTATAGTAATTTTTTAATATATGTCAATAGCAATGTTGAAATTATCAATCTTTAAATTAATAATCTTTTTTACTAAGTGTGCTTCCAATAAAAAAGGGCGGGATGTCATCCCGCCCCACCTTCAACCTTCAATTTATTTCAACATCGGCATCTTAATCCCGTGCCGCTTGGCGGCGGCGATGGCAATTTCATAGCCCGCATCCGCATGGCGGACAACGCCCATGCCGGGATCGGTCGTCAGTACTCGCTCCAGGCGTTTTGCGGCTTCAGGGGTGCCGTCTGCCACGATCACCTGCCCGGCGTGCTGGCTGTAGCCCATGCCCACCCCGCCGCCGTGATGGAAGGAGACCCAGGTCGCCCCTCCGACGATGTTGATCATCGCGTTGAGAATTGCCCAGTCGCTGATCGCGTCCGAGCCATCCAGCATGGATTCGGTCTCGCGGTTGGGGCTGGCGACCGAGCCGCAATCGAGGTGGTCGCGCCCGATCACGATCGGCGCTTTGAGAGCGCCTTTTGCCACCATCTCGTTGAACTTCAGCCCGGCCCTGGCGCGTTCACCGTAGCCCAGCCAGCAGATGCGCGAGGGCAGCCCCTGAAACGGAACCCGCTCGCGGGCCATCTTCAGCCAGCGATGCAGGTGCGCGTCTTCGGGGAAGAGTTCCATCACGGCTTCGTCGGTGCGGTAAATGTCTTCCTTGTCGCCCGAAAGCGCCACCCAGCGAAATGGCCCTTTGCCCTCGCAAAACAGCGGGCGGATATAGGCCGGAACGAAGCCGGGGAATTCAAAGGCATCCGTCACACCGTAGTTATAGGCCTGCTGGCGGATGTTGTTGCCATAATCAAAAACTTCCGCGCCTGCTTTCTGGAAATCGAGCATGGCCCTGACGTGCTTTGCCATCGAAGCCATCGCCATCTTTTTATATTCTTCGGGATTGGTAATTCGTAATTCGTCCGCGGCGGTCACGCTCAAGCCCGAAGGCACATAATACAGAGCTTCATGGGCCGAAGTCTGGTCGGTGACCACATCCGGGATAACGCCGCGCAGCACCAGTTCCGGGTAAATATCGGCCGCGTTGCCGACCAGGCCGATCGAGATGGGCCTCCCGTTGGCTTTGTTCTCGTCAACCAGGGTCATCGCCTCTTCGAGTGTATCCACCACCGTATCGACATAGCCGATCGCGCGTCGCCGTTCAGCCCGTTCTTTATCGACCTCGACGATCAGGCCCACCCCTTCGTTCATCGTGATCGAAAGCGGCTGTGCGCCACCCATGCCGCCCAACCCGGCGGTCAGCACGAACTTGCCCTTGAGCGTGCCCCAACCTTTGAGTTTGGCCAGTGCGCCGAAGGTCTCATAGGTGCCCTGCAGAATACCCTGCGTGCCGATGTAGATCCACGAACCGGCGGTCATCTGGCCGTACATGATCAATCCCTTTTTGGCGAGCTCGTCGAAATGTTCCCAGGTGGCCCAATGTGGCACCAAGTTCGAGTTGGCGATCAGCACTTTGGGCGCGTCCTTGTGGCTTTTGAAGACCACTACCGGCTTGCCAGACTGCACCAGCAGGGTCTCGTCTTCTTCAAGGTTCTTAAGCGATTCAAGAATGGCATCAAACGACTCCCAGTTGCGGGCGGCCTTGCCGCGCCCGCCGTAAACCACCAGATCTTCGGGTTTTTCGGCCACTTCCGGGTCGAGATTGTTTTGGATCATGCGATAGGCGGCTTCGCTGAGCCAGTTTTTGCAAGTCAGTTTTGTCCCGCGCGGCGCGCGGACGATGCGGGGTTTGGACATGGGGTCTCCTTATTCAATGAATCCGGGTACATTTTCAAAAAGAATTATACAAGACCTTTACAGACAGTGTTTCTCAAAATAAAAACAGTTCCCAACGCTTATGCGCCGGGAACTGCGATTTTCTCTTTTACAAGGTTACTTTTCCATCTTGGGATTCCAGACTTCCCAAACTTTGCCGACCAAATGCGGGCCAGGTTTCAGCGTGGGCTGGCCGGGTTCCCAACCGGCAGGAGTGGCTTCCTTGCCACCGGATGCGCGCACGAGTTGGAAGGCCTGGACCTGGCGCACGGTTTCGGCGAGTTTTCGCCCAACCGGCGGGGTCATCACTTCCATCGCCTGGATGATGCCATCCGGGTCGATGATAAAGCGTCCGCGCATTTCGATGCCCTGGTTTTCATCCCAAACGCCATAAGCGCGGCCTACATTGCCGGCCTGGTCTGAAGCCATGTGAAAGGGCACACCGCCATCGACCATCTTGACCAATTCGTTGTCGTTCCACATTTTATGAACAAAGTGACTGTCAACACTGACCGAAATAACTTCGACCCCCAATTTTTGCAATTCAGAATATTTGTCGGCGACCGCCGACACTTCTGTCGCTCAGACAAAGGTGAAATCGCCTGGGTAGAAGCATACCATTACCCATTTCCCGGCAAACTCCGAGAGGCTGACACTGGTAAAGCCGCCCTTGTAATAGGCTGGGGCGGTAAAATCTGGGGCTTTTTGCCCGACACGTGCTGTCATAGTGCTCTCCTTTTTTTCTATAATTTGTTCGTTGGGCTGGTCTTTGGGCGTTTCGCCGACGACCGAGCCGCTGACACGTGCACATCCTTGTGGTTGCTCTGCCATAAAATCTCCTTTCAGTTCATCGGATGTTGTACAAATTTATTATACGCCTTGTCCTTTTTGGGTGGAACAGGTAAATGTCATAACTTTGAGAATATCTGTCATGATTTCTTTTCCAAAACCGGCTTCCGGGTATAAGCGCGCTTGATAACCATCGATAACCTAATATAATATTTGTGGATGTTGCAAAAATTATATTTTCAACTATAATAATATGTGAACGATCATTTTTTTTTGGAGGTCGCCTGAATGGGTCTTAACAGCAATTCACCCCTGCTTGAAAACATCGCGAACGATAACATCGACGTTGGCTCTCGCCTGCGTGTAATCCGCAGTAGCCAGGGACTTTCCATCCGCGCGCTGGCCGAACGCAGCGGGCTAAACGTCAATACTCTCAGCCTGATCGAGAATGGGAAGACATCCCCCAGCGTTAGCACCTTGCAAGCGCTGGCACAGAGCCTGGCGGTGCCGATCAGTTCATTCTTTGAGAGTGTCAGGGGGCAGCAAAAGATCGCTTATCAAAAACACGGCAAGCGTCCCCATGCCGCGTTCTTCCATGGAAGTATCCAGGACTTGGGTGCGGGCATGGCGCGTTTGGGCGCAGAACCGTTGATCGTGACCCTGAAAGCCGGAGCCGATAGCGGCAAAACGCCGATTGTGCATACCGGGCGCGAGTTTGTTTACTGCCTCGACGGGCCGGCCGAGTACCTGGTGGACGGCACGGCTTACCTGCTTGAATCGGGCGACAGCCTGCTCTTCGAGGCTTACCTGCCGCACCGTTGGCGCAACCTGTCTGAGCAGCAATCCCGACTTTTGCTGGTGCTTTGTCCCACCGATGAGCGTGACCAGCCTCAGGAAAGACATTTCGCGCGTTAAGTTCACTTTGAAAGGAGCTGTCCCATGTTCACGAGAAAATGGATTGCCTACCTGTTTGCAGGGCTGCTCGTCATTGTTGTTTCACTCAGCCTGCCCAACCTGGTTTCCGCAGAAGGGGATGCACCAGAAACCCCATCAAACTGTATTGCGTGCCATGAAAAGCTGTACTATCTGCACGACACCGGCAAGTATTTTTGCGTCAATGAAGCCAGCCAACGCTGCACGGATTGTCACAGCGGCGATCCGGCTGCGACAGATAAGGAGGCTGCCCACAGTGGGCGCAGCGTCCACCCGGTTGTCAACGGAGACATATCCAAATGCCAGGAGTGCCACCCAACAGACTGCGATACATATATAGAAAAATTTAGCCAGGTGGCAGGCATCAAACCCGTCTTTGTTGCCATGAAACCTGTCCTGCTCTCAGGACAGCCCGCAAAGATCACTGTTGCCAGGTCGATCAGCGCGCCAGATGCTTTGACCGTGTTGATCCCGATCCTGGCGGGTGGGGCACTGATTGTCCTGGCCCTCATAGCTTTTATCATTCACCTAAGACATCACGCCTGAAAAATTACACTAACATAACAATTGCCTGCAGGGGCTTGTCTTTCCAATAAAAAGGGGCTAAACTATACGCAAGTGAACCTTTTAGGAGAAGAGACAATGGCTGAAAATCCTGCGGCAACTGCCCATATCACTGCCAATACACACCTGCTTTCGACCATCAGTGCTTATGAAATTTACCTGAACGACCAGGCTCGTTCACCCTATACTGTCAAGGCCTTCATGTCTGACTTGCGGCTGTTGGCTTCATATTTCCCCGAAGACCGCAGCTTGGGCGCTATCACGACCAGTGACTTGAATCAGTTCTTCGAGTGGATGCAAAACGAGCGCGGCGTCCCCTGTGCGCCAAAAACCCTGGCGCGGCGCATCACAACGATCAAGTCCTTCTTTCGCTGGCTGCATCGCAACGGGGTTTTGATGCTTGATCCGGCCGAAAAAGTTGTCCAGAAATCGGCCATCAGCCCGCTGCCGCAAGTGCTCAGTGACGATGAGATGCACGCTGCCCTGCTGGCTGCCGACCGCTACCGGCGCAAGTCCAAACCGGACGCTCGCCCGTATGCTTTACTGGCTCTTTTATTGGGAACCGGGATCAAGAAGAGTGAGTGCCTGGGTATTCATCTGAACCACATCGACCTTGAAGCCCCCGGCGGCCCGCAGGTTTTTATCCGCTATGCCAGCCCCACCAATCGCTACAAGGAACGCAAACTGGAACTGGGCGATGATTGGATCCCGGCTTACGATGAATATATTAGCCAGTACAACCCGCTCGACAGGCTTTTCCCCTGGTCGCCGCGCAGGCTTGAATATCTGCTCGAAGATATCAGTAACGATGCCGGGCTGGATAAGCACCTCTCGTTTGACATGTGCCGTTGGACTTATGCCCTGAATGAATACAAGCGCGGCACAGATCCAGATACCATCCGCCAAAACCTGGGTGTATCCAAGATCCAGTGGCGTGAGTTGAATATGAAACTCAGGCAACTGGCCGGCCAGGCGTAAAGCAAAAAAACATTTTGCCCACATTAAAAAGGCTCCCATCACGGGAGCCTTTTTAAATCCAGTTTCAGTATCTGGCGGGTTTTTTCTGTGACTCTGAAGCGCTGCGCCATGCGCAGGCCCACAACCCAGGCAATTTCATCGTCCACGCAGAGCACGGGCCAATTCTTTCTCAGTCTCTTTGGGATTTTGAGATTGACGAACAGATCGGATAGTTTTACCGTTTGACGGGGCATGCCCAACTGCTCGAACTGATCTCCCGCGCGGAACGGACGCAGATTCAGCCTGCCGGCCGTTAAATCGGCATCCAGCATGGCTGACCAGTTGTCAGTGTTCTGCGACCAATCTTCAGTGTTCCGTAATCGGTTTTCATTATTCAGCGTTTCGCAAGTCAGGACCCAGCCGTTTTCGAGAGCAATTTCATAGGATGATAACCGCCCTTCGACTTCGGCAGCGCCTCCGCTCACCTGTGCCGGCGGCACTGGCGCAGGCAGGGCTTGATGACTGAATACTGAATACTGATTACTGATTTGCAGTTGATTAATTGGCAGATCTGTTTCATCGCCTGTCACGTACAGCACGTTGCGCTCGATAATGGTCTTCAACCCGCCGGCCAAATCCAGCGCTTTCAGGCTGGCCGCTCTTTCCAGCGCATCAAAGTCTATATCGCGCAGGCCGGGTCTCAGGGTCAGGGCTGCCCGTCGAAAAAGGCTGCGCCGCAGGGCCGGCGACAGTTCACGGAGTTGTGGCAGGTCGAAGGCCACGAATCCGCTTTCAGATGCGGTAACAACCTTTGCCCAGGCAGAATCGACGAGTTCATTAAGCAGCTCGAAGTCGCTCTGCAAGGCCAGGGCGCTGCGGGTCAATGTTTGGCGGATTTGCGGATTATAGGCTTTGAGTTGGGGAAGGAGTTCGTGTCGCAAACGGTTGCGGAAGTAGGTTGTATCAGCGTTGGTCGAGTCATTCAGGTAATCCAGACTGTGTTTGTGACAATAGGCCTCGGTTTGGGCACGCGTCCAGGCGAGCAGGGGTCGCACAAGCGGAATTTCGGCGTCGAAAACCGGCAGAATGACGCGCGGCGGCATACCTTTCAGCCCTGCCAGCCCTGCGCCGCGCAGGAAGTGCATCAGCACCGTCTCGGCCTGGTCGTCAGCGGTGTGGCCGGTGGCGACGGCTTGCGCCCCGGCTTTTCGCGCTTCGCGAAAGAGGAAGTGGTAGCGCAGGTCACGGGCCGCTTCTTCGATCGACAGGCCTTCGGCTTCAGCATGAGCCGCCACATCCGCCGAATCGGTAACGAAGGGCAGCCCCAGGGCCTTGGCAATGCGCTGCACATGGGCCACATCGGCATCCGCTTCGGGTCGCAGACGATGATTAAACGAGGCGACAAGCAACGGGTAGCCCGATCCGCGCAGGAAATGCAAAAGGGCGAGAGAATCTGCCCCACCGGAAACCGCTGCAAGCACGAGGCCGGCCTGTTTTAATCCGCAATTGGAAATCATAGCGGTAATTAAACCACGTTTGAAGCCGGGAGGGGTAAAATAGGGAATTCTCGAAAGTGAGGGACTGTCATGACCGCTGAAACAGCTTCTGTACTACGTCCGATGCGCGTGGTGGAATTACTAGATGCCGCTTTTCGGCTTTACCGACGAAATTTTTGGACATTTGTGGGGATTATTGCGCTGGTGCAAATCCCTGTTTCGTTGCTTAGCATGGCGCCAAGCATGCTCATGCTGCAGGGAATAGATGCAACTGACATGAGTCAACTGTCCATTGAATATTTTCTGGGCCTGGGGCTTACATTTGTTTTGGCGCTTGTCCAGTTTCTCCTGATCTCAGGTGTGGCAACCCTGGCATTGACACGCGCCATCCTCTCCACTTACCTGGGAGAAAAAATCGGCGTTTTGGAATCGTTCCAAAAAACCTGGCCGTTATTGGGGCGTTTCCTGATCGTGTTGGTGCTCATTGGGCTAATAACGGTCGGTCTTTACATCTGGACGCTTGTCCCATGCATTGGTTGGTTGTCGGGGCCGGGAATTTTGCTAACGGTTGCGATGGCGATCACTCCCCTTGCGGCCCCAATCGTCATTCTGGAGAATCATGGCGCAACTACAACGATCTCGCGCGTCTGGGATCTTGTGCGGCGGCGTTTCTGGTGGTTGATTGGACTGATGAGCATACTTTACCTGTTTAACCTGGCGTTGGTTGGCCCGGCAGCCTTATTTAGTGTTTTCTCAACATCAGCCTCGGAATCAATCTTTGGCTTTACCAGCATGGCTGACCGAACCCTGATCAGCACCATTGTTCAGACCCTGGTTGGGGTGCTGGCTTCGGTCTTGTACCTGCCGCTGCAATTTACCGTCATTGTGCTGGCCTATTTTGACATCCGCGCCCGCACTGAAGGGATCGATCTTTTTTTCAACGCTGCCCAGGGTGAAGGCCAGCCGCTTGGCATGGCGCAGATTGCCGAAATGCCCATGGTGAGTTACAGCACCCAAACGGTGACCGGCTCAGAAATTGGTTATTTTATTATCTTAACCCTAGTGGTTATTCTTTTATACGCCCTGCTTTTTGGGGCGATCCTGCTGTTTTCGGCTGGCAGCCTGATGTTGTAAGGCAGGTTCAATCTGGCACAAATGAAATGGCGTCTGTTTTTTTGTTTTGCAATACTTACCCTGGGATTTTCTCTGGGTTGGGATGTGGTCCAGGCCGGGCTGCAGCCCGGCTCAATCAGCGAGGCAGAATACTGGCAAATGGTGGCAGAAAGCAAGACGCTGGTCGGTGAACTGGCCGAACAAGGCCCAGGGGAAAATGCCGCCTTCGAATTGGAGCAACTGGCAGCGCGCTGGGAAAAAATCAACCTGGTGCAGACGGAAAACGGGAGTGTTATCCGCCTGGATGGTTCGATCTGGGCTGCGTTGATGCGCGTCGATCCGCCTGACCTGGCGGGGCTGCGAGTGCGGCTGGACACCCTGGAAAAGGAACGCGAGACCTTCAAACCGGTCGGGCTGCCTTCCATGTCTCTGGGGGTTTTACGGGAAATCCTGGCCCGGCCTGAATATCAATGGAAAACACAATCCCCGGGCTGGCTTCAGTCGCTTTGGGATCGTTTGCTGCAATGGTTGTTCGACCTGCTTGGACAACCAGAAGAAATAATCATCTCAACAGATGACGGTGGCTTTGATTTGATGACCGTGCTGGCCTTCGTGCTGGTTGCCGGGATATTGGCCTACACACTCAACAGGTTGTTTTCTGACTTTGTCAGCGAGGCCGCGCTGGAAGCAAACGGGAACCACGATGAGCCGCTTAGCGCGCGGACGGCGCTCAACCGGGCCGATACACTTTCAAAAGAAGGCGAATACCGCAGCGCCGTTCGTTATCTTTATCTTTCAGCCCTGCTCATTCTGGATGAGCGCGGTTTGTTATATTACGATCGAACCAAGACCAATCGCGAATACCTGCGTAACCTGGCCGGGAATGCCAGAAGTGCGGAGCTGCTCAGGGAGGTCATCAACGTTTTTGACCGGGTCTGGTACGGATTCCAGCCGGTGGATGAAGAAACCTACCAGCGTTACGCCGCCCAGGTGCGCGAATTGGAGAATCTACAATGAAACTCCAGCGTGATACGTGGCTGGTTATTGGCCTGCTGGCGCTGCTGACCCTGGTAACGATTGCTGCGGGAATCCGGCAAAACCAACAAGCCGAAAAGCCGCCTTATTCCAGTTACTCATCACAAACAGATGGCGTATTGGCGCTGCGCCAATGGATGGAAGCGATCGGATACGAGGTCCTGCCCGACCGCTTGTCGATCTTTTCGCCGCCGGCGAATGCGCGCCTGATTTTTGTGCTGGAGCCTTCAATCCTCGAAGAAAGCGAAATCGCAGCGCTGGATGACTGGGTGCGGCAAGGCAACACCCTGATCGTTAGCGGCGTTGGGGCGGGTACGCGCCTGCTGGCCGAGCATTATCAGTTTTCATTGGAATTTGCCAACCCGGCGGTAGAACAGGTCTTCCTGCAAAACCCGCTGCTCAACATCCCGGCGGTGCGCGAGTCGATTGGCCTGCAAACCAATTTCAGCCTGGCTTCAACGCGTAATGATTACGTTGTCCACCTGGCTGATGGCGCCCGGCCAGTTCTGGCTTCGATGCGCTACGGAAAGGGGCAGATCATCTTTTCGAGCGCGCCAGACCTGTTCAGCAACCAGGGTTTGAAAGAAAGCAACGCGCCTGAAGCGGTTTTGAACATTCTGCGTCTGGCCGGTAAAAAAGGGCCTGTCTGGTTTGATGAGTGGCATCACGGTGAACGCGGCGCCGATACGGGGATCAGCGGTCCAACCCAGTGGCTCAGAAATACCCCCATTGGGCGCGCCTTGCTGTTCGTTGCCGCGGTAATCTTTATCGGCATCCTGCTGCAAGGAAGATTGTTTGGCAAGCCGGTGCCGCCGCGCCGCGATATGCGCCGTCGGACGCCGCTTGAATATATCCGCGCGATTGCCAATCTGGGCCGCCGGGCCGGTCATCGCCGTCCTGTCATGACCCAATATTACACAGCCCTCAAGCGCGGACTGGGCAAGCGTTATCGCCTGAACCCGTCCCTGCCCAACGAAGAATATGTCACCCTGTTGGGGAAGTACAACCCGGCCATAGATCAGGCTGCCTTGCTTGAACTATTGACCGCCTTGCAAAAGCACAACCCGGGCGAAGCAGAGATGGTCAGGCTTGCCGCTAAAACAGCAGAGTGGTTGAATGAATGAAGGAGATGAGATGACAATATCCGAAATCCGCCCTATTTACGAAAAATTAAAAGAAGAGTCGGCCAAGGTGTTGGTCGGCCTGGATGAACCCTTTGAATTGCTGACAGTCGCCCTATTTACCGGCGGCCATGTCTTGCTCGAAGGCGTGCCGGGCACAGCCAAGACCTTGATGGCAAAAACCCTGGCGCACATGGTGCAGGCTCAGTTTAAGCGCGTCCAGTTCACCCCTGATTTGATGCCTTCCGACATTCTTGGCACCAGCGTCTTCGACATGAACTCCAGCAGCTTCACCCTGAAAAAAGGGCCGATTTTCACCCAATTCCTTTTGGCTGATGAAATCAACCGCGCCCCGGCCAAAACCCAGGCGGCTCTGCTCGAAGCCATGGAAGAGCGCCAGGTCAACCTGGACGGCGAACGCCACGAACTCGGCAAACCCTTCATGGTCATTGCCACCCAGAACCCGATCGAATACGAAGGAACTTATCCGCTGCCAGAAGCGCAATTGGATCGTTTTATGTTCAAAATTTTGGTGTCCTACTCTGATATCGAACACGAAATCGAAATTATGCGCCGCTACCACCTCGGTTTTGATGCTCACGACCTGGCAAGCGCCCAGCTCAAACCGATCCTGACTGCCGATCAGGTCATGCAAATTCGCCAGCAATTGCGCGCAGTGGTGGTCGAGGAGGGCATCCTGCGCTACGTGGCCCAGATCAACGCAGCCAGCCGCCAATCGCCCGATATTGTCCTGGGAGCCAGCGCTCGCGCCGCCACCCACGTCTTGCTGGCCTCCAAGACCCTGGCCGCCATCCAGGGACGCGATTTCGTCATTCCTGACGATGTCAAAACGATTGTGCCGCCCGTCTACCGCCACCGCATCCTGCTCAAACCTGAAGCGGAAATTGAAGGCCTGGATGCGGATACCGTTATCCTGCGCCTGCTCAACCAGGTGGAGGTTCCCCGCTAAAGCGGCCCGCCATGCTCCCCACCCTGCGCGGAATCCTGTTCCTGTTGCTGGCCGCCCCGCTGATGGCGTTTGCCACCTGGCTGCCCGTTTTCGAGTGGCTGGCCTGGGGCTATGTCCTCGTGGCCCTGCTCGTCTTCGGGCTGGACTGGCGATTCTCCGGCCCGGTAACACGCTTTGATGTGCGCCGCGTTCACGAGCCGCGCCTGTCGCTGGGGGCGGAGAATCCCATTCGGCTGGAAGTCCACAACCGCAGCCTGCGCCCGGTCCAATTCCAGTTGCGCGACGAAGCCCCGGAGCAGTTCCAAATCGAAACGCGCATCCTTGGCGGCCAGGCCGATCCACGCGAAACCTGGCTCGGACAGTATCATGTGCGTCCCTTGCGGCGCGGGGACTATTATTTTGGCGATCTGCACCTGCGCTGGCGCAGTCCTTTGGGGCTGCAGTTCAGGCAGGGGCGTGTGCCCGCCGCCGAACAGGTTAAAGTTTTCCCCAATCTGCTGGATGTGCGCCGCTACGATTTATTGCTGCGCCGCAACCGCCTGCAAGAGATGGGCCTGCGTCACAGCCGCATGTTTGGCGAGGGGACCGAATTCGAGCGCATGCGCGAATATCTGCCCGACGACGAATTTCGGCGTATCAACTGGAAGGCCAGCGCCCGCCGCCACCGCCCGGTGACAATGGAATACCAGACCGAACGCAGCCAGAATGTGATTGCGGTTATCGATTGTGGGCGCATGATGCAAAGCCCGGTGGCTGAGATCGCCAAACTGGATTATGTGGTCAACGCTTCGCTGTTCCTGGCCTATGTCGCTACCGGCAAAGGCGACCGGGTCGGTATGATGACCTTTGCAGACAGCGTGATGCACTACCTCAGCCCCAAGCAAGGCCGCGGGCAGTTCTATCGCATGTTGGAACTACTCTACGCTGTCGAACCCCAGCCTGTCGAGCCGGATTATGGCCGCGCGATGGCCTACCTGGCCGTTAAACAACGCCGCCGTTCGCTGGTCATCATCTTCACCGACCTGAGCAGCGGAACGAGCATGAACGCGCTGGTGGCGCAGGTATCGCTGCTGGCCCGCTCCAACCTGACACTGGTCGTCACGATCAGCGACCCGGATGTTTATTCTGCCGCGCGCCAAAAGCCACAAACGTCCCAGGATGTTTACGAACGCGCTGCCGCGGCGCAACTGCTGGATGAACGCCGCATCACCCTCGAGACGTTACAACGCCGCGGGGTGCTCACGCTGGATGTGCCCGCCAACCAACTTTCGATTGCGGTGATTAATCGTTACCTGGAATTGAAGGGAAGAATGGCATTGTAGTTTTGGCGCTCGGCCCTGAGCGGAGGCGCAGCCCGCAGTCGAAGGGCAGCACATCGACAATCAAAAACCGCGTTTATTGCTTTTTTCTTCGCGTCCGGCCAGGAACAAATAGGCATAAAACAGCGCGCCGCTAAAAATCCCAACACCCCACTTAAAGACAGGCAGAATATTCTCCGCCGGGGAAATAAAGCCCTCGATTGTTCCCGCGATCACCAGCATCGGTACCGCGCCGAGCAGCAGTTTGACGGCATCTTGCGCGGCAGCGGTCAGGGCATCGCGACGCTGCATCAGGCCGGGTCGCAGGATAGCCCAGCCCAACATCAGCCCGGAACCGCCCGCCATGAAGATAACGCTCAATTCGAGTACACCATGTCCGATCACGAAATTCCATAGCTCCCAGCCAACCCCATAATGGGCTGTCAGTCCGGTTAGGCCGCCCAGGATCAAGCCGTTCATGATCATGACCCAGACCGTCATGAGCCCGGCAGTCATGCCGCTGGCAAAGGCCAGGAAAGACACGCGGATATTGTTCTGCATAATGAACGAAGAAGCGTATGGGCGTTCCTTGATCGGAATATCCACCCATAGTTCGCGTTGTTCGATGGTGGGAATTAAAGACTGGACTTCGACCGGCAAGAGCCAGAGCGCAGATTGCGGCGCCAGGAAAGTCGAGATTCCCGTCGCCAGGGCCGGGAGGATGAACAGCAACGCCGCCACGAGGGTAAACGGAAGTGTTTTGCGGAAAAGGCGCGGAAAACCGTGCCGGGCAAAATCCGCCAGGCGATTGGTTTGCAGCGGTTCGTCGCGGTAGATGGCGGCATGGGCGCGGCCCACCAACTGGTTCAAGTACCCGGTCACCTGGTGGCGCGGAAAATCGCGCTGGGCCATGGCCAGGTCAGATGTGGTCTGACGATACAGCCGCCCGAGCAGTTGCACATCTTCGGGCGAGAGCGAATCGATTTGCCGTTGGCCGCGCTCGACCAAAGCATTCAGGGCTGTCCAGTTTTCTTTTTGTGCGTTATAAAGCTCATCAGGCCGCATCGTTTACCGCCAACATGCTGTAAAATGGATTGAAATTCGAAGAGAATGGCTTAATTATAACCATGAACCATACAGACGAAATACTTTCGATCGACACCCCGGAAAATGTCATCTTTGGCTACAGCCTGGCGGGGCTTGGCTCACGCTTTCTGGCTGCCCTGGTCGATTCGACCATCATTGTCTTGATCCAGGCTGCGGTGTTGCTGATAACTTTTTACTTCATCATCGGGCCGAATTTTGCCGGTGACCTGGGTCAAACCTGGGTAGCCAGCATCTTGAGCCTGTTGGCCTTTGTCTTTTTTTGGGGTTATTACATTTTCTTTGAATTGAACTGGAATGGGCAATCGCCCGGCAAGCGCATGGTGGGGATTCGCGTTATTCGCCGCGACGGGACGCCTGTTACCCTGAGCGAGGTGCTGATACGTAACCTGGTCCGGTTGGTGGACTTTCTGCCATCTTTCTATGGCGTGGGCGTCATTGCCATGTTTGCGGACGGACAATCCCGCCGGTTGGGCGATCTGGCCGCCGGGACGCTGGTCATCCACGACGTCGGTCCGCTTGCCATCGAGAGTGTATCGCCCGCTGGCAATTCAGCCTCCCTGCTCGGGCAAGCCCCGGCAGCCTTGCTCGATTTTCCGTTGACGCAATTAACCAACGCCGACCTGCAATTTCTGGAGGAATACATCGGCAGGCGTCATGGTCTGTCCAACCGGCGTGAATTGAGTCGGCAGGTTCTTAAAAGACTCTATGCCCGTGTCGGGATGTCTGATCAGCCATTGCCAGAGCACCCTGATTTGTTGTTGGATGCGATCCTGCAAGCGGCGCGCGCGAAAAGCGCAGAATAGGAGATTCAAATGAGTCAAAAACAGATATTGATTGTGATCGGTGTTTTGGTGCTGGTTTGTTGCTGTGTGGCCGGGCTGGGCCTGGCCGGGATGGGATATGTAGGCGAGGGGATTGGCCGCTCGATAGAAAATGCTGATGATCCCGAAAACGTTGCCCGCATTGCCAACTCGATTGCCGATTACGATGTCCCTGCCGGGTACAAGCAAACAGCCTTTGAGATGCTTTCGATAAAATATGTTTTTATCGCTCCCGGCGATGGCATCCATTCATTTATCATGTTGACACAATTTCCTCAGAACATGGTCGGAAACCAGGAAGAAATGCAGAAAGAAATGGAACGAGCAATGGCCCGCCAGAGCGGACAGCGTTCCATAACAATGCAAATAGTAGAGGAAAAAAACTATACTATTCGCGGGCAGCAAGTGCCGGCAGCCATTATGGAAGGGGAAACAGAAGTCGAAGGCAATCTGGTTTCCATGCGTCAGATGGTCGTTGTCTTTGACGGAAAGACCGGCGTAGCCGCGCTGATGTTCTATGGCGTGAAAGAAGGCTGGGATCAGGAAATGATCGACTCCTTTATTGCATCGATTCGCTAAATCCATCCCTGTTTCTTTTACGTCTCTCTGATATTTGCCGTAAAGAAGGCCGCATTTTGGGTATGAGCGCGCGTACGCGCGCTCATACCCAAAATGCGGGGGCCTATCACGGGAATTCCTAAAGAGCATCTTTTACTCCAACGCCGAAAACTGTTTGCCGTACCAGAGCAGGTACTCTTCAACGTGAGCCCCCCAGTATTTTTCGTCATGAAAACCCAGGTTGTAATGCCACTCGTGTGAAAGGCCAAGCTCGTTGAGCAGCGCGGTAAATTTTTGGATTTCACGGAAATCGACATCCTGATCGCCGGCGTCGACATAGAAAACCGGTCTTATCTCTGCCGGAATATCACGCAGGCGCACGGGCAGGGCGCTGTTATTCGAGTAAAACACCGCTGGCGAATGCGCCCCGACAACACCAAACATATCTGGATGGCGCGAGGCCAGGTAAATTGCCCAGGCCCCGCCGCGACTCAACCCACCGATTGCGCGGGCCGGACGCGCTGACAAGGTGCGATACGTCCCGTCGATTTCAGCGATCAGGTGTTCGAGAAAAACTTCCTCGAAGCGATAATCGCGCGGCTGTTTAAAGGAATGGTCAAAAGGCAGAACAATCAAAAATGGTGGGATTTTGCCTGCCAGCATCAATTGTTCAGCCGCCTGGCTTATACCGAGATTGAGCCATTGCTCCTGGGTCGCATTTTGCCCATGCAGCAGGTAAAGGACTGGGTAACGCTGGTCGGAACGTTCCACGTAACAGGCAGGCAGCAGAACGTGGTACTCCATCGGCTTGTCGAGCAGTCCCACGCCAACCGTTCCCGATTCGCGCGAAGCAGGCGAACAGGTTTCCTGGGTTGGCGAGGTGGACGGCTGGACAGCTACTGTGGCAGTCGCTGCAACCGGCGCAGATTCCACTGGGGCAAGGGATGCGACGGGCGTGAAAGCAGGTCTCGCTTCGTTGGATTCTGTAGCAGCGCAGGCGGATAGCATCAAAACCAACAAGAAACCCAGGCAAATTATGTCTGGTTTCGAATTAAATCCTTTGGGAACTCCCGCGATAAGCCCCAAAATGCGGACTTCTTTATGGCAAATATCAGAGAACCTTGATTTATACATTGACGATGCACCCAGGTTCGGATTATACTCGCCATGTTCGGGGTGTAGCGCAGTTGGCAGCGCACCGCGTTTGGGACGCGGGGGCCGGCGGTTCAAGTCCGCCCACCCCGACCAATTCAAAACCGCCGATTCCGTAAGGGTCGGCGGTTTTCCTATTTTCTATTTCCCCTCCCTGTGCTATGATTCAACTATGCTTTCTCGCCGCAGATTGTTGTATTACCTTTTGCTGAATGTTTTCGTCTCGGCCTGTGTCACACTCTCGATTTTATACGTTTACGAGAACAATTACCGGGCGGTGACGGCAGTTTCCCGGCCAAGCGTAGCGGGGAGCACCGCCGAGTTCGAGATCGCTGCCATCGTCGGGGCGGGGTTGCCCGACAGCGAGATGATCCTGGTCCGCAATACCGGTCAGACCACCGCCGAATTGAAAGATTGGCAAATCCGTGATGCGGATGGTAACAACTACACCTTTGGCGCGCTTAACCTGCCTGCCAACGCCGCCATCCAACTGCGGACGGCTCCAGGCAAGGACAGCGTCATTGATTTATACTGGGGGTTGTCCTCTTCGCTCTGGTCTTCGGGCGAAACCGCCAGCCTGCTCGACCCGGATGGCAATGTGCGCTCATCTTATCAAGTTCCTTAAATCAAAGTAATTGGTAAATAGTGAATGGTAATTGACACGTACCAATCGCTACTCACCAATTACCATTTACCAATTACAAATTAATAAACCTATGACTCAAGCCCTCTACCGCAAATGGCGACCCCTCGCCTGGGACGAAGTTGTCTCGCAAGAACACGTTATCCAAACGCTCAAAAACGCCGTGACCGGTGAGCGTGTCGCGCACGCCTACCTGTTCAGCGGTCCGCGCGGAACAGGCAAGACGACTGCTGCGCGCCTGCTGGCCAAGGCGGTTAACTGTCTCAACGAAGACAAGGCCAAACGCCCCTGTAACGAGTGCGCCCACTGCCTGGCGGTCAATGAAAGCCGTTTTATGGATTTGATCGAGATCGATGCCGCATCCAACACCTCTGTCGAGGATGTGCGCGACTTGCGAGACAAGATCAATTTTTCGCCATCGCAGGGTACTTATAAAGTTTATATTATTGATGAAGTCCACATGCTCTCAACGGCGGCCTTCAATGCCCTGCTCAAGACTCTCGAGGAACCGCCGCCGCATGCCATTTTCATCCTGGCGACAACCGAGATTCACAAGATTCCGGCTACGGCGCTTTCGCGCTGCCAGCGCCATGAGTTCCGGCGCTTCCCGCTCAGTGAGATCACCCGCCGCCTTGAACTGATCTGCAAGGAAGAAAAACTGAAGGCAGAGCCAGAGGCCCTGACCATGATCGCGCGCCAGTCTGCGGGCGGTATGCGTGATGCGATTTCATTGCTCGACCAGTTGGCCTCCACTGGCGATCATATTACCCTTGAACTGGCCCAAACCGTGCTCGGCACCGCTGCCAGCCAATCGGTGATCGGCCTGGTGCAAGCGGTCATCGAAAAAGAACCCGCTCACGGTCTCGAAGAGATCCAGCGCGCGCTGGATGGCGGCGCAGATGCGCGTTCCCTGGCGCGCCAGGTGGTCGAGTACCTGCGCGGGCTGATGCTCATCCAACTTGGCAACGGCGACCAGGTCGAAGCCACAGCCGATGCCCGCAAACAGATGACTGCGCACGCCAAATCGCTGCCAACGGCAGAAGTACTGCGCATGATGCGTTTCTTCAACGCCGCCGCCACCGATACGCGCGGCGGCTGGCAGCCCTCGCTTGGCCTGGAACTGGCTTTTGCTGAAATGCTTGAAACGCCCCAGCCCGTGCAGATTGTGACGGTTGCCCAGGGCGCTCAGGAGCGGAAACCGGAAGCGGCCGCCGCGCCCCGGCCTGAAGCCGCACCCCGGCGGGTTGCTCCGCCGCCCCAGACCAGCCCGGCGCGCAGCGTTCCACCCGTCAGCCCGGATCCTGCTCCGGCAGCCGAATCCAGGCCTGAGGCTGGGAACGCCCCGGCAGTTGTCCCGTTGCAGAAAATCGCCTCGGCCTGGAAGCAGATTTCCGGCGCGATCAAATCCCAAAATCCCAACCTGGCCGCGCTAATCAATTCGGCCAAATTGGTTGATGTGCAGGCCGATGTGCTGGTATTGGGTTTCAGCAGCGACATCTTGTTGGACAAATTTAATAAACCCGAGCACACCCAATTGACCGAACAGGTACTTTCTGAAACGCTTGGCGAGGCTCTCAGGGTTCAGCCGGTGGTGGCAGGTAGCAAGAATGCCCTGCCTGCCAACGTCAAACCCGATAGCATGGTAGCTGCCGCCTTGCAAAATGGCGGGGAAATTGTAGATATTCAGTAGGGTTGTTTATGCCAAATTGGCTGTGGGTAAGCAGCCTGGGCTGCGCATGACCAATTGCCACAGATTTTACCGGTACAATTGGGAACGAGTTGGTGTTCGCGAGTCTGTTGACCCGGTCTATGGGTTGATGGTCGGGATAGTTGGATGAGTTTCTACCTGGTCTAACCGGTTTTCGCTAAACAAGGATTTATCGTGCAAGAGGGCAACCATCATGCAATTTGAATACTCTCCCTTTATTGTTCCACTGGTTTTTTCTGGCCTGGTTTCGATTTTGATTGCCATCTATGCCTGGATGCGGCGCAGCAATCAGAGTGCAATTGCGCTGGCAGTACTTGCCCTGGTGATTGCTGAGTGGTGCATTGGCTACGCCCTTGAAATTGCGGCGGTGGATCTGGCCGGAAAATATTTTTGGGGCCAATTGCAGTATATCGGTATCGCTACTGTTCCAGTTTTTTGGCTGATTTTTACTTTCAACTATGCCAATCCCGGTAAACCTATGTCGCGCCGCTGGATGCTTGCGCTGGGGGCGCTGCCGCTGACGACCTTTTTATTGGTAATGACAACCGAATGGCACGGGCTGATCTGGGGTGAAGTCACCATTACGCGCAGTACCAATCTCGCCACGCTTGGGGTGATCTCGCGTGGTTTCTGGTTTTGGGTACATTTTGCTTATTCTTACCTGTTGTTGCTGGCCGGCACGATCATTATGATTCGTGCGCTGCGCCGCGCGCAGGGTTTATACAGAGGTCAGGTTTTGGCCCTGATTCTGTCCACGGTTACGCCCTGGATTGGGAATATCCTGTATTTCATGGGGGTCAACCCTGACCCGACGCCGTTTGCTTTTACGATCACCTTGGTCGGTTTGTTGTGGGCGATTTTCGGCTATCGGTTGGTAGATGTGGCCCCCGTGGCGCGCGATCTGGTGGTCGATGGGATGCGCGACGGCATGCTTGTGCTGGATGAGGGCGGAAGGGTGGCTGACCTCAATCCCGCCGCAGCGCGCATGATCGGCCTGCCGATAAACGAGGTTCTTGGTAAACCGGCAAATGAAGTGCTGGCTCCCTGGCCGCAACTGATCGAACGATTCCGTGATTCGCTGGAGGTCAACGAGGAAATCACCATTGGGCAGGGCGAGGCCCAGCGCCATTACGAAGTTCGTATTTCGGCGCTTTCAGACCGGGGCGGCAGCCTGATTGGCCGCCTGGTGACAGTGCGCGACCTGGACGAATCCGCCCCGCCGGCGCGCTATGCCGTACGCGAACCATCTACAAAACCGCTTCCAAGGGATGGATCTCCTCCACCCGCGCTTGCGCCCGCGCCGGCAGTGCCCAATCCAGTTTCGCATTGGTTGAAAAACTTTTTTATGCCTCCCGCGCTCGACCAGTCATTTATGCCCGATGACCTGAACCCATCCTGGGCGCAGACAATTGAACGGGCCGTCACGGTTAGCGCGCGATTTTTCATGATATTCGGCTCCATAACCGCGTGGACTATTCTTTCAGGCTTGGATTTAGCGAACAATATTTGGTATGCAATTGCGATTTTCCTATTTCTTGGTGTTGCCTATTTCCTGGCATTGCTGCGTACAGCGCCGTTTCGTATTCGCGTTGGGCTGTTCCTGACCCTTGTCTATGTGATGGCTTTGGCCGAAATGTTGAAGTTTGGCTTTTCATCCGATGTCTTTTTGTACTTCATGGCATTGATCGTTTTGGCGCACATGCTGCTCAATGTGCGCGGCGGTTATTGGATGCTGGCTTTAGCGGTTATCACAATGATTGTATTTGCCTGGTCTGTAGTATCGGGAACGTTTGTGCCCACCGAAGTGGTCAGGACCACCGGAATCGTCCTGCCTGTGGACATGAATTCGGCAATGACCAGCATCCTGGTATATCTGTTTAGCTCGCTTACCATGATGACCGTTGTTAATATGTTCATCGTCAACCTCAATCAGGCCTGGCAAAAAGAGACCCAGGCGCTCAACCTTGTGCAACAGGAGCGCGACCTGCTTGATCTGCGCGTCAGGCAGCGCACGTCTGATCTGGCAGAAGCGCGCGATCTGGCGATACAGAGCAGCAATGAATTGCGCAAGTACTTTTTGGCAATCGAACAAAGCGGTAATACGATTGTGATTACCGATACGAAAGGGAATATCGAATATGCCAACCCCCGCTTTGAGCAATCGACAGGATATACCGTTGATGAAGCGCTTGGTAAAAACCTCCGTATTTTGAAATCAGGGGCGCAATCGGCTGAGTTTTATGTCGAAATGTGGTCAAAAATTACGGCTGACGAAATATGGCAGGGTGAACTGCAAAACAAACGCAAAGACGGATCCCTGTTTTGGGAATCAGCCACGATCGCGCCGGTGCACAACCAGGATGGAGTCATTACCAACTACGTTGCCATCAAGGAAGACATTACCACAGCGAAAGAATTGCGTGGGCAACTCGAGAGGCAGAACGAATATCTTTCGATCTTGCACCAGACGACCATCGACCTGCTTAACCGCCGCAGCCTGGATGATTTGTTGAATGTGGTTGTCGAACGGGCCTGCACCTTGTTGGATGTTTCGCTGGGGTTGATCGCCTTGCGCAACGAAGATGATGCGTTTATCTTTCGCGCTATGACCAAGCCCCAATCGCACATGCTGGGAAAGCCTCTATCGCGTGAGCGCATGAAGTACACCTGGCAGGCCGTTGAGACCCGCACACCTGTCATTGTGGATAATTATTCTGCCATTGAACCGCCGTATAAAGTGGGTGAAACGAATTTATTACACGCGACAGCAGATTTCCCCATCATCATCGGCGGGGAAGTGGTTGGCGTGCTTGCCCTGGGGCGCACCAAGGAAAATTATCCCTTTACCTCGGCCCAAATCGAAACCGGCCCCCTGTTCTCACAGATGGTGTCGCTGGTTTTAGACAATGCCAACCTGTACGACTCGGCTCTCAAAGAAATCGAACAACGCAGGCAGGCTGAGGAGCGCAACCTGCGTTTTGTCGAAGATATGAAATCGCTGCAGGAAGTCCACCTTGATCTCAGTCAGTTGCAGGAAAGCGAACAGCTTTACACCCAGATGATCGAGTTTACCCAGAGCCGTCTGGGCCTGGATCGGGTAGGCTTGTTCCTGCTTGACGAGGCGAGTAATTCCATCGTGGGCACATATGGGGTTAGTGCAGATGGGCATATACGTGATGAGCGCTATTACCGGGATGAAATCACCCCAGGTCATTGGACACTGGAGATTGTCAATGCCCCCAATCACACCAAATTATGGGAAAACGCCCCTCTGTACGATAATAATGGCGTGATTGGAACGGGCTGGAAGGTCGCTTCGACACTTTGGAACGGGCAAAAAGCGATCGGCTACCTGATTTGCGACACTCTGCTTACGCAACGTCCTCCGCGTACCTACGAAGTTGAATTAATCTCATTATTAGGCAGCACATTTGGGCACCTGGTTGAACGCAACCGAAATCAAAATCTTTTGCAGGAAAGCGAAGCCCGCTTCAGGCAGATCGTTGAGAATGCCAGTGATGTTATTTATCGGGCCGATACCGAGGGAATCATTACCTATGTCAACCCAACAGTCTTGAGGATGATGGGTTTTAAGAGTGATTCTGAAATGGTGGGCCGAAGCTATCTCGAATTTGCCAAACCTGAGTGGAAAACCAGGGTGAAACGATTTTACGTGCGCCAATTCTTGAAAGGCGAACTGAATACCTATTTCGAGTTTGAATCATTTACGCAGGATGGCCGTGAAATTTGGATCGGACAGAATGTTCAAATTATTAAAGAAGGCGAAAAGGTGGTCGGCTTTCAGGCTGTGGCGCGTGATATTACCAAACTTAAACAGGCCCAGGAAGCCCTGGCCCTGGCTCGCGACCAGGCTTTGGATGCCAGCCGTTTCAAGAGCCAACTGCTTGCAAAAGTGAGCCACGAACTACGAACACCCCTGGGTGCGGTTTTTGGTTATGCAGAATTGCTCCAAAATCGCCTGTTTGGACCACTCAACGATGAACAACAGGATGCCGCCGATAATATCGTCGACAGCGCCAATTATCTCAACACCATGATCAGTGAACTGCTCGACCAGGCTCAGATCGAGGCCCGTTCGGTTCAACTGCGTATACTACCCTTCTCACCAACCGAGCTGGCCGAACGCGTTGTTTCTACCATGAGTGTCCTGGCCGAAAAGAAGGGTTTATCTCTCACCCATTCTGTTGCGCCAAATTTGCCCGAAAGTTTGATGGGCGATGCCAAACGATTGCAACAAATTCTGATAAACTTAACCGGCAATGCAATCAAGTTTACGACAAGCGGATCTATTCATATTGATTTGTTGCGGCCTGATCGCCAGCATTGGGCCATGTGCGTTTCAGATACCGGGGCGGGTATTCCTAAAGAAGCGCAAGGTTACATTTTTGAGCCGTTCCGCCAGGTGGATAACGCCATTACACACTATAATCGTGGCACCGGGCTGGGGTTGTCCATTACCAAACAACTGGTCGAGTTAATGGGCGGCCAGATCAGCCTCGAAAGCGAAGTTGATAAAGGTAGCATTTTTACTATCATCTTGCCCATCCAGGCAGAATAAAAGGAATACTGTTATGACGAAGCCTTTTGCTTTGATTATCGAGGATGACCCCAAACTGGGCCGCATTTTTTCGGTTGCGCTGAATCAAATAGGTTTTGAGACGGAATTAGATGATGTTGGCACTAATTACCGCTCAATTATGGAATCTAGAATCCCCTCGGTTGTTTTTCTCGATGTGCACCTTCCCTTTGCATTCGGAGCGAATATACTGGACGAGATTCGCTCCGATGAGCGCTGGAAGCACATCCCGGTCGTGGTGATGACTGCCGATATTGCCATGGCCAAAGCTTTGCAGAAAAAAGCGGATACATCTTTGCTCAAACCGGTTAGTGTTTTACGGATTCAAGAAATAGGTTCAAAAATAATTTCTGGGCTAGCGCAGGATTGAGACATGAGCAAACCACTGGTATTAATCGTCGAAGATGACCCGCAACTGAGCGTAGTCTTTAGCACCGCCCTTAAGGTTGATTTTGATGTTGATGCTTGCCTGAGTGGTGATTTGGCTTTGCAAAAATTAACCAGCATAACACCGGACTTAATTGTGCTGGATATGCACCTGCCCGGAAAATCTGGAAAAGAAATTCTCGAACATATTCGTGCTGAAAAAAGATTTTCGGAGTCTAAAATTATTCTGACCACTGCCGACTCCCTGTTGGCCTATTCCCTGTATAACCAGGCCGATCTGGTTGTTCTCAAACCGGTCAGTCCGATGCAATTGCGCGAATCGGCCATGAAATTATTTCGATAATTCTGCCTGGAGTAGAAATGTCTAAGCCGTTGGCTTTTATCATTGAAGATGATCGACAACTTAACTATATCTTTGGCCTAACACTCAAGGCTGATTTTGAAATCCATTCCATCACAGATGGAGATCAGGCTATCAAAGAACTGGCTGAAGCCAGCCCGGCCCTGGTGGTGTTGGATATGAACCTGCCCGGCGCATCGGGCCGTGAAGTTTTAACTTATATTCGCGGACAGAAGCGATTAGGGCGTACCCGGGTTATTATGGCCACCGCCGATGCGCTCCAGGCTGATTTGCTTGAAGACGAAGTTGACCTGGTTTTGCTCAAGCCGGTTAGCCCGGCCCAATTGCGTGAATTAGCCTTGCGGATGAAGATAAACAAACAAAAGTATTCAGGAGAATTTAAAAATGGCAAAAGGATTTAACAAGCTGCCCGGCATGGGCGGCGCAAACCCGATGATGGCGCAGCTGCAAAAACTACAGCGCCAGATGGAAGAAACCCAGGAAAAATTGGGCCTTGAGACTGTCACCGCCACTGCGGGCGGCGGCGCGATCAAAGTCACCATGACCGGCGACCAGAAATGCACCGGCGTCGAAATTGACCCGGATTTTTTGAAGGACGCCGATGCAGAAATGCTTAACGATATGGTTCTGACTGCCGTCAACCTGGCTCTCGACAAATCCCGCGAACGCCAGCAGGAGATGATGGGGCCGCTGGCTGGCGGGCTGCCCTTTTAGGTCTTTTGGTGTCGGGTGCCGAGTGTCAGGTAAACCCTGAACTTTCGCACCTGACACCTGAACCCTCGCACCTGACACTATGATTCTCCCCGACCCCATCCAAAACCTGATTACAGCTTTCGAGCGCCTGCCTGGCATCGGACCAAAATCTGCCTCGCGGCTGGCCTTTCACCTGCTGCGCGCGCCGGAAGATACGTCCACGCAACTGGCCGACGCCCTGAATGCGCTCAAATCGCAAACGGCTTTTTGCCCCGAATGTTTTAATATCATGCTGGCCGGACGCGAAGTCTGCGAAGTATGCGCTAGCCCGCAGCGCGATAACACCGTCATTTGCGTGGTTGAAGAGCCACTTGATGTGCTGGCGCTCGAACGGGTTGGCGCGTTCAGGGGCAAATACCATGTCTTGCACGGCGTGCTTTCGCCCATCGAGGGCGTCGGGCCGGACGACCTGAAGATCAAGCCCCTTTTGGGACGCGTGGCACGCGGCGATGTGAACGAAATCATCCTGGCCACCAACCCCAGCATGGAAGGTGACGCCACGGCTTTGTACCTGCGCCAGCAGTTGCAGCAGTTTGGGGTGCATGTCACCCGTCTGGCGCGCGGTTTGCCTGCCGGCGGTGATCTGGAGTATGCCGATCAGAACACCCTGCTGCGGGCGCTTTCCGGGCGGCAGGAGATGAACTGATCGAGCAATGCCGACCCATTACCCCGGCTCTCCCGAACAGATTCGCGCGCTAAACGCTTATATCCGCCTGACACGGGCGGTGGAGGCGCTTAGCGCGCGCTTGCTTTCCGGCGAAAAGCTGGAAGGTCTGACCGTAAGCCAGTTGGGCGTGCTGGATGCCTTGCTCTATCTGGGGCCGATGTATCAGAAAGACCTGGCGGAGAAAATTCTCAAATCAAGCGGCAACCTGACGCTGGTGATCGACAATCTCGAAAAACGCGGGCTGGTTCAGCGCACGCGCCAGGTAGAGGACCGGCGTTTTGTGAGCATTTGCCTGACCGAGGCTGGCCGGGCGCTGATCGAGCGGGTCATGCCGCGCCACGCCGATGAAATTACGGCTGTCATGTCTGCGCTGACGCCTGAAGAGCAGCAAACCCTGGGGGAGTTGTGCAAAAAGCTGGGGCTTTCTCTTTAATCCATCACGTATGAATAGCAGTTGTAGGTTTCGCCAAGCGGCGTGGTGACGCTGCTTCGGTAGTCCTTGTCTGCGAATTCGTAACCGCTCAAATTGAACGGCGCCAGGCTGCGCGCAGCGAGATAGCGCGAAAGGTGGAAGGTGCGCCAGTCTGCCGATTCATCCTCGGCGCGGGAGGCGGCCCGGTCGTCGAAACAGGCCAGCGCTGCGCCGACCCGGTCGCGGGTGGCTGCGTCCAGTGTTTTGGATTGGTAAAAACCCGCTAAAACGGGAACGGCATCGGTCGAGAGTGAGGCCAGGTAGCCGACATCCAGCCGATCTCCCTGCACATGGCGGGCGATGTTCTGGCGGACGATAAACCCGTCAACATTCATAAGGCATAAACTGGTAGCGAAGCCAAGCGCGGCGATGACGGCCGCCAGGGCAAAGGCGCGCTGGCGGTTGCGCAATTCAAGGATGATGGTGGCCAGCAGCAGCAGGCCGAGCCAAATGATGAAGACGTGGGTGTAGGTGCGAAGGCGGGTGAAGCCGTAAGCCATTTCGTACAGCATCAGGCGTTGGAAGGCCGAGGCGAGCATGACGCCGACCATTGCCACCAAAAAGATGCCCAGGCCGGAAAAAATTGGTTGTTGTCTGCCTTCGCCGCGGCGGGTAATGGCGCTCAGACCCAGGAAAAGCAGCAGGCTGAAGAACGCCACCGTGACGAGTTCGCCGAAGCCGTTGCGGGCGTAGTCGGCGTAGGTGTAACCGTCGAGCTTGATGTTTTGCAGGCCGCCAAAGAAATATTGAAACTGAATAAAGACAAAACTGGCAAAGAGCAGGTTGATGCTGCCGAGCACGATGGCCGATTCGGTAAAGCCGAGAAAAGCCGGGATGAGTGGTTTTTCAAGCCCGATCAGTTTTTCATCCATGGCAGGTTTGGCGGCGTGCAGTAGCAGACCGGCCAGCGCGTAAGCCAGGATGGAAATATAAACCAGGCGGAAGATATATTCAGGTAGTTTTTCGAGGCTGAAGAGTTTGATCAGATCGTCGATGCGCTGAGAAAAAACCATATCGGCGGAGGCCAGCAGGACGGTGAAGAAGGCAAGCACCGGGATGGCAAAAAGCAGCCCGCGCACGACCGGCCAAAAGGCGGAAGGGGGTTTCTCGACCGGGTCTGTCTCAGCCTTCGTTTTGTTGACCTGGGTCTGGAAGATGAGCGGCTCGGCGATCAGGCTGAAGAGCATACGAAAGAAGCCGGCAAAATAATCGGCCAGGCTGTAGAGCGGCCAGCGCCCTGATTGATATGTCAGCGCCAGGATGACCATCAGCGCCAGGGTCAGGCTGTAGCCGAGGAAGGCTGTCAGCGGTTCGAGGCGCACGAAGGTGAAGAACGCAAAAAAGGCGATTGGCGCGAGCAGCAACCAGGTATTGCGGGCCGGGCGGATTTGCCCCTTCCAGAGCAGCAGGATGCCGCCTGTCAGGGTCAGGGCGCTGAAGATGAGGAAGGAAACGCCAGGAGAGATAACGTCCCAGAAGAGCAGGTCGAAGGCCCAGCCCAGCGCAAAGACCAGAAACCAGAGTCGGGTTGAATATTTTTGCATGATGCCTCCAATGTGGTGGTTCAGACAGCCGCGGGCTAAGGGTGAAGCCGGATGTCTGAACAGGTGTAAATCTCTTTCGAATTTCGTCAAAGTATGCCGGTGTTTGGCTGGCAAGGTCTATCAGATGGCTTTTGAGAGTCTCCCGAGAAAACTTACAATTCGATTAGAACCGAATTCGGTCTATTGACGTCCGATTTTGATAGGGTATAATCTGTTTATCTTTGCAGTTTAACAATTCATTTATTCACTTGCTATCCTAATGAAAGGAGGAGGTGATGTCTCACATGGACAGTAACAGTATCCAACGTGGCGCTATGGCATCCCTCCTCGCACGATAAAGGAAGCCATAGCGCCGAAGCCGAGTGCCGCCCCTTGTGGGCGGCACTCTGCTTTAATAATCGTCGCCGAACGAAATGCCAATGGATCGGGCGGTGCGGACCCCGAGCACTTCACAGCCATAATCGTTGTGAGCGGTTTTAACCACTGCCCGAATGACTGCATTCAGTCCTGGCGCATCTCCCCCGCCGGTCAGGACACCAATTTTTTTCATTTTTGGCCTCCATTCGATTGTTGGCATCTGAGCAGGGGCGACCTCCGCTCTTTACGGTATCGAGAACATAAACCGCCAGGAAGAATCGCCTTCCTGTTTCATTTGCGTGCTGGAGCCGACCACTTCGAACCAGGTATTGCCCGGCTTGAGTGGGAAAGGCTCACCGTCTGGCCCGACCAGGGTGAACAATTGGTCGATGGCGTTGCGGTACCAGGTCAGCTCGAACATTTCGCCATAACGGAATAAATAAGCCTTGCCCGGCCCGCTGGCGACGATATCCACAATTTCGGGCTTGAGCGAGAAATACTGGTGGGTGATGTAGAGCACCACCACGTTGTCAGCGGTGATGGGCTGGTCGGTCAGGCGGTCGGTCAGGGGCGCGTAAACTTCCTTGGCCCCATCCAGGTCATTCTGGGTATCGGAATAACGCGAGTATTTTTCGGTTTGGAAGTCATAATCCCAACGGTTGTAGATGGCTCCCGAATAGCGGATAAAGATCTGCCGTCCGGGCGCGCCATCCACTTCCAGATCATACAAGAAGCGGAATCCATCCAGGTTCTGGCGGGTGTTGCCACCAGGGACTTTCTTTTCATTGATCCAACTGGTCAGCCCGGCGGTATCTGCCATCAGGTAATTGGCGCCGTTTGGCTCGAAGCGGCACATCGGCGGGCAGGCGCTTTCGATGATCAGCCGGTCGGCGTAATTCTGGTTGAAAAGCAGGTTGCGCACGCGGTAATCGGCAGAGCCAAAGGCAAAATTGGGCTTGTACATTTGCATCAGGCGGTGATCGAAGAACCGGCCCGAGCGGATCGGCCCGACCATTTCGGCCTCGTTGCCCAGGAAGATAGCCGCAAAACGGGTGGTGCCTTCCTCGATGTAATACTCATAGACATGGTCGGCCAGCGAAAGCCCCCATTGCGGACGGTATTCGCGCGGCAAGTTGGCGACCTTGATCATTAACGGACGACGCTCAAGCAGGGATGGGTCTTCGACCTTCAGCCCGGTCAGCGGGTTGACGTTATCGGGAAAATCCGAAGGCCCATAGCCTCCTGCCGGAAAATCGCGTGTCGGCGTGGGAGTGGCGGTCGGGGTGCTGGTTTCAGTTGGGGTTGGTGTCTGGGTTGCGGTGGCGGTCAGGGTCGGGGTGCTGGTTGGGGTTGGCGTGGGTGTGGGCGGGGCGAAAAGTTGCCCGCAGCCGGCCAGGCCCAGAGTCAGCACAGATAAGATCAGAAATCGCTTCATGGAAACCTCCGAATTTCGATAATCATACCGCAATTTCTTGCCATCGCTCACCCTTGCCCATATAATGAACGGATGCAAATTGCCCATAAACTCGCCAACTGGCTCGTGCCCATTGCGGCAGTCGTCCTGCTCTCCGTCTGGCTCTGGATCTCGCCGCCCGGAATTCTTGGCAAGGCCGATGCGCTCGGCTATGCAGTCTGCCATCGTCTCGACGAACGCTCCTTCCACCTGGATGACGGAACTCAATCGCCGCTGTGCGCGCGTTGTTCAGGGATGTACCTGGGAGCGGTGCTGGGAATCGCCTTCCAGTTCGTTACATCCAAACGCCTGGCCGGGATGCCGCGCTGGACGATCATCCTGCCGCTGGCGATTTTTGCCGCTGCCTTCGCCGTGGACGGGGTCAACTCCTATCTCTATTTGATGAAAACCGTCACGCCGGGCCGCCTGGACTGGATTCCGAGCCTGTACACACCCAGCAATACCCTGCGCCTGTGGACCGGTACCGGGGTCGGTTTGGCGATGGCGATTGCCGTCTTCCCGGCCTTCAACCAGACCTTCTGGCGCAGTTGGGACAATCGCCCGGCCATGACCTGGCGCAATTTCCCGATCCTGCTCGCGCTGGCGGTCAGCCTGGTGCTGCTCGTCCTGCCTGAATGGGATTGGGTGCTTTACCCGGCCTATCTGCTCAGCGCCAGCGGCGTCCTGCTGCTGCTGACGATGGTCTACGCCATGGTCTGGGCCATGCTGATGCGCATCGAAAATACCTTTGACTCGTGGCGCGAGATCGGCATTCCCCTGCTGGCCGGGCTGACAATTGCCCTGCTGCAAATCACTGCCATCGATATCTTCCGCCTGTGGTTGACCGGCACCTGGGGCGGCTTTCCGCTGGGATAGGCGGGCAAGGAATATCAGTTCTTGAAAGTTTAAGAAACCTGGTAAAACCCGGGACGTATACCTTTATGAATTTTGATAAAATGAAAGCGCTTATCGATTCTTGAAAGGACTCGCCCATGGAACTGCTAACCGGAATCTTCTCTGCCTTCGGCCTTTCGGCCAGCGCCGGGCTGAACGCTTATATCCCGCTGATGGTGATCGCCGTCATCGCCCGTTATACCGATTGGTTCACCCTGCAAGCCCCCTTCGATACCCTGACCAATCCCTGGATCATGATCCTGATCGGTGTGTTGATCATTATCGAATTCCTGGCTGATAGCTTTCCGGCGGTCAACCACATCAACGACGCAATTCAGACCTTCATCCGCCCGGTGGCCGGCGCCATCGTCTTTGCCGCCTCGGCCCAGGTGTTGACGGATGTCTCGCCGGTAATCTCGCTGGCGAGCGGGCTGTTGGTCGCGGGCGGGGTACATACCATCAAAGCGGCGGCAGTCCGCCCGGCGGTCACGGCCACCACCGGCGGCGCAGCCAATCCGCTGGTCAGCATCACCGAAGATATCATCGCGACCATGACATCGATCCTGGCAATGCTCATCCCGATCCTGATGGCCGCGTTGCTGATCATCCTGGCATCCCTTTTGATCTGGTGGCTGGTGCGCCGCATGAGCCGCGCCAGGGCTGTATCGTAAACGAGGCAAAATGACCGATATACGTTCCCAACTGATTGCAGAACTCCAGCAGGCGCGCTCAGAAATGATCGCCCAGTTGGATGAGATCGATAAAAACCGCAAAATCTATCCGCTCTGGACGATTCGCGAAATCCTGGCCCACATCACCGGTTGGGATGACGCCATTATCGCCTCGCTCAGCGCCCATATTGCCGGGCGCGAACCCGGCACACCTGCCATGCGCGGTCTTGATGTTTATAACGCCGAAACCGTCGCCACCCGCGAAGGACTGGATTACGATCACATCTACCGCGAATACATCCGCACTCGCGACATCTTAATCGATTTGATTGGCGGTATGCCGCTAGAAAAAGCCGCGCAGCCCTTCACCATGCTCTGGGGCGATCAGGGCGACTTGAAAATCCTGCTTACAGTTTTTATCGAGCATGAAATCGAACATGCTGGCGACGTGCGCAAGATTATCAGCGACTCAGTCGCCGCCTGATCCTGAAAAATTAACGCAAAGACGCTAAGCCGCTAAGAGTTTATGAAAAACCTTTGCGCCTTGGCGTCTTTGCGTTAAAGACGTTCCGGGTTTACTCTACGAAAATCTCGACGTGTTCGCCGTCTTTCTCGTCGATTACGTCAATGATCTTGCCGGTCATGCCAGAGCGCAGGGCCTCCATGATGGTTGACATATCGACCCCGTTCACTTCGGCGGCAAAATGCGCCCCGATCTTCATTCCGGCGTCCAGCAGGTTAAGCGGCAACTGCACCGTTGCCTTGGCGCGCCCGGTGGCGACATCGGTCACGCGCACCCTTAACCAGCGCGCCCCGCCAAACCCGCGCGAAATATTACCACCGCCTGGGCCGCCCGGGCGGCGGCTTTCACTCAAAGTGGACAGTAACTTCGCGCCTTCTTCCGCGCTTATTTTGCCTTCATCGATCATCTTCAAGATTTTCATTCGTTCTTCAGTGGTTGCCATTATGCGCCTCCTACCCGATATAGACGTTCACTTTATTACCGTCTTCACCTTCATCTACTTGCACCACGATCGGTTCTGTACTGGTGGTTTCGTTCATCACCTGCAAAACCATATCGGCTTTTTCGCGTTCGTTACGCGGAATATTGCTTTTAAATGTATTCATCAGCCAGCGCGCCAGGTCGAGCGGGAACCCAAGCATAATGCGGCCCGGTTTTTGGCCCGGCTTCTGCTGAACATCGACATACACCCAGCTTGATTTCTGGCTGGCCGCGCCCAGCGTAAGCAGTAAAATTCCCAACAACAGGGCCGGGAAGAGCAGGCAGTAGAACATAACACCCATTGAACCTGTTTCGATCGATTGGTACATCAGCCAGGCGACCAGGACGGTCAGGAATGTCCCGCCAAAGAGCGGGATGACGTAAAACGAGCGTACCCGCCGTTTAAGCCGTTCCACCACCGGGTCGGGCGGAGCGGGCTGCCATTCGGCCCCGCCGCTTGATTCCGTTTCAAGGAGGGGAGTCTCAGCCTCGACATCTTCATCCTGGGCCAGGGCTTGCATCAATTTCAGGCCCTCCTCGGCGGTAATTTTGCCCTCGTCGATCATTTTTAAGATTTGGGCGCGTTCACTATCGGTCATCTCGGCCTCCTGTTATTTGCCTTCCAGCGCTGCGAGCAGTTTCTCGGCATCTTGCAGGCTGATCTTCTTCTCTTGCAACATCTTCAAAATCGTCAGGCGTTCTTCGTCGCTAACCGGTTCAGATTGCGGCCCGGCAGGCTGACCGCCAAAATTGATGTTGACCTGCTTTCGCCCGCCGCCGCCCACTGAAAATCGCTGGCGTTGTTCGGCGGCGCGAATCTTTTGCTCGGCGCGGCGCATGGCTGCTTCAGTACGGCGACCAACTTCTTCCATGCGGCGGCCCATGCGTTCGGTCTGGCGTCCGAGCCGTTCATGAATTCTTTCGTTGATTTCTTCTGCAAGGTTGGGCATTCCCGGTATTGGCGGGATGGGTGGAATCGGTGGAATAGGTGGTATGGGCGGCACACCCGGAAAATCACGTGCGCCCCAGGCCTCCGGCCCAAAGTCGGCCATCGACTGCCACTCTTCGGCGTTGTGGGTAACAATTATGTCTGACCCGGCCGTCAGGTGAATATCAGCTTCACCCGCGCCGAGGGTTAATTGGCATGGCCCGTGCATTTCGTCCAGCTCGACACCGGGGAAATTGACCCGGATCGCGTCCATGCCGCCGCCGGTCAGGTTCAAATTTGCGCTGGCATCCAACGGCAGCCGGATCAGGATATCGCTGCCGGCGTTGATTTTATACTTTTGTTCTGCCGCCGGAGTAACAAACAAAACAGCGTCGGCTCCAACCTGGGCTGAGAGCGCCCCGTCGACCCCGCGCACATACAGGTCTGCGCCCACGCTGCCCAGGCGGGCTTCCCCGCCGATATCTGTCAGTGAGGCGTCCCCACCCACGTTTTCGACCTGGCAAGCTCCGTTGATCGTGCGGCAGCTTAAGTCGCCACCGATGGAATTGATTTTTAATCCGCCTGCGCTGTTGACCTGTAAATCGCCGCCGACGCTTTGGATGACAACCATATTTTCAAAGACGCGCAAATCCATGTCGCCGGCAATTGCCCCAACATCCAGTTGGGATTGGCAGGGCAGGTACAGGATCAGATCATCATCGCTCTGGATCACAAAGCTATCGTCGCTTTGTGTGACTTCCAGTTTGCTGCCGCTGGTTTTGGCGCTGATTTCATTGCGTTCCCAGCCAGTGATTTGCACATCACCCTTGACCGAGGCAACCTTAACCAGTGGGGCGGAAGAACAAGAGAACATTTCGTAGCGCATTATTCCTCCTCGCCGCGCAGGGTGCGCATGGCATCTTCGGCAGAAATCTTTCCGGCGTCGAGGTCTTCCAATATCTGGCGGCGACGCTCCTCGCTCACGTCTGGGCTTTCTTCTTTGCCGGGTTCATAACCCAAGGTGCGAATCACCTCGTGTAAACGGTTGCGAATCGTCGGGTAAGAGAGTCCCAGTTCCGTTTCCATGCGATTGATCTTGCCTTCGCAGCGGATGAAAACTTCGATAAAATTGAGTTGTTCTGTGTTAAGATGTGAAAATGGCCCGCCTGTGAAGCGACCCTCGAGGGTCGTATCGCAGGACTCACAATGCAAGCGGGTGATCATCAATTCATTTTCACAGACTGGACAGCGGGTGAGCGACGTTTTCATGGCAACTCCTAGCGGGTTTGAAACGATGTGCGCGGGCGAGACGTGGCGGCTTTTTTGATTTTCAAGCCGCTTATAATTAGCAAGTTGGCGAAGAAAATAAAGGTTGCAGCATACCAGCGGTCGCCGGTGTAGTCGGTAATGGGTGAGTAGGATGCTTCGAGAAATTGCCGGTAATCCTCTTCGTTGGCGCGCAACACCACTCGGGCGGCATCTTCGGTTCCGAAAAACCAGGGTGTATTCATTCTTGCCTCCAGTTCTAAAGCAACGCTTCAAACATCTAAAAACATTATAGCAAAATATTTAATATTGTCAATAGCAAAATCAATAAATATTGAAGTTTAGATTGATAATATTGATACCAGCTTCTTTATTGTTAATTTCATGATCGCGAGGTATTCATGATTCGTTCACTTTGCTACGTTCCCGGCCAGGACATTCGCACAGCTATCCCCGTCCAGGAATACGCCAGTCTGCTCAAAATCCCTGATGCTTTGTTGTGGATCGATTTCGAAAGCGAACCAGATGAAGCGGCCGAGCCGATTCTGACCGGCATCTTCCGTTTTCACCCCCTGGCTGTAGACGACGCTCTGGAACAGTCGCATTCACCGAAGGTGGATGATTGGGAAGACTACCTCTACATTGTCTTGAATGCTCTCGAGATGGGCGACGACCTCAAGGCGAAAATCAGCGAGTTGGATGTCTTCCTGGGCCGAAACTACGTGGTTACCCACCACGACTATCCGCTGTCGTGCATCGATAAGACCTACCAGGCCAGCCTGCGTGATTCGCGCCATGCCACAAATGGCGCTGATCATCTGCTCTATAAACTGATCGATATGCTGGTGGCCGACTACATGCCCGGTGTCGAAAAAATGGATGACAAAATCGATGAAATTGAAGATAAAGTGCTTGGCAACCCCCGCCAGGAAACAATCCAGGAAATTTTTGCCCTGAAGCGTGCTTTACAAGTGATGCGCCGAATCCTGGCGCCCCAGCGCGAGGTGCTCAATAAACTGGCCCGCGACGATTATCAGTTGATCGACCCGAAAGATCGTATTTTTTTCCGCGATGTTTACGACCACTTGGTGCGCATGCACGATCTGAACGAATCGATGCGCGACCTGGTCAGCGGCACGCTGGATACCTATCTTTCGGCGGTAAACAACCGCATGAATGAAATCATGAAAACCCTGACCATCATCACCACCCTTTTCATGCCGCTCACCTTCATTACCGGCTTCTTTGGGATGAACTTCTTCGGGCCTTCTGCCGATTTGCCGGTCTGGACTGGCCGACTGGTCTTTTCCCTAACCCTGGCTGTCATGCTGGTCATGCCGCTTGTCATGTTCCGCTGGATGAAGCGCCAGACCTGGGTCTAATCTGCGTCATTAAAAAAAGCACAGCGTACCGGTATAGTAGGATACGCTGTGCTGCTGGGGGAAGAAGTCTTGTTACTTGGGCAGGATGACGCGCGAGTCGTCACAATCCTGCTTGCTGACCAGGAAGCTAATAAGGCTCATGCTAACAAATAGCACGATAAGGATAGACAGTCCGACGATGATAATGGGATCCATAATTTACCTCCTTGTTGATATACGATAAACTTGTAAAAAAGACGCACAAAACAATGATTTTGTTCCCTACATTCATTAAAACCCCATTTGCCACAAAACGTTCATTACAAATTCGTTGGTTTAGTTTTTACAGATCAGTTCCCCAGGAGGCGCTTTATGAAAATCGTTAGTTTATCCCTTGAGCAACCCGATCTCATCGAGCAGGCCGCTCGTCTTTTGTTGGAAGGATTCCGCCAGCACTGGCCAAATGCCTGGCCGGAGATGGAATCTGCCCGGCAGGAAGTCCACGAAGCCCTTGAAACGGAAAAAATTATCCGCGCTGCGTTGGACGAGGATGGCAGGTTGTTGGGCTGGATCGGAGCAATACCTGAGTATGACGGCCACGCCTGGGAACTGCACCCGCTGGTGGTCGACCCGGCCTGCCAGGGCCAGGGGGTTGGCCGGATGCTGGTCGCCGACCTGGAAAATCAGGTCAGGGAGCGAGGCGGGACAACCATCTTCCTCGGCACGGATGACGAAAACGATATGACCAGCCTGTCCGGGATGAACCTGTATCCGAATGTCTGGGAGCATATAGCCCGCATCCGCAATCTGAAAGGGCACCCGTTCGAGTTTTACCAGAAACAGGGCTACGCCATCGTTGGCGTCATCCCCGATGCCAACGGGCCGGGCAAACCGGATATTTATATGGCAAAGCGGGTGGGTTAGCTTTCTTTTTCGCGGCTATAACGCGCCGTCAGCAGGGGGCATGTTGTCGCTTCGGCAACCTCGGCGGTTACGTTTGGAGTGAAGAACTGGCGCAGTCCGTGCGAGCTGTAGGTGGAGCCCATACAGACCAGGTCATAATCTCCTGTTTTAATTTCAGCCATAATTTCCTGTACCACCGTCCCCCGGCGGATTTTTACCAGCGCCTCGACGTCCATCTGCTGGGCGGTTTTTAATCCGGCGCGCAGGTAGTGGCCGGTAAGGGTGTCGCTTTCGAGCAGGGTGTTCGGTTCGGCCTGCATCCGCCGCGCTTCGGGGTAATCGAACTCGATCGGCGGGATAACACTCAGCAGGGTCAGACTGGCCGGGTGGATTTTGGCAACCTGCATTCCCAGGTGCTCGGCGGTCATGCTGTATTCCAGCCCGCCCATGCAGACCAGCACCTTGCGCACCGGCAAACGCAGGGATGGCACGAACAGGATCGGGGCTTTGATCTCGGCCATCATATGGCGGAAAGAACGCCCCGAGAGTATGCGCTTGAATTGCGAACGCCCCAATGAACCGAGCGCGTACAGGAATTCGTCGTGTTCGCGCGCAAAGGCCGCCAGCACATCCTCGGTCTGTCCGTTTTGCACCAGCAGGGAATAAGGAACCTGTTCGCGCTGCAAAAGCGCCACCGCCCGGCCAAATATTTCCTCGACCGGGTGCTCGGCGTCGCCCTCTTCGACGACCCCCAGCAGCGAAAGGCGGGTGCGGAAGTGCTTTGCCAGCCAGGCAGCGTATTCGATGGCCGCCCAGCCTGCTTCGACACCGTTTGTAACTGCCATTAAATTGAGATTCATCATCCACGACCTTTTAACGAAACAGGAAAATTCCCAGAACACCCGCCCCAAGCAAAACCAGCGGCGAGGGCACATCCAACAAAAGGGCTGCCAGGCTGATGACCGCGATCAGGACGGCGCGCCCGGTTACTTTTTTCGAACGCCCGGCGCGGAACAGTTCCCAGGCGACGACCACCATCAGCGCCGCCACAGCGGGACTCATCCCGGAGACGAATTTTTCCAGCCAGGCTTCCTGCTGGAACTGTTGCAGGACGGCTGCCACGACCAGCATCATCACCGTCGGCGGCAGGATCGCGCCCAGCAGGGCCGCGATCACGCCCGGGATTCCACCGGCCGCAAAACCGACGAACATGGCCAGTTTAAGGGCCTCGCTGCCCGGCAGAACATTCGACAGCCCGACCGATTCGACAAAACGTTCCTCGGTCATGATCTTGCCGACCGATTCATCGTAGAGCAGCCCGATGGAGGCCGGGCCGGAGGGCGAAAGCAGGTTCACTTTCAAGAACATCCACAACAGCCGCCACCAAACGGTAAAGGTTGGTGATTTCATGGAATGAGAAGTATCCCCAGCAAACCGGCCGCCAGCACCACGATCCGCGCGGGGGCTTTCAGGAACATCAAGACCAGGCTTGCCAGCCCGATGCTCCAGCCGAGCAGGCCGGTCTCGCCGCCGCGCTCGAAAATCTTCCAGGCGGTGACGACCATCAGCACCGCAATGGCCGGGGCCAGACCCTCGACAAAACTGCTCAACCAGACCTCGCGGCGCAGGCGCTGCAAGACCATCACCGCGCCAAGAATCAGCAGGAACGGCGGCAGGATCGAGCCGACCATGGCCACCAACCCGCCTGGGATGCCCGCCGCCGCGTAACCGATGTACATCGCCAATTGGATGGCGTCACTCCCCGGCAGGACGGACGAAAACCCGACCGCCTGCACAAATTCGCTTTCGGTGATCAGGCTGCCGACCGTCTCCTGGTAGAGCAATCCCACCGAGGCTGGGCCGGAGGTGCTCAACAGGTTCACTTTGACAAATATCCATAAAATTTCGAGAAGATTCTGCATGTTTTTAGGGGAGAGTTTCGTTTACCAAAATAAAATAAGCCTGGAAATCTCGTAGGATTAGTTTGCGCAAATCCGGGAGCCAGAGAAAACCAATGCTCACGACAATTGTACAACATTTGGAAGAACTCGTTGTATTTATTCCCCGTCTTAAACCAACCGCCCATGCGATGCCGAAAGGCGAAAAATACCCATGAAACAGTATTGTTCTCAGCCTGGGCGAAGCCAACCCGTGACGATTGCTCAATCTTTTGACGTTATCTCCCCCGCCGACCCGCCCGGCGCTGAACCGCCGGGCTATTCCTACAAAGTCCTTCGGACTGGCAATCTTTTCACACGTCACCACCGTGTGCCTGGAAAAACCCGCCTTCAGGCGGGTTCGTAAAAATAGCCCCGACATTTATGTCCGGGGCGGGGCCGAAAGGCGAAAATGCCAATTAAACGGCATTGCCCTCAGCACGAACGAACCAACCCGTGACGATTGCTCGATGGTGGTCTGTGCTGATGTACTTTGTTGGTATGAAACCGCTGTTCTATACCTACCCCCGCTACCTACAAATAAACAGGCAGAAATTTTGATTCCACCAATAGCAAGAACGAATAACCTACTTAATTCCCCAAATACGAAGGGTCATATCTTTAGAACCGGTAATTATCAGTTTCCCGTCTGGTGAAAAGTCAATAGAAGTGATTGTATCTTGATGTGCGTCCGACATTGGCAAAATCCTGGAAAAATTAGATGTTCTCCAAATCATGAAGTAATTATTGCTTGTTCCGGTTACAAAAATGCTTCCATCGGGAGAAAATTTTACATCGGTGCCTGTAAAAATCTGGCCATCCATAGGTAATCTTTTTTCCAATACGCCGCCCGGGGGGGTCTCTGGAAGAAACTTCCATACCTGGAAAGAATTGTTCGTATCTGTAGTTCCTGAGATTATATATTTTCCATCAGGGGAGAATGAAAGCGCCACGATAGATCCATTTTTCGGTCCATTGATGTGCGTAAGTGAATAGAGCTGCTCACCATTCTGTGACCAAATTCTCAGCACACTATCATTTGAACCAACCGCAATATAACGGCTATCAGGTGAAAAAACAACCACTTTCACGCTTTTTGAGGATGGAATAAGATTGCCAGCTTTCCAACCGTTATTTACAGACCACAATCGGATGGATTTATCATCCCCACCGGAAGCCAGCCATTGTCCATCCGGTGAAAATGCGAGGCTCGAAATAGCTCCATTGTGACCGCTCAAAATAATAGGATCGCCCCAAATTGCAGTATTCCAGACCTTGATAAAGCCGTCACTTCCAGCAGCAGCCAACCACCTTCCATCCACAGAGAAAGCTACGTCTCTAACGAAATTACCAAATTTTAAGGCGCGAACAATATCGCCGCTAACCAGATTTCTCACTATCACGTTGCCATTCTGCTCAGCAGACGCAACATAATCCCGCGAGGGTGAAATATCTAGCTTGAAAATTACTTCATCGGTTTTCCAAACACCAATCTGGCCAAACTGATTTTTTGTGTCCGGGCAGATGACATCAGATGATGTTGGGTATGGAGTAAAAACCGGGGTTAAACTTTGAACAGCAAGCGTATAAGTAGCACTCGGTCTTAGGGTAGCAGTAAACGTATGTGTGAAAGTGGGAACCAATGTGTTGGTTGGCGTTGGTGTAAAGGATGTTGTTGAAGTTGGGCTGGCAAGAGAAACAACAGTTTCAGTAAAAATTGGGGGTGTTGTAGCGGAAGGTAAAACGCCATCTCTTCTAACTTGTATCATCTGTTTTTGTCTGGAGATGGCTACACTTTTTACATATGGTTCAAAGCCACCAGGCAGAATTACCCGAATGATTGCCGGTTTATTTATATAATTTACTCCGACCGAAAATAATGTAACCCCTTCAGCATCAGTGTTTGCAATAAGAGGCAAACTATCTGACAACTCCAAGCGTACAGTTGCATTATTTATCGGAATGCGCTTCTCATCCTCAACGGCAACAATATAGTTAAAATGTGTAGATGGCCCACAAGAAACAATATTTAAAGCAACAACAATCGTTGCAATAAGCATTGTTCGCTTGAACCAAACTTCAAACTTTGGAAATTTCATCATTTCTTCTCAAGCTGCACAACGTCTGGCAGAGAATCCCGCGATAAATTAACAAATTTATAAAATGTTTGATGTTCTTGTGATTCCACAATCAGTTTTCCCGGCTTTCCCATATACTCTTCTGGGATTGTGATGATAGCCAACCCGTTTGAATCTGTGACCGCATCCAAAGGGATTATATTGCCCGATAACTCGATGGTTACTTTTGCATTCCCAATAAAAGCATCACTCACTTTTTCTACAACGCGAATTTTATAATAGTCAAGTTGAGGGTTTTCAGCATTATCATCAGGTTTACTAACCAAGTATGTTACCAGCGCTGTAATAATGACCCCTATTAAACCAATCACTGCAACAATAACAGGTACTGATTTGCTGTTAAGTTTTCGTGACATACCTGACCTCCTCTTGACGTTTGACAATATGCAGATTTACATAATACTGAGTATATGTCGTCAAATGATAGACATCAAATGCCAAAGATAACCTGATTGGCGTGATTATCAGTATCCTGATGTCTCGTTTAAAAGTACCTTATTGAATATTATAAGTTAAATCTTTATAGATATGCGAAATTAACTAATCTGTAATTTGCAAACCAACTTCCCACAAAAGCAATTATCAAGGAGATTATTAAAAAATTAAACGGAGTCGGCAGTCCGCGAGGGCTGCCGACTCCGTTTTTCCGTTACAAAATCCGCTCACGCGTCCGCTTACAGCTTCGCAAACCTGCTGACTACCACCGCCGCCCCTGGCAGGGTCGCCTTGTCTTTGAGCGTCATCTCGGCGGGAGCCAGGCCGGCATCCTTTGGTTTACCCTGGTAGATGAAGATCGGCGTGCCTTCGACGGCGTTGGCCAGTGTCACGTAGGCCTGGCCGGTCAGATAGCCTTCGCTATCGAGCGAGCAGCTCGTCACCCAGCCGATGACCTTGCCGCGTTTGTCCACGACCGGGTCGCCGTTGTGGGCCATGCGCACGCCCTGCTCCGTAAAGCGGAAGCGGGCAACCACGCCCTGGCGGGCCTTCTCGCGCGCCAAAAAGGCTTCGCGCCCGATGAACCAGGGTTTGTAGGGTTTGACGTACGAACCAAACCCGCCTTCGGCCACGCCCAGGTCGCGCTCGCCGAATTTTCCGGAGCCGAGTCCCATTTCGTGGCCGTAGAGCGGCAGGCCTGCCTCGGTGCGCAGCGAATCGCGCGCGCCCAGGCCGATCGGCTTGACGCCAAAAGGCTCACCCGCCTTCAGCACCGCATTCCAGAAATCGACGGCGCGCTCAGGGTGGACGAACAATTCGAAGGCCATTTTCTCGCCGGTATAGCCGGTGCGCGAGACGATCAGATCGAAAGGCTCCCCTGATCTGCCATCCTGAGCCTGTCGAAGGGCTGTCGCAGGGCCAACAATGGCATCGCACAACTCAGTGCGCTTGAGCGCCATGATGCGGCGCTTCGTATCGGCATCCACACCCATTGCGAACAGGATATCGCGGCTCTTCGGGCCTTGCAGGGCAATATCCACGCGCATCTCATCGCCCGCCGAAGCATCGCGCAGGTTACGGATGACGGCCTCGTAACCATACGTGCGCGCCCAGGGACGGGCATTGTCGATCTTCACCGCGCCATCGCGCACGCTTTCGAGCCATGCCCGGTCTTTGTCGTCGTTGGAGGCATTCACCACCACCAGGAACTTCTCCGCGCCGCGGCGGTAAACCAGCGTATCGTCGATCACATCCGCATCGGGGGTCAGGAAGTGCGTGTACAGGCTCTCGCCCGCACCCAATCCGCCGACATCGTTGCCGCAGACCGTATCCAGAAAGGAGGCCGCGTCGCGCCCGAGCACCTCGTAAACGCCCATGTGCGAGACATCGAACAGCCCCGCCGCCTGGCGCGTCGCCAGGTGCTCTTCCTTGACGCCGCTGTACTGCACCGGCATCTCCCAACCCGCAAACGGGACCATACGCCCGCCCAGGGATTTGTGGACATCGTACAAGCGGGTGCGTTTCAGCGTTTCCTCGGGTTCTGTCCACGCGAAAGCCGGTTTCTGATCCTTGCCACCCGTATCCGTGATACCGATAAACCAGGGTTTGGCAACATCCGATTCAGCCATCCGTTTTTCCGCTTCCGAATCCGTTCGCGCATCCGCTACCACCACCGGCCCCGGCAAACGCGCCGGATCGAAATCGGGCTGGCCGTCAGTATGGAGGGAGACATAGCCGTCCGACAGGTCGCGCAGCCAGGCGCTGACAACGCCCGAATCGGCGGCCTTGACGACCAACTGGTAGGAACCGCCTTCGAGGCAGGTCAATGTCCCGCTGACAACACCCTTGGGGGTGGCGAAGGTCGTCGAAACGGTCCGGCCAGGCTTGAGCGCGGAAAGGTCCGCGCCGGTAGCGTAGTCCAAAAACTGGCGGACGCGGCGGCCCCGAAGGTCGAAAACACCGCTTGCGGAGACATCATCCACAAAAAAGTAGTGCGGATATTCGGACTTCGAGTATTCGAAATCGACGCCCGCTTGCTCAGCCAACGTTTTAACCTTCAAACGTGCAACGTTCAACACGTTGAAGTCGAGTTTGGCGCGCCGCACCTTGCCCTTGCGGACGGTATCGACCGCGTGCGGGGCGCAGGCCAGCAGCACATCGGCCATGATGTCGGTCAGTTGGCGGGTTTTGGCCTCGTCGAAGCCGCGCTGGGTGATCCAGGGTGTGCCCAGGCGGATGCCGCTCGGGTCGAGAGCGGATTTATCGCCAGGGATGGTGTTGCGGTTGACGACAATGCCGACGATATCCAGAATGCGCGCGGCCATGTCGCCGGAGAGGGCGACGCCATCGGGGCTTTTGACGCCGGTCACATCGACGTTGACCAGGTGGGTATCGGTGCCGCCGAACGGCACGCGCAGGCCGCGCTGCTGGAACTGGTCGGCCATGGCGATCGCGTTTTTGATGGTCTGAACCTGGAGCTGCTTGAACTGCTCGGTTTGGGCAAGTTTGAAGGTCAGCGCCAGCGCCGCAAAAATGTGGACGTGCGGTCCGCCCTGTTCGCCGGGGAAGACGGCCCGGTCGATCTTCTTCGAGATGGCCGCGTCGGTGGTCAGCAATACTGCCCCGCGCGGGCCGTCGAGGCTCTTGTGGGTGGTAGACATGGTGACGTGGGCGTAGCCGATCGGCGAGGGCACAACGCCCGCCGCGACCAGGCCGCCCAGGTGCGAAATATCGGCCAGGAAGATGGCCCCGACTTCATCGGCGATTTCGCGGAATTTCTTCCAATCGGGAACCCAGGGATAGGAGGATGCGCCCGCGATGATCAGTTTGGGCTTGTGTTCGAGCGCCAGGGCGCGGACGGTTTCATAGTTGATCTTCTGGGTTTCGGGGTCGACCGCATAGTGGACGGCATTGAACCATTTGCCGCTGCGATTGACCGACGATCCGTGCGAGAGATGCCCGCCGTGCAGCAGGTTCATGCCCAAAATGGTCTCGCCCAGGTTGACGAGCGCCAGGTAGACAGCGTTGTTGGCCGGCCCGCCCGAAAGCGCCTGGATATTGACAAAAATCTGTTCGGGTTTGATGCCATTGGCTGCAAACAGCTCGCGGGCGCGGGTGATGGCCAGGCTTTCGACTACGTCGGCGTATTCGACGCCCTTGTAGTAGCGCGGGTCGCCGTTACGGCGATATTCGGCCAGGCGCATGTCGTAATCGAGCAAATCGGATTCGGGCATTTTTCGCCAGGCGTCTTCGGGGTACCCTTCGGCATAGATGTTCTGGAAGGCTGACCCCATCGCCTCGCGCACGGCCAGCGGGGCCTGGCTTTCAGATGCGATCAAAATTATTTTGCGGGCCTGGCGCTCGGCTTCGAGCTGGGTCAGTTTGTAAACCTCGGGGTCGAGATCGGCCAGCGAGCCGCGGAAAAGAAAATCGGACATGGATGTCTCCTGTGGGAAAACAAATTGAGCATCGATAGACTCAAACATCGAGTATCGATCCTTCGATACCAGATATTCGACGAATGACTACCCTGAATTGTAGGACGGGATGGGGGTTGGGTCAAGTGAAAAAAGGCAATAGCGCATAACTTGCTAAGATTTTGAAAAAAGGGGTTCACATGGCAAACTTACTCTGGTGAAAAGGAGTGAGCCATGCGAACCCAAAGACAATTTTACCCGGAAGCGACATTGGTGTGTGCCTGTGAATTA
>JAKLPV010000028.1 GCA_022013685.1 Anaerolineae bacterium
ATTTGTTCTCCTATTTTGCGAGTAGAGCGAGATAATCTCTCGCTCTGCAATGGTTTCAATAATTATGTACTTGTCTGACAATTAAGTCAAGTCGGGGAAGCGCTTACCAACGCGTGAGAATGGACAACTGGTTGTCTGAGTTGCCGGGTGATGGCTTTCGTGGTGGTGACTTTCTCATCGGTGATGAGCCGATGAGATTTGGTATATAATAAATCCATGTCTGATGAACTTAAAAATCTGCTTACTGAACTCAAAAAAGGACTGGCGGGTCTGTACGGGAAACGCTTGAAGGGCGTTTATCTGTTCGGTTCTTATGCGCGCGGTGATTTCAGGGACGGCTCGGATGTAGACGTGATGATTGTGCTCGACGATTATCTGAGCTACTGGCAGGAACTTGTCAATTCAGGAGAATTGGTCAGCAATTTATCACTTCAGTATGGCGTTTCTATCAGCAGGGTGCTCATTCGGCAGCAAGAATGGCGCAATGATGACACGCCGCTTTTGCGAAATATTCGCGCCGAGGGTGTTTCGGCATGAAAGAGTTTACAAAGAAGTTGTTTGCAAAAGCCGCTGATACCCTCGAAGCAGCCGACATCCTGCTTGCAAACGGCAAGGCTGAATTGCCATTGGACGCGCTTATTACGCCATGTTCTATGTAGCCGAAGCCCTGCTCAATGAAAAAGAATTGCGTTTCAGCAAACACGGTAATGTCCATGCCGCTTACGGCGAACATTTTGCCAAGACAAAAATCCTCGACCCCAAATACCATCGCTGGTTGATGAACTCTTTTGATGCGCGCCAAATTGGCGATTATGCGGTGGATACATCGATCCTACCCGCTGATACCCAAGCTGTTATTGCCCAGGCGCAAGAGTTTCTGGCGATAGCAAAAGAATATCTCGAAAAGAATAGTTGATTTTAAAAAACTGTGTTTTCCAAAGACGCCAAGGCAAACCTGGCGTCTTTTTCTTTTCCTGGGCCGCTTTGGCGTTTATGGCTTCCAGCCCAGGAAAACCTGTAAAACCCTCAGGTTTTGGGCGAAGTCGGTATCGCGGTGGTTGGTCAGTTCGATGTCTATCGAGGGGATGCTGCGTGTGTTGGCGGCCCAGTCGGTCAGGTTGCCGGTGTAATCGCAGCCGGTGTCGATCGGCGGCCAGGGATAGTTTGTCACCTCAGCGACCGCCTCTGCCAGACGGATGGAAGGCGGGAAGTCTGGCACGCCGCCGGCGAAGATGCCCAGGGCGGCGCTGTGGTAGCTGATCAGCGCCATGGGTTTGATGGCGTCAATGTAGGCGATCAGCGCCTGGACCTCGGCTTCCGAACCGGCATATTCGCCGCCCTCGATCGGACGCCAGATCCAGCAGCCGTCGCGTTCCCATTCCTTTTGCCAGTTGTATGGCCAGTTGCGGTTCAGGTCAACGTTGTTGGCGTTGGCGCGGCCTTCTACGCCCATGGCGCGGGCGGAACCGTCCGGGTTGAGATTGCGCAGGATGAACAGGCTGGTATCGCCAGGCACGACTTCAGGGTGGTCAAACAGGTAGGCGATCAGCTCGTCGGCCAGTTGGACGGTGTTGTACTCATAGCCGCCATGGATGCCGGCCACGATCAGCTTGTGGACCGGTCCGCGCCCGAAGCGATACACTTCCAACGGGCGCTCTTCCTCGCTGCGGCCAATCACCTGTCGGTTGGCGGGCGGCATGACCATCGGTGTGACGCTCGGGCCGGGCGAAGGCGTTGGCCAGGGGGTGATGGTCGCGCGGCGCGTCGGCGGCGGGATGGGCGTGACGGTCGGGAACGGGGTGCGGGTCGCGCTGCCTGCGAGGGACAACAGCGAGGCGTCTGGGCCGGGTTCGCTGCGCGCGGCGGCGCTCAGGATGCCGCTAAAATACAAAAGCGCAATCAGCCCCAGTGCGGCAGACAGGTTGATGGCCCAGAGCAGCGCCGCGATTCCACCCAGTTTTTTGCTCATTGGACGAGAGTCTCCAGGCGCAGCAGGTTGAGGGCCGTGTTGGCGGCCCAGGCCGGGGCGCTTTTGGGGTGTCCGCCATACGAGTGGCGGCTGAGTTTGGCGTTGCCGGGTGTGATGAGCGCGATCTCAAGGTCGGTCTGGCCTTCGCCGGGAGTCAGTCTCAGGCCCAGGCCGCAAGTGCTGGCATTGGCTTGGGTGAAGGCCAGCAGGTCCTGGTCATCGGGCAGGGCCGGCAGGCTTTGTCCGCCGCTGTAGGCCAAGTTTTTAGTTGCGGCCAGGCGCTGGAGCAGTTCGCCGGAGAAATTGATCTCGATAGCGTTTAGCGACCAGCCGCGCGCGGCCAGTTGGGTCAGGATGACGCTTTCGAGAGTCTCGTCATCTGCGCCGAAGACAGCGTTGCCAAGCCGCTGGCGGGCGGTTGCTTCGACCGGGCCAATCAGGGCGTCGGCGGCTGCGGGGGTTTCTGCCTTGGCTGTTATTCGTATATCCACTAATCCGTGGTGGGCCGCCAGGCCAACCATCGGGTTGGAGAGTTCTTCCAGGTCGCCGACGTGTTCGTCAATGATCGATTCGCCCATCCCGGCCACGTGCAGGGTGCGGGCTTTGATCAGCCCGCGCAACTGGTAGCGTTCGCGCAGGTAGGGGATGACCGCGTTTTCGAGCAGGTATTCCATCTCGCGCGGTACGCCGGGTAAAGAGATGATGCATTTGCCGCCCTGCTCAACGATGAACGCCGGGGCGGTGCCGACCGGGTTCTTGACGGCGATCGCGCCCTGCGGAATGTAGGCCTGGCGTTTCTGGTTCTCGCCGGCGCTGCGTCCGAAGCGGGCCATGCGCTCGACGATTTGCTCCCACAGCTCGGGGCGGAATTCGGTGCTGGCGCCGACGGCGCGGGCGACGGCTTCACGGGTCGGGTCATCGACGGTCGGGCCGAGGCCGCCGGTGGTGATGATGATCTCTGTCCGCGCCAGGGTTTCGCGGATGACTGCCGCGATGCGTTCAATGTTGTCGCCGACGGTCGAGGTGCGGAAAACGTCCACATTCAGGTCGCGCAGGTGGCGAGCCAGGTAGGCGGAATTGGTGTCCACAATTTCGCCGAGCAGGATTTCTGTTCCGATGGTGATGATTTCAGCAGAGGGCATATTTTGGAAGGATGAATTAGGAAGGATGAAGGATGAATGGAGAATTGAGAATTGAGAATGGTTGTGGCTCAGGGCCTGAAAACTGGCTCCTGAATATTTTACCCGTTTGGTCAGATTTAGGGGCGTTGGAGTTGTGTTAATCGTGTAACTCGATACCGAATTTTAGTGACAAAATGCGCTTGTCGTGGCGGCCAGTTTGTCCTACACTTACTAAGTGCTGCGTAAACCTGTAAACCAAAATAGCCGATTTTTACTTGCTTTTTGCCAGATTCAGTTTAGGTATTTATGCAAAGAGCAGTAACTTTGATTTTGGAGACCTTTTTTCGATGAAAGTGCGCCTGAAACTGATCGCAACCTACCTGGCCCTGCTGCCGCTGGGCACGCAGGGTAATACGGCTGAGTTTGATGTTCCCCAGGGAGCGACGGTTGGCGATGTGCTTGGCCCCCTGGGCGTTCCGCTCGACGATAGCACTGTCCTGCTCCTGAACGGCTTGCAGGCCGAGGCTGACGCGCTGCTTTCAGATGGAGATATGGTCACAGCCTTTTCAGCCATTGCTGGCGGCTGTACCGAGTCTCTAATCTCTGATCTCTAATAACTGACCAAAAGGAGAGAAACCTATGTTCGGATGGCATGGACGGCTTTTGCGGGTGGATTTGACCAACCAGAAAGTTTCAACCGAAACGATCGAGCCAAAGAAACTCAAAGACTATATCGGCGGGCGCGGATTGGCGATCCGCTACCTGTACGATGAAGTGGATCCGCTCGTGGACCCGCTTGCGCCGGAAAACAAGCTTATCTTCAGCACCGGACCGTTGACTGCCACCACCGCCCCAACCGGCAACCGTTATATGGTCGTGACCAAGTCCCCGCTGACGGGCGCGCTGGCGCATTCCAACTCCGGCGGCGACTTCCCGACCTGGATGAAGCGCACCGGCTTCGATATGTACATTTTCGAGGGCAAGGCCAAAAGCCCGGTCTATGTCTGGGTCAACGAAGATCAGGTCGAAATCCGCCCGGCGGACCATCTGTGGGGCAAGGAAGTTCCCGAGACAACCGATGTCCTGATGGCAGAAACCGGCCCCGAAGCCAAGGTGGCCTGCATTGGCCCGGCGGGCGAGAAGCTGGTCTTGATGGCGGGCATCATGAACGACAAACATCGCGCCGCGGCCCGCTCGGGCGTGGGCGCGGTCATGGGCAGCAAAAATCTCAAGGGCGTTGTCGTGGCGGGCAAGAAAAACCCGGCTTTCTTCGACGATGCCGGGATGCGCGCCTACAGCGTCAGCCTGTCCAAGGAAGTTGGGGCCGACATCAAAAAAGGTTCCAATTTGCGCGAATACGGCACCGCCTACGTGCCGCAGGTAACCAATGCGTTGGGCATCCTGCCGACGCGTAATTTCCAGAACAGCGTTTTTGAAGGCGTGGACAAAATCGATGGCGTTGCGCTCAAAAATAGCTATCTCATCAGCCACAAGCCGTGCTACCGCTGTCCGATCTCGTGCGGCCGCCTGACCGAAGTGCCGGATGGCAAATACAAGGGCAAGGGCGAAGGGCCGGAATATGAGACCATTTCCTCGCTCGGAACCGCCTGCGGCATCAGCGATTTGGCCGGCCTGCTCAAAGCCAATTACGCCTGCAACGAACTCGGCATGGACACCATTTCCGCCGGTCTGACGATTGCCGCCGCGATGGAGATGTATGAAAAAGGCATCATTACCGATGAGCAAACCGGCCAGCCCCTGCGTTTTGGCGATGCCGACGCTGTCATCGCTATGGTCTACAAGATGGCCCACCGCGAGGGCTTTGGGGATATCCTGGCCGACGGCAGTTTCCGCCTCGCGGAGCGCTATGACCACCCTGAAATGTCCGTCACCGCCCGCAAGCAGGAATTCCCCGGCTACGATCCGCGCGGCTCGCAGGGGATGGGGCTGCTCTACGCCACTTCGAACAAAGGCGCTTCGCACATGGAAGGCGATGTGGCTTACGAGGAGGTTTTCGGCACCCCGGTCAAGGCTGATCCGCTCTCGACCGATGGCAAAGCCGAACTGGTGGCGCGCTTCCAGGATGCCTTCGCGCTGATCGATTCGGGCGGCCTGTGCGTCTTTTTCGCCATCCGCTACGCCTTTACCAAGGAGATGATGGTCTGGCCCGACCGCCTCTCGCAGCTGCTCAACCTGACCACCGGCGCGAACTACACTCCCGATGAAGCCCTGCAGGCCGCCGAGCGCGTCTACACCCTCGAGCGGCTCTTCCTGCTGGCAGCCGGTTCCGGCCCTGAGCAGGATACCATTTCGCCGCGTATGCTCAACGAGCCGCTGACCGAAGGTCCCGGCAAGGGCCGTGTGGTTGACCTGGACAAGATGCTGCCCGAATACTACGAAGTGCGCAGCTGGCCGAAGGGCATTCCCTCGCCCGAGAAGCTAGCGGCCTTGGGGCTGTAGTATTGCCAGCTTGACGGATTTTTTTTGATTGATTTCCAGGAAAGCAAGAGCCACAGAAATATTTTTTCTGTGGCTCTTGCTTTTAATTGCTGTGAATTTCGAAACTGGTCACTGGCCTTCGGCTGCGCCCTTCGACTGCCGCTTGTTACTCCGCTCAGGGCCTGAACACTGCTTCACTCCACACCCAGGTAAGCGTGCTGCACCATTTCGTTTTTCTTGAGGTTTTCAGCTGTATCGCTGATCACGATCTGCCCGGTTTGCAGAACATAGCCGCGATGGGCGATCGAGAGCGCCATCAGGGCGTTTTGCTCGACCAATAGAATGGTGGTTCCCTTTTCATTCATGGCCTTGATAATGTCAAAGATCAACTCGACCAGCACCGGGGCCAGACCCATCGAGGGTTCGTCAAGCATCAGCACACGCGGATTGAGCATCAGCCCGCGGGCGGTAGCCAGCATTTGTTGTTCACCGCCTGAAAGGGTGCCGCCCTTTTGGTTGATACGCTCTTTCAAACGCGGGAACATGCTGAAGGCATAATCCATCCGGCGTTCCAGTTCATCGCGATCATTCAGGTTGAACGCGCCGAGTTCCATGTTTTCGCGCACAGTCAGCTTGGGGAAGACGCCGCGTCCTTCGGGAACATGTCCCAGCCCGCGTTTGACGATCAGATGCGGCTCGGTGTGCGAAATATCCTGGCCTTCGAAGGTGACTTTTCCCTGGCGGGGATGGATCAGGCCTGAGATGGTGCGCAGGGTGGTCGATTTGCCCGCGCCGTTCGCGCCGATCAGGGTCACAATTTCGCCTTCGTTGACCTCGATCGAAATCCCTTTCAGGGCGTGTATGCGTCCATAATAGGAATGCACGTTTTCGAGTTGCAGGATGGCCTTGCTCATGCGACCTCCTTGGGGGCCTCGTGCTGGTCTGCCACAGCGCCGCGTCCGAGGTAAGCTTCAATGACCTTCGGGTTGGAACGGATTTCGGCAGGAAGTCCCTCGGCGATTTTTTCGCCATAGTCCATTACGCTGATGCGCTCCGAGATATTCATCACCACGCGCATATCGTGTTCGATCAGCAGAATGGTGATCCCTTTTTCATCGCGGATACGGCGGAACAGGCGCACGGCATCTTCGGTCTCCTGCGGATTCATGCCCGCGGTGGGTTCGTCGAGCAATAACAGCAACGGATTTGCCGCCAGGGCGCGGGCGATTTCCACCCGCCGTTGTCCGCCGTAGGGCAGGTTTTTTGCCAGTTCGTTGTTTATGGCCGGGTCAAGACCGACATATTTGATCAAGTCAAAGGCTTTGGCTTCTGCTTCTTTTTCTTCTGCTTTGAAAGATTTGGAGCGCAGGGTGGCAGAAAGCATATTTTGTTTCAGGTGAACCGACATTCCTACCAGTATATTTTCAATCACGCTCATCTCGCCGAACAGGCGGATGTTCTGAAAGGTACGGGCAATGCCGCGCGCGGCAATCTGGTCCGGGCGCAAGCCCACCAGGGATTTACCGTTGAAGATGATCGACCCTTCTTCAGGTCGATAGATACCGGTCAGGGTGTTGAAGAAGGTTGTTTTCCCGGCCCCGTTTGGCCCGATAATCGAGACGATTTGGCCTTTTTCAAGCGAGAAATTCATTTTGTTAACGGCGGTCAGGCCGCCGAAGCGTTTTACGACAGAATTTGTGTCAAGTAAAGGCATGATGAGTCTCCCTATTCCGGCTTCGTCTCTTCGGTTTCACGCTTGCGCCGCTCTGCCGGGATCAACCCTGCCGGGCGGAAAATCATCATCAATATCAGTATCAGTCCAAACAGTAAGCGCTGATATTTGGCCGGATCAAGCTGGGTGGACAAGTCGGCCCAGGCAAAGTTGATCAACGGGATGATTGCGTCGCTCTGGCGCAGTTGGCTCAGGTAGAGTGATAACCCTTGCAGGATTTGCAGGTTCAGGATGGTGACAACCGCGGCGCCCAGGATGACGCCCGGAATGCTGCCGATACCGCCCAGGATGACCATGACCAGGACGCCGATCGACTGCATGAACGAGAACGATTCTGGGCTGACAAAAGTGCGGCTTGCTGCGACGAGCACGCCCATCGTGCCGGCGAAGGATGCGCCAACAGCAAAGGCTGACAGCTTCATCTTGACCAGCGGAATACCCATTGCAATTGCAGCGGTTTCATCTTCACGAATGGCTGTCCAGGCTCGGCCCATTTTAGAGTCTTCCAGGTTGCGGGCAACGACGATGATAATCCCGACGATAATCAGGGACAGCACGTAAAATAGCACGTTGTACAGTTCTCCGGTTGAAACCGGCCTGCCAATTACCCCGCTGAAGATATTATTAAATGCTTCGACAAACTCAGGGGCAAGCGTTGGTCGCTGAATTGGCGTAATCCCTTGCGGTCCGTTGGTGAAGTTGAGCGGTTTGTCAAGGTTGTTTGCCAGCACACGGATCACCTCGCCAAAGCCAAGGGTCACAATGGCCAGGTAATCGCCGCGCACACGCAGCACGGGTAAACCGAGCAAAAGGCCGACGACCGATGCGACGATTGCGCCCAAGATCAGGAACAGGTAAAAGTAATCCTGAGGCAGGAAGAAGGGCGTTCCTACCGGGGCCGTGCCGGGCGTTTCGTTAAGCAGGAACATTTGTTGTGAGCCGAAGAAGCCCCACAGGTATGCGCCAACTGCGTAGAAAGCGGCGTAGCCCAGGTTGAGCAATCCTGCAAAACCAACCACGATGTTCAGGCCGAGCGCCAGGGCGGCAAAGACACTGATCTGGAAGATAACTTCCAGATAGAAGATGTTGCGCAATCCCAAAACTGGCATAATGCCAAGCAGCAGGATTGCAATTGCAAGGCCCTTGAAAACTGGTTTTACATTGAAATAGTAAATACTGAGCAGCGCCGTTAATAGGAACAAAAACGCGATGGTCGAACGCGGGCTGGCATAAACCAGACTCGAGCCAATCACGATATGGACCAGGATGAGAAAGTAGGGCAGGTACCATTGTTGCTTAAGTTTTGCAAGCACAGACTTAAGGGTTGCGATGATTTTTTCCATAATCCGTCTCCTATGCTTTCTGTGCAACGTTTTCGCCCATAAGACCATGTGGGCGGAAGATGAGAACCAGGATCAGGATGGCAAACGCAAAAATATCTTTATATTCTGCCCCTGCCGCGCCCATTGTAAAGGCGGACATGTATGTTCCGGCAAATGTTTCCAGCATGCCCAGGATGATTCCACCGAGAAGGGCGCCGGTCAGGTTACCGATGCCGCCCAAAACAGCGGCGGTAAATGCTTTCAACCCAGGGAAGAAGCCGACAAAAGGATCGATACGGGTGAATTTGAGTGCATAAAGGACGCCCGCTGCGCCGCCCAGTGCGCCGCCGATCAGGAAGGTCAGCGAGATAATTCGGTTTACATCGATGCCCATCAGGCTGGCAGTGGCGCGATCTTGTGCAACTGCGCGGATGGCGCGGCCAATTTTTGTGGCATTGACCAGGTAATTTAGCCCGACCAGCATCAGGACAGCGGCAAGGATCACAATGATCGACTTTACTTGAATTCCCAGCAGGATGGTACTTTCGCCAATCGGGATTTCGCCAAATTTGATGCGGTCATCGAAGTTGCCGAACGTGGGAATGATGCGATGGAACTGGCCGGTTGTTAAGCTCTCGATCAGGCGGATGGCGTCTTGCAGGAAAAAAGATACACCAATCGCAGAGATGAGCGGAACAAGGCGCGGCGCACCGCGCAGAGGACGGTAGGCTACCCGTTCGACGGTAATCGCCAAAAGTCCGGCAATAATCATCCCTGCCAGTATGGCAACAACGAGCCAGATATAAGATTCAAACAAAGAGTTATTTTCAAGCACTCCAAACAGTTTGAGTGCGATCAGCAGTTCAACACCAACAAATGCGCCTGCTGCAAAAATTTCAGAATGAGCAAAGTTGATGAATTCGAGCACGCCATAGACCATTGTGTAGCCAAGAGCTATGGCCGCATAAACAAAACCAATTGTCAAACCGTCCAGCACAACTTGAGGCAGGTTGACGAGGGTGTAGGTTAGCAGGCTAACATTGGAACGCTCCCGGATAGCCTGCCCCGCTGCTGTTTGATCCAGGACGAGCGCCAGCAAAATCACGATGAGCGATAACACTGCGCTGCTTATGAGTGAGAAAGCAAGCATCTGTCCAACAGGTTTTAGGAGTTCGCGCAGGTTAACGGTTCCGATGAATCGCTTCATTCCATACTCCTGAAAATGAAATTTTCCCGGCCCCTGACAGGCAGGGGCCGGGATGTGCATACATCAAAAGTATTACTTGCTGGGTGGCGCAATATCCAGCGTTTCGACAACAGCGTTTTCACCCCATTTGGCCGGGTCAGCCGACTTTACCTGGATGATGAAGTACTGGGCAGATGTCGGATCGCCAACACCATTGAAGGTAAAGGTGCCGGTGATGCCGGGGAAACCTTGCAGGTCTCGAACGGCCATGGCAACTTCTTCCCGGGTGGGCATTTCGCCGTTTTTGCTCTTGGCAACGTTTTCAATCGCTTTCAAGCAGATCGCCATGGCATCGTAAGACTGGGCCGCAAAGGGTTGTGGGTCGGCGCCGAATTTGGATTTGAAATCGGCAACGAATTTGGCGGTGCCGGGGTAGAGCGAGGCCGGGCCGGAAACGGTCGAGTAGAACATACCGCCGCCATCAAGCAGGGGAGAGCCCGCAATGTTGACCAGTTCGGAAGAATCGAGACCATCTGGGCCCATAAACATACCCTGATAACCTTTTTCACGGGATTGTTTGAAGAGCACGCCGGCCTGATCGAACATGCCGCCGAAATAAACCAGGTCAGGATTCTCGTTCATGATCGTATTGGTCAGCGCATCGAAGTTGGCTTTCTCTTCGCTGCCTTCAAACCCGACGACCTGGATGCCGATTTTTTCGGCTTCCTGGCTGAAGAATTCAGCTACACCCTGGCCGTAAGCGGTCTTATCGTGGAGGATGAACACGCTCTGTACACCTTTACCCAGCGCAAAGTTAGCACCGACGATGCCTTGAACGTCATCTCGTCCCACCAGGCGGTTGACTTCAAGATAACCGCGATCGGTTACACGCGGGTTTGTATTTGCGGGCGAAACGTTGACCAGCCCGGCATTGTGATATTCTTCAGACGATGGGATTTGTACACCCGAGTTATAGTGACCGACGACGCACAGGATGGCCGGGTCAGAAACGATTTGTTTGGCGTTTGCCACGCCGTTATCGGGGTTGGCCTGATCATCGAATGGGGCTAATTCGACTTTGAAGCCCATTTCAGTCAGCGGGCCATTGAGCTGCTCGAGAGCGAGCTGGGCGCCATTTTTGATGTCCACGCCCACGCCAGACTGTCCACCGGAGAGCGGGGACTGGCTGGCAATTTTAATAACTTTGGCGCTGGCTTCTGATCCACCACCATCTGCGGGGGCGCAAGCCGCCAACATTAAGCTGGCAATCACCAGCAAGGACAAAACAACTAGGACACGTTTCATTCTTCTTCCTCCTTGGGAATTGAATAAGGTTCTTTTGTTCACCTGTTTGGCTGGCGCCATATGTTCTTGTCGCCATTTTTTGCCCTGGCGAACAATAATAGCATAAGCGAAATCTGTGTTGTGGTCAATATCTTTGCCAGACATTAACGGAAATTTTATCGCGCTCGTTGAATAAAAAAAACCGCAAAATCTGGATTGATTAGCGGCTTTTTTATAAGCAATTGATTAGGCCTTCAACTCGGCGCGGATATCCACCTGGTCAAGCCGGAAGACAAGATAAAACGAGAGCGCAAGGCTTAACAAACTGGTAATTGTAAATGCCCAGTCTACAACACCTTGTGGGCTGACAGATGTTGAGAAGAAGAGCATCAACCGGACTACAAAGCTCAAGCCTTGCAGGAAAATAGTGAAAGTGAGCGCGAGCGCTTGTCCACGGTAGAGAAAGTAACCGGAAGCCAGCAGGAGCAAGGCTGCGAACAGCACCGCGCCAAGATTACCCAGCACAATTTGGGGCGGTAAAATAAGTGGGGCCAGTGTTGGCAGCACGAAAAAAAGCAAAATGCGATTATTTATCTTCATCAGTGTTTCTCCGGATCGCAATTAGTGTCCACCGAGATAGGCTTCTATGACCATCGGGTTGTGAAGCACTTCATGGGCAGTTCCTTGAAGGTTGATCTCACCGGTTTCCAACACATAGGCGCGATCCGCAATGGAGAGCGCCATCTGCGCATTTTGTTCGACCAACAGGATACTTGTGCCCAACTTGTTGATACTTTGCACGATTTCAAAAATTTGTTCCACCAGGATTGGGGAAAGCCCCATCGACGGTTCGTCAAGCAACAGCATGGATGGGTGTGACATCAGCGCCCGCGCCATGGCCAGCATTTGTTGTTCACCACCCGAGAAAGTGCCGCCCAGTTGATTTTGGCGTTCTTTCAAGCGGGGAAAGAATGTGAACACATTTTCCAGATCTTGCTTGAAGATTTTTTTATCGCGCTGGGTGTATGCGCCCATTTCAAGATTTTCCATCACGGTCAGAGTAGCGAATATTTTACGGCCTTCAGGAACCTGCACAACCCCTTTTTGGACGGTTTGCTCGGCGGGCAGCAGGGTGATATCCTCCCCGCGAAAGATGACGTTGCCCTTGCTCGGTTGCAGCAAGCCTGAGATGGTCGAAAGGGTGGTGCTTTTTCCGGCCCCGTTGGCCCCGATCAGGGCTACGATCTCGCCTTCTTCCACATGGAAATCGATGCCTTTCAGGGCATGGATGGAGCCGTAATAGACATTCAGGTTTTTGACTTCGAGCATCATTGGGCTTTACTCCGTCGCAATTTATCAGAGAGTTCTGCAGCGCCGCGCCCGAGATAAGCTTCGACAACGCGTGGGTTGGACTGGATCTCTTGCGGCGCGCCAAAGGCAATCACTTCGCCAAAGTCCATCACGGTGATCTTTTCGCACACGCCCATCACGACCCGCATCTGGTGTTCAATGAGCAGGATGGTGAGTTTGAAGCGGTCACGGATGAAGTGGATCAGATCCATCAGGGCCATTGATTCGTTGGGATTCATGCCCGCAGCAGGTTCGTCGAGCAAGAGCAATTCCGGGTTGGCAGCCAGGGCGCGGGCAATTTCGAGACGACGCTGTTGGCCATAAGGCAGGTTGCGGGCAATTTCTGATTGACGATCCTGCATATTGAAAATGCTCAAGAAATCCTGCGCTTTTTCAAGCAGTTCTTTTTCTTTTGCTTCGAATTTTCCATTGCGCAGAATGGCGTCTTGCATGCTGTACCCGGCGTGTGAGTGGTAGGCGATACAAACGTTTTCCAACACGGTCAGGCTGGGAAACAGGCGGATGTTCTGGAAGGTGCGCGCAATGCCCATCTGGTTGATGATGTGCGGGGCAAGCCCGGCGATATCCTGACCTTTGAAGGTGATCTTTCCGTCTGTCGGCTGGTAGACGCCGGTGATTAGATTGAAGGCGGTGGTTTTTCCTGCGCCGTTTGGCCCGATCAGCCCGGCCAGGTCACCAGGGAATAGTTCCAGATTGATGCGGTTAACCGCGCGTAAGCCGCCAAAGTTTTTGCTCAGTTCTTCCACTTTGAGCAGGGATTGGTTCGGCGCGGATTGATTTGTGTTGGTCATGAGTGCGCCTCCACGGGCGAGTCGTTTACGGGTTCCTCGGCAGGTTTGCGAATTTTTGGCAATACCTGGCGCAAGAATGGAATCTCGAATTCGCCGAAGATTCCTTTGGGTCGCAGGAGCATGGTGACAAGCAGCAGGATTGGGTAGACCACGAATCGCCAGGTTTCAAAGCCTTGTGGCAGGAACAGGCGCAGCACACCTTCAAGAATCAGCGCCCATGCAAAGGCGGCGAAGACCGTACCGCTAATGCTGCCCAATCCGCCAAAGACGATGATAATCATCGGGTCGAAAGATTTGATAAAGTTGAACGTGTTGGGGTGCAAGAAGCCGTTGATATGGGCGTAAAGACCGCCTGCCAGCCCGGCAAAGAAGCTGCCCAGGACGAAAGCCAGGATTTTGTACTCGGCAATGTCGATGCCCATGGCTTTGGCAGCAATTTCATCTTCGCGCACTGAAATCACTGCGCGGCCATAACTGGAGCGCAGCAAGTTGCGGGTAATGATGATGACCACAAGCAGGAAAAAGAATACCCAGAACAGGGATGTTTCCTTGGGAATGCCCACCATTCCGCGCGCGCCCTTCATTTCTTCGAAGCCAAGAAGGGTATCTGAGTTATCAAGAAGAATTTTTATGATGATCGAAAAACCCAGGGTGGCAATACCAAAATAATCTGAGCCAAGAGACAGGATGGGCAGGCCGAACAGGAAACTGATCTCGGCTGCGAGCACCCCGCCCAAGATGACTGCGATGACGAATACAATTTGCGCAGCAACCGCCGCAGGCAGGATGTTCAGTGCGCCAGTTACGGCTGGGGTGATCCCTGTCCCGACCCACCAGGCGATGATGCACAGAATAATGGTCATGGTCAGGTAGATCGTAAAAGCTGAGAGTGGGTCGAGGCCGCGCACGTTGGCCAGCTTCCGTCTCAGCCAGATGATGGCCGCGCCACTCAGTATGGTGGCTAGGAATAAAACAACTAGGCCATCAGCGCTTTTGTTGATTTGCCAGCGATAGGTTATATCTGCAGCGGCATAGGCTCCAATGGCGTAGAAACCCCACTGTCCGAGCGAGAATTGCCCGTTGAAACCGTAAATCAGGTTCAGGCCAATACTGACGATTGCCATTACTGCGCCGATACGAATAATGGTGTTCCAGAAGGAGTTGAGTATCTCGGTGCTAACCAGGATTTGGAGCACTGCATAGATCAAAAAAGCACTGCCCAAAAACCACCAGGTGGATGATGAGAATTTTTTCGTCATGGGTTATGCCTTTTCACGTTCTGGTTCGCCAAAGATGCCGGTTGGGCGCACCAGCAATACGATGATCAGGATGCTGAATGCAATTGCATCTCGCAGCGGGGTTGAGATGTAAGCGGCGCTCAAAACCTCAGCTTGACCCATGATCAATGCGCCGATGAAAGCGCCAGGGATGCTGCCTATGCCGCCCAACACAGCAGCGACGAAGGATTTCAGACCGGGGATGATGCCCATCCAAAAGAAGATTTGCGGAAAGGCGATCGCGTACAACATACCGGCGGCTCCGGCCAGGGCTGCGCCAATGGCAAAGGTGGTGGAGATGATTGCGTCGGTATTGATCCCCATCAGGCGGGCAGTTTGTTTATCATAGGCAACGCTGCGCATGGCTTTGCCTATTCGGGTTTTTTGCACGATGAATTGTAGACCGAACATCAGCGCGATGGATGTCAGGATGATGATCAGGGCAATATTCGAAACCAGGATGGTACCGTCAGGCGGCGCAAGGCCACCTCCCAGAGTGGTGACTCCGCCCGGGCCGATGGCCCAAGTGATAACTTCGATTGGACGTTTGTAGGTGATAAAGTTCGGACTGAAGACAAAGTTCAGGGCCGCAAAATATTCAAGGAAAAATGAAATGCCAATGGCAGTAATCAGGGCTGAGATGCGAGGGGCATTTCGAAGGGGTTTGTAAGCAATTCGTTCGATGATAATGGCCATGAGAGCGCAGGTAACCATCGAGAAAACCATCACGGTTAGCGCGCCAATTACCAACCCAACGCCTTCGGGAATGGCGGGGAAGAGGCGCACCGGCCAGGTGTGGATTTGGAAGCGGGTGATCGAGTAAAAACTGACGAAGGCGCCGACCATGAAAACGTCACCGTGTGCAAAGTTGATCAGGCGCACAATGCCGTAAACCATGGTGTAGCCCAGGGCGATCAGGGCATAAACAAAGCCCAGCTGCAGACCGTTGACAACCTGCTGCAGGAATAAAGTGGGGTTGGCTTCCACCGCGATGACGATTCGCCAAGCTGCGAGCAGCATAATCGCCAACAAGAAAGTCTTGCCCAACCAACCTTTTTTGATAATTTTTTGTATAAGCAATACGATGGGAGAAGTGTTCATGTCCGTCCTGATGAACCCGTCCTAAATTTGAAAGAAGAAGGGGCAGCCATTGCTGACCACCCCTTCTTTCATTACAGTGGTTGATTACGGGGCGATGCTGTCGGCAAAGACAACCTTGCCATCTTTGATCTGCATGATCGCAGCGCTTTTGATGGGGTTGTGCTGGGCATCAAACGTGATGGTGCCGGAGACCGCATCGTAGCTTAAGGAGGCCATGGCATCCTTGACGACAGCGGCGTCATCTACGCCGGCTTTTTCGATGGAAGCGATGAGCAGGTTGGCAGCATCGTAACCGAGGGTGGCAAGGGCGTCAGGCTTGGCGCCATATTTGGCTTCATAGCGGCTGACAAAATCCTGGACGATCTGGCGGGTATCTTCGGCGGAGTAGTGGTTCGAGAAGAAACCACCTTCGGCGGCAGCCAGGTCGAGATCGCTCGAGTCCCAGCCATCGCCACCCATCATGGCAGAGGTAACGCCACGTTCCTTGGCCTGGGTAGCAACCAGGTTTACGATGTTGTAGTAGTCAGGCAGGAACAATACATCGGCTTTGCTGTCGGCAACCTTGGTCAGGATGGCTGAGAAGTCGGTATCCTGTCCGGTGTAGGCTTCCTTGCCCACAATGGTACCGCCGCCAGCGGTGAACGACTCTTCAAAGGCCTCGGCCAGGCCTAAAACGTAGTCGTTACCCTGGTCGAACATGATGAAGGCGGTTTTCTTGCCCTGGCTAAGGGCGAACTTGGCCATCACCAGACCCTGGAAGGGGTCAATGAAGCAAGCGCGATAGATGTACTGTTTGGTGCTGCCATCCGGGTTCAGGGTTACACTCGGGTTGGTCGAAGTGGGGCTGATTTGCAGAACGCCCTTCTGTTCCGCGATCTCGGAAACAGGAATGGATGCGCTCGAGCATACTTCACCGATGATGTAGTGGACTTTATCCTGGTCGATGACCTTGTTGGCCGCATTGACAGCCGGGTCGGCGGTGCATTGGCTGTCGGCCACAATGGCTTCGATCTGCTTACCGAGAACGCCACCCTTGGCATTCCACTCTTCGATAGCCATCAAGATGCCATCGCGGGTGGAGACGCCAAAGGTCGGCACGGGGCCGCTTAACGGGGCCAGGATGGCGATTTTAATTGTATCGCCGCCAGCCGCACCACTCGGACCACAAGCGGCTAGAAGCATACTGGC
>JAKLPV010000029.1 GCA_022013685.1 Anaerolineae bacterium
AGAACATAGCGGATTTCGTATCCGTCCTTTTTGTATTCCTTGTTTGGGAACTTCTCTCACAATTGTCAAGCACGACTTAGCGGAAACTAAAGTTAAAAATAACCAGGGAGAAAACAATTAATGACCACAGCACTAATTACAGGCATCACAGGCCAGGACGGCTCGTATTTAGCAGAACTTCTACTATCTAAAGGTTATACCGTTATTGGTATGGCAAGACGAACCAGTACAATAAATTTTGAGCGTATTGCCCATATACAGGATCAAGTTACAATTACCCAGGGTGATTTGCATGATCAAAGTTCACTGGTCAACATTTTAGAAGAATTCCAACCAACAGAGATATACAATTTAGCAGCACAATCTTTCGTGCCAACATCCTGGCAACAAGCTGCGCTTACTACTGAAGTTACAGCAGTGGGCGTGCTTAGGATGCTAGATTCTATACGCCAAGTTAATCCTAAAATTAAATTTTATCAGGCATCAAGTAGCGAAATGTTCGGCAAAGTGCTGGAAGTGCCACAAAAAGAAACAACACCCTTTTACCCGCGCAGCCCGTACGGCGTAGCAAAAGTATACGGACACTGGATCACAGTTAATTATCGCGAATCATATGATTTATTTGCAACATCTGGTATTCTTTTTAATCATGAGAGTCCTAGAAGAGGTCTGGAATTTGTTACTCGAAAAATTTCCCGTGCTGTTGCCGCCATCAAACTTGGTTTATTAAAAGAACTTCGGTTAGGCAACCTTGAAGCCCAAAGAGATTGGGGTTATGCTTTTGATTATGTCAAAGCAATGTGGATGATGCTTCAATACGAAAAAGCCGAAGATTTTGTCATAGGCACAGGAGAAACGCATACCGTTCGTGAATTTTGCGAAATAGCTTTCAATTATGTTGGCCTTGATTATACAGATTATGTTGTACAGAACCCTAAATTTTATCGCCCGGCAGAAGTGGATATATTGCTTTCGAATCCAGGCAAAGCCCATCGTATGCTAGGATGGCAGCCATCAGTAACATTTAAAGAACTAGTTGAAATGATGGTAAAAGAAGATTTGCGTTCGCTGAACGCACAAGAACAAAATATATGAAACAAATCTTATTGTCACGTCAATCAAAAGCTTTAGCACTAATCGTAGTTTACAACCCACCCAATAATTTTCTTGAGCACCTTGAACAACTGTATAAAGAATTTCACCAGATTATTCTGATAGTCAATGGAATCAGTCTGGATAAACAACCTGCCTTTCATAATCAGGTGCAGCGTTATGAAGAAATGCTCTCCATGAGCCTAAATAACAAAAATCTTGGCATTGCCACCGCCCTGAACCAGGGCTTTCAGTGGGCAATTGAACATGGCTATGAATACATCATCACCCTAGACCAGGATAGTATTCCAGCCCCAGGGATGGTCAACGCCCTCATTCAAGGATTGGAAAATCACCCCAATCGGGAGAAACTAGCCGTTCTTGCACCAATGATTGTCGAAGAGCTTCTGCCGCGCCTGTCACAATACATGCGTCGCAAGAATAAATTCGTATACGAACACGTATCTTCTGAATGCGGGCTATTGCGAAACGTCACCATTACCATCACATCAGGCTCCTTATATAACTTGGAAATTTGGAAAAAACTCGGCCCTTTTCGAGATGACTTTTTCATCGATTATGTGGACACAGAATACAACCTGCGCGCCATCCAGCACGGATATGAAATATCGGTTCAGTGTGAAGCCAGGCTAATTCACAACCTTGGCAAACGCCAGGAGAAGAAACTGCTGGGAAAAACGCTCTACCCAACCTTTCATTCTCCGGTGCGCTGGTATTACATCAGCCGTAACCGAATTGCCATGCTTAAAACGTACGCGCTCAAACAGCCGCATTGGTTTTTCTATGAAATGATTACGACGGTTAGAACCTTTATCCGCGCATTTAGCCTGGAAGACCAACGCATCCTAAAATTTAAGGCGTTTCTGCATGGCACTTATGACGGCTTGCTGGGTAAAATGGGAGAAATTCCGCCAGAAATCAAACAGAAACTCGAACCATTCAAGGGTAACTGACCGGGGTATTGCTCGGTTCCAATATGAAATTAAAAATTCAAACAATATTTTTAATACTAGCCAGCATATCAGGGGTTCTGTTCGCCGTCTTTGTTCCCCCCAATGAAGTGCCTGACGAAGACGCCCATTTTGCTCGCGTATATGACATTGCTAGTGGGAACATAATTCCATCCCAAGCAGTAATTCTTCCCGGTGAATTTCTAAATATCTTGGAAGAATATCATATCCGCTTTGGAAAAGCGCGTGCAATAGATAGCCACAAATATCTTGATGGGTTGAATGCTACAGAAAGTCTTCTTGCACAACCGGGAATACATGTTGCGACACATTACTCCCCTATAAACTATCTTCCCCAAGTAGTTGGCATTGTTATTGGGAATGCATTCAATTGGAATACAAGGTGGGTCTTTTTAATAGGAAGACTTTTCGGCCTGGGATTTTACATCTGCATTACTTACACAATATTAAGTAAATCACTTTTTTTAAACCACAGTTTATTGGTTCTATTTGCCATGCCTATGACGGTCTATCTAGCTGCATCATACTCAGCAGATGGTGTACTGCTTGCTTTGAGCTTTTTATATATTCACTTAATCATTAATAACTCATTCTCCCAAACCAAATTATCTACAAAACAAAAACTGATTTTTACAGGTTTGGGAATCTTATTGGCGCTGACAAAACAAATAAGTTTGTTACTAATTCTCTTATTGCTTGCAATTCCCACCATTCGTTTTGGAAGTCTTAAAAAGAAAATGTTTTTTATGGGAACACAATTTTTCATATCCACCTGTGTTGCTATATGGTGGATATCAATTACATCCTCTAATTTTTCTACCCCTAGCGAATCTGTCATGCCAGGGGCACAATTAGCGTTCATTTTGTCAAACCCTGTATCATTGATAAAAATGTTTTTTTCTACGCTTATCGCGATGACAGAGTTCTATTCTAAAGGCTTTATTGGATTTTTTGGTTGGCTCACAACCCCCATGCCAGACTTTACATATATCTTATTTGCGGCTGCCTTAATAATGGCAATCGTTAGGGATATGCAAGAAACCAGACATCTTGGTTTTCAACAAACAATAATTTTTTCAGGGGCTTTCCTTCTATACATTTTTGCAACGGTAACCAGCATGTATATCCTTTGGACTCCTTACAGGAGCGCTGTTGCCCAAGGCGTTCAGGGACGCTATTTTATTGCCGTATTTCCCTTAATTCTATATGTTCTTACATCTTTTAAGTTTTTTGATATTCCAAATATAATCAATAAGGCTTTAACAACCCTTATTATCGGCCTTGTCTCTTGCGTTCTCATCCTAGGGCTTCAGACAATCTACCTGAAGTTTTTTGTTCTATGTGGAGAGTATTATTACACACCAACCTTGGCGGGTGGTTGTGGGCTGCCTCAACAATTGCAAACTGAAAGCCCTGATACAATTATTGGTCAACTAGACAGGCCATTTACACAAACATTCATAGCAGAATGCAATGACCTTCATACCGTATCGTTTTTATTAGCGCCTTCAACGGGAGAAAGAATCGGCTACTTGAATGTTCTCCTCGTTGACGAAACAGACGGAACTGTTATCTTCAATAAAAAAGCGTTTGTTCCCAAAGTAGTCGGCCGCAATTGGAAAACCTTTTACTTCTCACCTTTACCAGATTCAAAAGATCGCAAATATTCGATTCAAATTTCTCCTGAAGAACACCATATTAGCGCAGCAGCTCTCGGGGCAATAACTATTTCAGATACATATCTACAAGGAGAACTAATTGGCGCAGATTTTTCTGGTGACCTTATCTTTAGCTATCGATGTCCTTATGGTTTCCGATATGATTTGAAAAATTTGATCGGGCGATAACTTGTGAAAAAAAACATTGTACGTATCGCTATTGTCATACCACTTTACCGCGCTGAAAAACATATCGGCGCGGTTTTGCGAGGAATTCCTGCATATATTTCTCACATTGTCATTGTGGATGATTGCAGCCCAGATCAATCTGTCGAAATAGTACAAAACTGTTCTGATGCTCGTATTTGCCTGATATCCCATCAAACCAATCAAGGCGTAGGCGGCGCAGTTCTTACCGGCTATAAAAAGGCAGTAGAACTTGGGGCAGAAATTATTGTTAAAATGGATAGTGATGACCAGATGGATCCAGCCTACCTGCTTTCATTGCTAGCGCCCATTCTTACAGGCCAGGCTGACTATACAAAAGGTAATCGCTTCCTGCACATCAATGAACTGCAAAACATGCCATTTATCCGCCGCATGGGCAATGCGGGCTTGTCATTCCTGACAAAAGTGGCTTCAGGTTATTGGAATATCTTTGACCCAACAAACGGTTACACCGCCATACACTCTTCCATAACATCTTTATTGGAAACCAAAAAAATCCATAAGCGCTATTTTTTCGAAAGCAGCATGCTAATAGAACTCGGCATCATTCGTGCTGTGATACAGGATATTCATATTCCAGCCAGATATCAAGATGAAACCAGTTCACTTTCAGAATGGAAAGTGCTGTTCGAATTTCCCCCATTGCTGTTAGCCGGTTTTATGCGCAGATTTTTTATACAATATTTTGTTCGTGACTTTGGTATTGTTTCAATGTTATTTTTACTCGGAATAAGTTTTAGCCTTTTTGGAATCATCTTTGGTGCATACCATTGGTATCTGTCCTCTCAACTGGAAACCCCGGCATCTACCGGAACGGTGATGCTTGCGGTATTGCCTCTCATTATGGGATTCCAACTATTGATACAAGCCCTGATTGCTGATATACAAAATATTCCGATGATTCCATTACAAGGAAACATCAAAACACTTGATAAAATTCGGACGATGCTTGGATAGCCAAGCCAATTCTCTTTTGGGAGTAAAAAATGCCCATTGGCCCTGCCGTTCGTCAGTTACTTGGCCCACTAGAAAAACCTGTTGCCAAATTTTACCGAAGCATGTTTATTGATTTGGATCATTTGACGCATCAAATAAAACAATGGTGTCCTGCTTCAAATATATTGGAGTTTGGCTGTGGAGAAGGTGTGGTTGTCGAAAAACTGCTTCTTGAATATCCCAAGGCCACAGTGACAGGTATCGATATAACCCCTAAAATTGGCCGAATGTTTAACGGCAATGAAAAACGTGTTACTTTCAAGCAACAGCCTATCAAGGAATTTGCGGCAGAGCATATCGAGTGTTTTGATTTGTTGGGCATCAATGATGTTATGCATCATATTCCCTGGGAACTACATCAAGAAATTCTTGAGGATGCCCGTAAAACATTAAAACCAGATGGTTATCTTGTTCTCAAAGAATGGGACAGAAACTACACGCCTATTTATTTTATATGCTACTTTTTTGATCGATATATTAGCGGGGACGCCCAGGTTGGTTACAAAACGACTAATGAATTGAGAGAGCTAATAGGCTTAATATTTGGAGAAGACAGTATCAAGTCCGAATCTCAAATTCGGCCCTGGTCAAATAATGTGATTTTTCTTGTAAAGAAATAACA
>JAKLPV010000030.1 GCA_022013685.1 Anaerolineae bacterium
CTGATCGAAAAAACCAAGACCAGCAAAGGATTGAAGGTATTTGTTAAAGTCATCGAAACGATTTACCAAACTGGGCGAAAAGTGGCCAATGATTTCAAACAGACCATGCGCATTGTCTTCGATGACTTCCTTCCTGCCTGGAACTACCGAGCCATCCCAATCTCGAAAGTTATTTAATCCGCATTACTAAAAAACTTCGTAAAAGTCCGGCAGCAGAAAAAAAGGAGAAACAAGTCGGTCGAACCTGATTGAGAATATATCAATACGGGAACAACAGCGGCAAAATCAGGACACTGGTGAAAATCACAATCAGCGCAATCGGCAGGCCATGACGCAAAAAGTCGCTGAATCGATAGCCACCAGGACTCATTACCATCAAATTGGCCGGGTGCGCCACCGGGCTTAGAAAGGAGGCGGCAATAATATAAGCCATGCCCAGTACATAGGCTTGCGGAGCAATACCCAGGTTTGCGGCGGTATTAAGCGCAATTGGGGTCATAATCACGGCTGTCGCTGCACTGGGCATAAACTGGGTGATTGCCAGGGTGAAAAACATCAGTCCAAGAAGAATAGCAGATGGTCCATATTGCCCCAAGATCTGCACAACAAGGTTTCCAAGTAAGGCCGCCGCCCCGCTCTGCTGCATTGCCACGCCCATCGGCAGCATGGCCGCCATAACAAAGATGGAACGCCAGTCGATCGATTGATAGGCTTCGTCCATCGTCAGCGCACCACTCAAGACCATTAGGACACAGCCAGCCAGGGCTGCCAGGGAAATGGGCAGCCCAAACAGTATGGCCGCCAAAATCACGCCAAGCATAATCAAGCCGGCCGCCGGAGCCTTGTTGATGCGTGGATTTTCCTGCATGTCCATTTTCAGGACAACGAAATCGCGTTCACGTGCCAGGGTTTTCAGGCGCTCCTGCTCACCATAACACAACAAAGCATCACCGTATTGCAAGGGAAACTCACCCAGGTTACTGCGATAAGAACGCTCACCGCGCCAGATAGCCAGCACAGAGACGCCAAACTTTTCGCGGAAACGAATCTCGCGCAGAGTCTTGCCCGCCAGAGATGTCTGCGGCGAGAGCATCACCTCGACTACCTGCACCGGGCCACTGCTCAAGTTTTGCAAATCAACCTCAACACGGCGTTCGACCTGCAAAGTTTGCAGCCCTTTAATAACTTCAATATCCAATGGCCTGCCACCCACTACCAGCGAATCGCCAGCCTGCAAGCGCATGGATGGATTGGGCAGATGCCAGTCCTGGTCAGTGCGCTCAATCCATAACACAGCCAACCCATAAGCCTCGCCCAGCCGGGACTCAGCCAGGGTTTGACCAATCAATGATGAATTTTCAGAAACACGAATGGAAAGCAAACGGTCATCAAGTTGATACCCGCCAATATCCTGCAAAGCCAGGCGGCGATAACGCGGCAGGCTTTGCAGGGCCTGGATATTCTCAACCGGTCCCTGCACCAACAGAAAATCACCGGGGTTGAGAGTGATGTCCTGCAAATTCGTACGTTGAACCATCTCGCCCTTGCGAATTGCCAATACGTTAACCTGGTGTTGTTGGCGGAAACTAATTTCAGCCAACGTTTTGGATGCAAATGGCGAATCTTCCAGCACACAAAACTCTGCCAAACCAACGTTACCGCTCAACAGGCGCTCAATAGCTGGCAAACCCGTTTCAATACTAAACAACGGACTCTGGCAGACCTCATCGATGCGCTCAAGTCGTCCAAGCACCAAAAGGCGGTCGCCGCCTTCCAGGGCGGTGTTTGGCTCGACAGTCAGGCTGCGGCCATTTTTGCGCTGGATGCTCAAGATATTCAATCCCAAGGCGCGCCCGATGCGGCTTTCGATAAGCGTTTTTCCTGCCAGAGAACTGTCTTCCGGCAGGATGAGCATTGCCAGGCGTTCCTCCAGCCCATACTGAAGCGAACTGGATTCCCCTGCATCATCTGCAGAGAGAGCCTGGGGCGTTTGGCGCACCGGTAGGAAGTGGCGTCCAACCAGGGTCATGTAAAGCGCGCTGATCAGAAAAATCACCAGCCCACCCGGGGCAAAGTCGAAAATTCCCAGTGGGGTATAACCCGCTTCGCGCATCACATCGCGCACAATCAGATTGCTGGATGTACCAATCAATAGGATTAAGCCACCAAGTAACGAGCCATAAGCCATCGGCAGCAGCAGACGCGAGGGCGGACGTTTGGTGCGGCGCGCAATTTCGAGCGTAATCGGCAGAAACATGGCAGCAACACCCACGTTGTTCATAAACGATGAAAGAATCGCCGTAACCGTCATCAGCAGGGCAATCAGACGAACTTCGCTTTCGCGGGCAGCCTTTAGCAACCAGGCCCCGATGAAATTGGCTATCCCCGTACGCGTTAGCCCGGCAGAAAGAATATACATGGCCCAAACCGTAATAACCGCCGAATTGCCAAATCCGGCCAGCGCTTGATTGGTATCAACCAAGCCGCTAAATCCCAGCGCGAGTAGGACAATCAATGCTGTGATGTCCATGCGGAAAATGCCGGTAATGAAAAGCAGGATGGCAACCAGAAGAATTGCGAGCACAAGAACAATTTCAGGGGTCATGACGCCTCCTAAGAAGATTTTACCTGATTGCTGAAAACCCGCTAATTAACCCTTCAATATTGATTTAAATCCCTGTGAATTGCTGGCAAAAGCGGTGTTTGCTCGATCAAGGAGCAAACACCGCTTTTACTTTTTTTCAAGGGATATAATGATGCGAAAATTAAAGCGGCCAGAAAATCAAAATTAGGGGGATTGCCACCGCAACAACGATTAACTCAAGCACCAAACCCATTCGCCAGTAATCTCCAAACTTGTATCCGCCTGGCCCCATGACCAAAGTGTTCGATTGATGCCCAATCGGTGTCAAGAATGCGCATGATGCACCGATCGTGATTGCCATCAGAAATGGGTCAATTGAAGCATTCATACCTTGCGCCACGCTTATACCAATCGGCGCCATCAATACTACCGCCGCCGCGTTGTTGATCACGTCTGATAAGAACATCGTACTTACTAAAACGATGATCAGCATGACCGCAGGCGCGATCTGGCCAGAAAACCCAAGAAGAGAATTGGCAACCAGTTGTGCGCCGCCGGTAGTTTCCAGCGCCTCACCAACAGGAATCATTGCTCCCAATAGAATGATGATAGGCCAGTCAATACTCTCGTATGCTTCGCGCAAGGAAACAATTTTTAGGATTACCATCAATACAACAGCAGTAACAAAGGAGACTGCTGCAGGAATTAGCCCCAGGGCCGCCACTAACAAGGCTGCGCCAAAAATACCCAAAGTTGACATAATTTGTCTTGAATGTCCAATTCGCAAGCTGCGCCCTGCTAAAGGCAGACACCCAATAGTTTCTATAACTTGTTTTATTGTTTCGATATGACTCTGCAAAAGTAGAACGTCTCCGCTGCGGAATCGGATTCGGTCTAGGCGGTTACGGAAAATCTGACCTTGGCGGGAAATTGCCAGAAGGTTAACACCATAATTTGCCCGTAAATTTAAGCTTCGCGCCGTGCCTCCCAGGGTAAGTGAGTTTGGCATAACAACAGCTTCAATCAGTGTTACATCCTCAGATTCCAAATCAGCCTGGCCAATTTGTTTACTGCCAACAAGTTCCAACCCAGCGGCATCGACCATTTTTTTAAGATTCTCGGTGTCAGCGCTAACAATAAGAATATCCGCAGTTCGTAGTTTGTTCATCACCGAAGGCTCCATTCGGCGCTCTCCATCGCGTATTAAGCCAACAATATTTACATCAGTTTTACAAAACGGGTTGACTTCACGCAAACGTTTTCCATTTAGCCCCGAATCTTCAGTAATGATTACTTCAGTGACATAGTTTTCAATTTCAAAAAGATCTTCTGAAGAAGATTTTCCTTGACGAACAGGGATTAAACGCCAACCAATCAGCCCGATGAATAATAAACCTGCAATTGCAACGCCTACCCCAACTGGAGCAAAATCAAACATGCCAAAAGGTTCTGCGCCAGCTTGCTGCCGGAATGATGCCGCGATAATGTTCGGAGGTGTCCCAATCAGCGTAGTCATTCCACCGAGAAGAGATGCAAAAGCCAGAGGCATCAACAACATGGATGCAGAAATTTTTTTCTTGCGGGCAAGCTGTAAGACCACTGGCAACAAAAGCGCTAATGCGCCAACATTATTCATAAAAGCAGACAGGATGGCTACAATAGTGGTTAGGGCCAATAGTTGAATGGTAACGCCGCCTTTTAGTCGCTCTAATTGTTGGCCTATCCAATCAACAATTCCTGAATTCTGCAATCCTCGACTGAGTACCAGGACTGCGGCTACCGTAATAACAGCTGGGTTGCTAAAACCAGTAAACGTTCGGCTTACAGGAATAAGCCCTGTCAAAGTCACAATTAACAAAGCTATCAGCGCAACAATATCGTATCGCCAACGACCAGAGATAAACAAAACAAGCGTAAGTAGCAATGTTGAAAAAATGATCAGCTGCCCAGTTGTCATCTTTGGTCTCTCCCAAGGTATGAAATAGTCAATTTGAATGTTAAAACGCCTTTGCCAAGTGCAGTTATATTCGCGCAGAGAAAGGTTAAACTTCTGTCATATAACGATTTCTAGAAAGGATCATGCTCAGCATCTTGTGTACATTCAACGCATTAACCGTCCCAGCACCTTGTTGTCAAATGTCGGGCGGCAGACCATGTGCAAATCCACAGCCATGCATCATGAAAAGGAAACATCTATGGGCATATGGCTAAAAAGAAACATTAAATATCTCAAGTTGTCCTGTAAAAATTGTTCATAAAGTAACGGAGCCAAGCGTAAAAGCTACAGAGCGCTTAAAACTGGCAAATTTGCGCTTAAAAACTGGTATTAGGCTATCCATTTACGTCTGTCTTGCATCCCTTACGCAAGGTGGGCAGACTGTTGGCTGCTTCAGGAGATATAAGCGCAGTGATTTTCATATGTGCTTCGAGACGAGTGGTCGCAACCGGAACAATTTCGTGCCCATCCAGCGCACAGCGTACCAGCACACAACCAGGGGGTAAACCTAAGAAGCGCACCTCCCGGCCGTCAAAAGGGGCGCCGCGCTCAATTTCAAAATCGACCACCATTGGATCCTTGAAGGTAATTCTGGACTGGTTGCGCGTCAGATCTCGTTCGAGCAAAGCCTCGTAAATGGGCAAGTTTTTCAGCCCCTCTGCAACGGCATAGGCACAGAAACAACTAACCAGAAGGGGCAGCATTTGTTCGTAATTGCCTGTCATTTCAATAATCAAAAGCGTTCCCGTTAGCGGAGCACGCACAATCGCCGTGAAATACGCGGCCATGCCCACCACCGCAAAAGCTGCCGGAACCGGCGCTATTAGTGGTGAAATGGCGTGAGCAACCTCGCCCGTGGCCAGCCCCAATAAAGCCCCCAGCACCAATAACGGTGCAAATATTCCACCTGCCGCGCCAGTACCGTAGTTTCCAACCGTCAGGAAAAACCGTAAACCAAACCAGAGCGGGATGGCCGCTAGCGTAATCTCACCAGCAAGAGCAGTTTCTGCCAACGCATGCCCGCTGCCAACCGCCGAAGGTGAAAACCAGCCAATCAAACCAGCCAAAGCGCCAAAACCTGCCGCAACCATGATAATAGTTTTGCCGCTAAACCGCGAAAACAAATTGAGGGTTGCCAACAAACTACGATTAAATATCACCCCCAACACTCCTGCCAAAATCCCAAGCAGGGCAAAAACAGGCAGAGATGCCAATGGCGGCGTTTCGTAGACCGGGATGGCAAAAACCGACTCCGATCCAGAAAGTACTCGCGCCACTATGTCTGCTATCACAGCCGCCAGGAACGCTGCCGCAAAGACAATCGGGTGAAAGTCGCGCTGGACTTCCTCCAGCACAAAGGTCAGACCGGAGATAGGTGCATTAAAAGCCGCTGCCAATCCGGCACCTGCACCAGAAGCA
>JAKLPV010000031.1 GCA_022013685.1 Anaerolineae bacterium
CCAGGCCCTGATGGATCTGGGCGCGACCGTCTGCCTGCCAAAAAACCCGTTTTGCCTGCTTTGCCCGCTTGCGGAGCTGTGCAAGGCGCGCGCTCTGGGCGTGCAGGAAGGACGCCCGGTGATGAAGCCCAAAGCCGCGGTCCCGCACAAACTCAAAGCCGCGGCGGTGCTGGTCGTGGATGGAAAAACCCTGCTGAAACAGCGACCCGCTGCGGGCCTGCTTGGCGGCCTGTGGGAATTCCCCTCCGCCGAAGTGGACACGGACTCCCCCGAGGCGTTGGCTGCCGTCATTGAAACGGAATACAGGCTGAAGGTCAGTCCGCTGGCGCGTATGGACGAGGTCCGCCACGCCTACACCCACTTCAAGCTGACGGAAATCCCCTGGCGCTGTGAGCTGATCCACATCCCCGAAGATTCCCCGCTAAAATGGGTCGAAATTGCAGAGTTATCCCAATACCCGATGGGCAAAGTTGACCGCGCGATTGCCAAAAAAATAGAAAGTGGAAAGTAGCTGGTCTACTTTCCACTTTTCGTTATTCAAACCGCAAATACTTCTCGGTCGCATTTTCGATGTCGCTGTATTCCCCCCGGTAATACTCCGGCAGTAATTTTGCCAGTTGATACATCATCTCATCGGCCATTTGCTGGCGGATCTCTTTTGAGACCCGTTCACCGTGCGCATCGAGATAGAACTTCTTGCCCACGCGAATGTTAAAGTCGGTGCGCTTGAACTTTTTCAGGTTGGCGCTGAAATCTTCGCCGCCCCAATGCGCCACCGGGACGAGCGGCGCGCCGCTTTTGAGCGCCAGCATGGCCACGCCGCCGTGCGCGCGGATCAGTTTTCCGCTGCGGCTGCGCGTTCCCTCGGGCGAAATGCCCAGGATGTAGCCCTTTTCGAGCAGTTCCAGGCATTTGCGCAGGGCGTCCATATCGGCTTCGCCGCGCCGGATGGGGATGATCTCCCATAGCGTGAAGACCCAGTTCAGGAACCAGTTGTCCCAGGTTTCGATCTTGGCCAGGGCGGTGACTTTGGGGCGCGGCTGCAATTGGGTGTACATGACCGGCGCTTCGACCATGCCGGTATGGTTGGCAAAAGCCAGCAACGGGCCTTCTTTGGGAACGCTTTCCCAGTTCTCTTTGCGAATTCGGCACATCACTTCCAGGCCGAGCTTGCATCCATACGTAACGATCCAACGCGCAATATTCATGGGCCGATTATACCTTTGCCGTGATGATTTCCAGCGCGTCGGGGATTAATTCCAGCCTTAGTTCCTTGCCTTTCAGGCACAAAGTCTCGCCGTCTGCGTGGGCAGGGAAATCGCCCTCGATGGCGGTTACCGTCACCTTGCGAGAGCGGCGCATCTTGATCTCAGGCTGGCCTTCCTGCTTGCCTTGAATGAAAAGCGGAATCAGGCCAAAAATACGCATTTTGCCGGCCTTTTCGGCGATGCACAGATCGAACAGGCCGTCGTGCGGGTCGCCATTTGGCGCCATGCGGAATCCGCCGCCCATGCGTTGACCGTTCATGACAGAGACCATTAGTGAATGCTGTTCGATGCTTTCATCATCCAGGATGATTTTCAGGCGCGGAGGGGTGTAGTAGAAAAACACGGTCTGGATGGCCCCGATCAGGTAGGCGGGCAGCCCGCGCAGAAAGCGCAGTTGCAGTGCCGCAAACCCGACCGCTGCGTCAAAACCGATCCCGATCCCGTTGCCGAAATAGCGCCCTTCGGGATAATCTCCGCCTGAAACCTTGCCGATATCCACCTTGCGGCGTTTATTCTGGGCGAGGGTTTCCAGGCTTTCCTCGAGTGTGGTCGGAATGCCGACCCCCCCGGCGAAGTCGTTGCCCGTGCCGATCGAAATCACGCCCAGGGCGGTATGATTGAAGCCAGCCGCGCGGGCGCGCATCAAGCCGTTGAGCGCTTCATTGAAAGCGCCGTCCCCACTGGCGCAGACCAGCACATCATAATGCTCCTGCGCGGCCTGTTCGGCCAGATCTGCTGCGTGCCAGGGCCTTTCCGTGCAGATAAGGGTATAGTCTATGTTGTGACTTTCGCAAAAGGCTTTGATGCGAGGAATGGATTTTTCCCCCAGCCCACGCCCCGAAACGGGATTAACGATGATGAAATATCTCACATTTTTCTCCTGCAAATTTGATGTAAACATACAACACTGCACAAAAAACAGAGTGACGAGAAGATTTATCGCCACTCTGTTTTTTGTTTTGCCGATGCTGTATTTTACTGCTTATGCTCTACTTCCGCTACATGGCGGTAAGGCGTTAG